>DASPWN010000286.1:0-2202 GCA_035637835.1 Actinomycetota bacterium | reverse complement strand
AGCGGCGTTTCCCCAGGTAGACCGGGGGCGGAAGCACCCGGGGGAGCGGAGGTCGAGGATGGAGACTCCTCAGAACTACCTCGCCGTGATCAAGGTGGTTGGTATCGGCGGCGGGGGGGTGAACGCGGTCAACCGCATGGTTGAAGCCGGGCTCCGAGGGGTGGAGTTCGTGGCCGTGAACACCGACGCGCAGACTCTGCTGATGTCCGACGCCGAGGTCAAGCTGGACATCGGCCGGGAGACCACGCGAGGGCTGGGGGCGGGGTCGGACCCTGAGGTGGGGCGGCGAGCCGCCGAGGAGCACCGCGAGGAGATGGAGGAGCTCCTGAAGGGCTCCGACATGATCTTCATCACGGCCGGTGAGGGAGGCGGCACGGGGACCGGCGGCGCGCCCGTCGTGGCCGAGCTGGCCCGCAAGGCCGGAGCCCTCACGATCGGCGTCGTCACGAGACCGTTCGGGTTCGAGGGCCGCAAGCGCGCCACCCAGGCGGACTTGGGGATCTCGGAGCTGAAGAAGGCCGTCGACACCCTCATCGTCGTTCCCAACGACCGGCTGCTGCAGGTCTCCGATCCGCACACGCCGATCGTCGATGCCTTCCGCATGGCCGACCAGGTGCTGTATCAAGGCGTCGAGGGCATCACCTCGCTCATCACGACCCCCGGCCTCATCAACTTGGACTTCGCCGACGTGAAGGCCGTGATGCTTGGGGCCGGCTCGGCGTTGATGGGGATCGGTCACGGAACGGGCGAGGATCGGGCGGAGGAAGCCGCGAAGGCGGCCGTCTCCTCCCCGCTCCTCGAGTCATCCATCGAAGGCGCGCGCGGCGTGCTGTTGTCGATCGCCGGTCCGACGGACCTCAAGCTGCACGAGGTCAACAAGGCGGCCGACGCGATCACCCGGGTGGCGCACCCCGACGCCAACATCATCTTCGGAGCGGTCGTGGACGATGCACTCGGGGAAGAGGTCCGGGTCACCGTCATCGCGGCGGGCTTCGACAAGCTCGTCGAGCGGGCCGGCCGGGAAGGACGGCTGTCCCGGATCCTGGAAGAGCCGGTGTCGATCCCCGAGGCGCTCGAAGAGGAGCAGGAACCGGGACCCGTACCCTCGATCCTCATCGACGAAGACGAGATCTTCAAGCCGGTGCCCGAGCGGGTGCCGTTCGACGCGGAAGAGGACCTGGACATCCCGGATTTCCTGAAGAGCTGAACGCAGGACCTTCGTCCTGCGACCGACGGTCGTGGGGCGGGGAGGCACGATGGTTCGAGAGGCGCCCTTCCCCCGCCTCTGGGCACGCCCCCCCGCCCCTCACCCCCCCGTCGGATCAGGGTCGACCTGCGAACATCTCCCCGTGAGCCCGTTCGAACGACGAGCCCCGGGGGGCGGCGCCCATGCGCTCGTCTCCGTCGAGGGACATGCCTCGCACCCTGTGAAACGGGTCAACGACCTTCAACTATTGTCAACTTCTGTTCACTCATGGTGCTAGACTCCCGCGAAGCCGTGCTGGCGAACCTGTCCCGAGTCCGGGACGGCATCGCCAAGGCCTGCGAGCGTTCCGACCGTGACCCGGCCGCGGTTCGCCTGGTCGCGGCGAGCAAGGCGGTGCCCGCGGAGGCCGTGCGATGGGCCCACGAGGGCGGGGTCGAGGACTTCGGAGAGAACTACATGCGAGAGCTGGAGGCCAAGCGCGAGGCGGTCGAGGGTCCACGGTGGCACTTCATCGGGACCCTGCAGAGCCACACAGCGCATCGGGTGGCCGACCTGGCCGACGTGGTGCAAACGCTGACGCCGGGCAACGCCGTCGGGCGCCTGTCCCGGCGCGCCGCGCAGCGCGCCCGCCGGATCCAGGCGCTCATCGAGGTGGACTTCACCGGCGAGCGGACCGGGGTGGCTCCGCAGAGGTGCGTGGACTTCGCCGACGACGTCTCGGCCATGCACGGCCTCGAGTTGCGTGGCCTCATGACCCTGCCACCCATGCCACAGGTGCCCGAGGATACGCGACCATGGTTCATCCGCCTCCGCGAGCTGCTGGCGGAGGTGAGGACCACGCATCCGCAGGCCGTGGAGCTCTCGATGGGAATGTCGATGGACTACGAGGTTGCGGTGGAGGAAGGCGCTACCATGGTCCGGGTCGGGACGGCCCTGTTCGGCGAACGGCCTCCCGCAGGTACGTAGGAGGAGACATGCCAGGCGTGTGGAAGAAG
>DASPWN010000285.1:0-7555 GCA_035637835.1 Actinomycetota bacterium | reverse complement strand
TCGCGTCCCGAGCTCGGTTCTTCGCCGAGGCGTTCCGGGTGCTCCGGCCGGGCGGCATCCTTTCGATGTCCGACGTCCCGGTGAAGCGGCTGCCCGGCCGTCCGGGCGAGCTGCTGGCGGGCCTGACCCAGCTCCGGGTATGGGGCCTGTCGACGGCGGCCGTCGCGACGGCGGACCGGATCGTCGAGGCCGTCGAGGGTGCGGGGTTCCAGGATGTGGAAGCGGGGTTGGTCGGCGACCGCGTCATCGCCCCGGCGCTCGCGTTCGTCCGTCGGCGGCTCGACATCGAGAGAGGGGAGGCCCCTATGGCGATGCGGCTGGCCTCCCGCGTCATGCTCTCGCAGGTCGAGCTGCTGTGGCGTCGCGGGCTGCTTGACTACCTGCTCCTGAAGGCGGTCAAGCCGAAGCCGGCAGGTTAGGCCGCGTCGAGCTCCCTGCGGAGCGCGCGGAGCGGGAGCGAGCCCAGGGCGAGGAGACGGTCGTGGAAGTCCGGAAGGGAAAAGGCGTCGCCCTCGGACTTGGTCGCCTCTGCTCGGAGCCGCTCGATCTCGAACTGCCCGATCTTGTACGCCAGGGCCTGCCCCGGAAGCGTGATGTACCGGTCCGTCTCGATCACCGCGTCGACGTTGGGGACGGCGGCTTCCTCGAGCTGTTCGATGGCCCGTTCCCTGGACCACCCGAACGCGTGGATCCCGGTGTCGACGATCAGGCGGGCCGCCCGGTGGGCCTGGGCATCGAGCATGCCCAGACGCTCCACATCGTCCAGGAACAGCCCCATCTCGTCGGCCAGGCGTTCGCTGTACAGGCCCCAGCCTTCGGCGAACGCCGCCCCGGCCAGGAGGCCGCCGAACCGCTTGATGCTCGGCCGGTCGCCCATCTCCTGCTCGATGGCGATCTGGAAATGATGGCCCGGGTTGGCTTCGTGGTACGTGGTGGTGGCTAAGTGGTACCGCGGCCGGCTCTCGAGCTCGAACCCGTTGACGTAATAGATGCCCTGCCGCGACCCGTCCTCGGAGGGCGGTTGGTAGAAGGCGAACGGCATGTCGGCCTCGCGGAACTCCTCGACCGGACGAACCTCGCAGTTGTTCTTGGGGAGGCGGCCGAAGAACCGGGGGGCGGCCTCCCATCCCCGAGTGACCTGGTCCTCGGCCAGTCGGACCAGCTCGTCTTTGCCGACGATCGTGTTGCGACCGCCGGCGTTCAGCTCGGCCGTCACCGCGGCCGGATCCGGTGAGCCCAGGCGCTCGGCGCACAGGATCCGCTCCTCCTGGATCCGTTCGAGGTCCTCCAGGCCGAGGTCGTGGACCCGCCTGGCATCGAGGGGAAGCGTGGTCCACGAAAGGATCTCCGCCGCGTACATGGCGT
Organism: Actinomycetota bacterium; assembly: GCA_035637835.1. Classification (GTDB taxonomy): domain Bacteria; phylum Actinomycetota; class UBA4738; order UBA4738; family HRBIN12; genus AC-69. The sequence continues at coordinate 6,190 of DASPWN010000285.1, read as the reverse complement.
CGCCTCCCGGCAACGCGAACAGGCCGATGGTCTCCGTGGCGTGCGGAAGGTAGTCGCGGAGCGCTTCGAGGTAGGTCTCCAGCGCGGGCAAGACCGTCCGACGGAGCTCGCCGGCGACGCGGTCCCGGCCAGCGGCGTCCGACTCCGGAACCGGCATCACTGTCGGCGAGGTCTCCGGCGGCGCCGACATCAGCCGCTCGACCTGAGCCACCGACCGCTCGACCACGACGCGAGGTGCCGTCACCCCGGCCCGGATGCCCTCCTGAACCACGTCGTTCACCGCCTGGAAGAATGCCGGGGCCGCGGCCAGGCGGGCCAGGTACCGATCGAGGCGCTCCGGCGTGTCGGCCCGCTGAAGCGAGCCGAGCTCGCCGAACAGCTGGCCCGGACCCCACAGGTGGCTGACCACCCGGAGCCGGTCCAGACGATGCTCGATCTCGGCCAGGTCGCGAAGGGCGATGGCCTCGAGCATGTCGAGCGACGTCCGGACGCCCACATCGGCCACGTTCCGATCGATGGCCTCGAGTTGTCTCAAGGCCCGCCGGTGCATGGCCTGCCGCTTGGATCGCCCTGCCTCGCTCGGATCGGGGAGCCGGTCGTCGAACCGCTCGTCGCCGACGAGGGTTCCGAGGAGCGGATCGGCCTCGATCAACCCCTCCCAGTAGTCGTCGACCAGGGCGCGCCCCCGATCGACCTCACCACTCATTGGTTTCCACTTCCCTTCCCGCTTTCCGACCCCGCAGACCACATCCTAATTCGACCGCGTATGGGACTTCGGTCCACTTCGGCCGTAACCTCTTGGGCCATGCCCGCAACCAGGGGAATCAGGATCGCCGCCCTCTTCGTGCTGCTCGGCATCGTGGTCTGGCTGTTCGCCGGCGGCGGGGGCCCGGTCACGCCGGATGGAGCGGGGCGGTTGCTCGGGCTGCCGCCGGGATCGGCCGAGACGCATTCGACGACGGTTGCCGGCGGTCGCGCTTCCCTCGAGGTCTACCGCGGCCTGGGGACGTGGATCGACATCTACGACGTCGCCTGGAGGCATCCGGGGACGGCCATCCGGCGCATGCGAGCCCGCGGGGTCGAGACGCTGTACCTGGAGACCTCGAACTTCAGCCGGGGCCGGATGATGGTATTCCCCGACGGCGTCAGGCGGTTCCTCGACGCGGCCCACCGCAACGGGATCTCGGTTGTGGCCTGGTACCTCCCCGGCCTCCGGGACCTGGCCCTCGATGTCCACCGAGCGCTCGGCGCGATCCGCTATCGGACGCCCCTCGGGAACGGGTTCGACTCGTTCGCGCTCGACATCGAATCCGACGCGGTCGACCGCCCGGTACGCAGGACCAGACGACTCCTGTCGCTTTCGGAACGGCTCAGGGGGGCCGTAGGTCGAAGCTACCCGCTCGGCGCGATCATCCCCTCACCTCGCCGGCTCCAGGCCGACGTGCTGTACTGGCCGTACTTCCCCTATCAACGACTGGCAGATGTGTACGACGTGTTCCTTCCGATGACGTACTTCACGTTCCGGGTCACCGGGAGGTTCGGTGCACGCTGGTACACCGCCGGCAACATCGACATCATCCGGCAGCAGACGGAGGACCGGTCCGTTCCCATCCACGTGATCGGCGGGATCGGCGGCGATGCGACGAAGGGGGAGACCGCGGGGTTCGTCGACGCGGTCCGGGGGCGGCGGGCCATCGGAGGCAGCTACTACACGTTCCCCATCACTCGGCCCGCCGACTGGTCGAAGCTGGACCGGCTCCGCTCCACCCGCTGAGCCCGGCGTGGCGCTCTCCAGGCCGTCTGCCATCCTTGACGGGATGGACGAGCACCTCGCGGCGAACCGAGCGCTGTGGGACGAGTGGGCCGAGATCAATGCCCGAAGCGCCTCATACGACCTCGAGGACTTCAAGCGGGGCGGCGTCCGGATTCGTGACTACGAGATCGAGGAGGTCGGCCAGGTCAAAGGCAAGACCCTGTTGCACCTCCAGTGCCACTTCGGGATCGATTCGCTCTCGTGGGCCCGCCTGGGTGCGAAGGTCACCGGCGTCGACTTCTCCGAGCGGGCCATCGAGCTCGCGACCGGAGTCGCGGCCGAGCTCGGCATCGACGCCTCGTTCATCCGCTCCAATGTCTACGACCTGCCCCAGCACGTGGATGGCGAGTTCGACATCGTGTACACGTCTCGCGGGGTGCTGTGTTGGCTGCCCAGGATCCGCCCGTGGGCAGACGTCGTGGCGCGCTTCGTGAAGCCTGGCGGATTCTTCTACATCACGGAGACCCACCCCATCCTGGAGGCATACGAGGACGACTTCACGCTGAAGTTTCCCTACTGGGAACGGGAGGAGCCATCTTCCTTCGACATCCAGGGGTCATACGCGGACCCCGCTGCCGAGGTGAAGACGCAGAAGGACTACGAATGGAACCATAGCCTCGGCGAGATCGTCACCGCACTGGCCCAGGCCGGCCTGCGGATCGAGTTCCTCCACGAGTGGCCGTTCGTGGACTGGGAGCTCCCGTTCCTCGAGAAGAGGGACGGGCGGTGGTGGATTCCGGGCGCGCTCGACGGGACGATGCCCCTGATGTACTCGCTGAAGGCGACGAAACCCGCCTGATCAGAGCAGGGCGGACTGACCCCGGGCCACGCGCTGTCCCCGGCGGCGGCGTGGGGACTCGGCGGGGTGCTCCACCAGAGCCACGACACGGTCGGACATGAACCGGCCGCTCCGCACGGTCTTGCCGGTTCGGGTGACCTCGGCCACCTCCACGACGCCGCGGGAGGTCGTGACCTCCACGTGCCGACCGGACTTGCTGGCGTCGATCTCGAACGTCTGCACGCCGGACCCGATGTCGATCACGATCTCAACGCGGTCGCCCTTCATGGACTCATCCTAGTCCCGCGGGCCGACAGGGCGTTTCGGCCCAAGCCGGCATCAGGCCTGGTCGACCCAGCCGAAGTGCCGCTCGCGGACTTCGGCCTTCACCGCTTCGGGCAAGAAGCTGGCCCCCAGCGCGTTGGCCGTGACCCGCCGGAGCTCGAGGTCGTCGAACCCCAGGACGTCCGCCGCGATCGACAACTCGTGCGTGAGGTCGATGCCGAACAATCCCGGGTCGTCGGTGTTGATCGTCACCACCGCGCCCTTGCGGAGGAGCCCTCGTGCTGGATGATCCCCGAGAGTGCGGACCGCCCTCGTCCGCTCATTCGACGTGGGGCACATCTCGAGGGCGACGCCACGATCGATGACGAGCTCCGTCACCGCGGGGTCCCAGGCCACGCTCACGCCGTGGCCGAGGCGGCTGACCCCTAGGGCCTGGACGGCCTCACGCGGATACTCGGGACCCCCCGACTCCCCGTAGTGGGCCGTGAGCGGGATGCCGGCTTCCCGAAGGGGCGCAAGCACGCCGGCGAACATCGCAGCCGGGTAGGGGAGCTCGACGTCGGCCAGGTCGAACCCCACCAGGTGCTCCCGGTTGCGCAGGGCGAACGCGACGGTCCGCTCGGCGGACTCCATGCCGTACGAGCGGCTGACGATGGCGATCAGTCCGACGGCAACATCGAGCTTTCCGGCCCGATCGACGCCGGCACGGATGGCCTCCAGGGCCCGGTCCCAGTCCAGCTCGAAGGGCTTGCACAGGAACTCCGGGGAGAACCTGAGCTCCGCCAGTCGCACGTTGTCCGTCGCCAGGTCCTCGACCGCCTCGAACGCGATCCGCTCCACGGCGGCGCAGTCTCGGAACGCCTCTTGGGCGACGCGGAAATACGTCAGGACCTCGGCGAGGCTCCTCATGGGCCGCAGCACTTGGGCCTCGGGCGCGAGCTCCTCGGGCGTTCGGGCCGCGAGCGGCTGACCCCCCTCCCGATACAGGTCGATGAGGGTCTGGAGCCGGATCGCCCCCTCCAAGTGCCGGTGTAGCTCGACCTTGGGGAGCGAGCGAAGGTCCATGGCCCGGAGCCTAGCGTCCGCGGTCGCCCGGATACGGTCCGGCGTGCGCCCGCGAAGGCGGCCCCGCACGCGAGCGGCTAGCATCCGGTCCGGGTCGCGAGAGGGACGGATGCTGCTCGAGGGCAAGAAGCTCCTGATCACCGGCGTGCTGACGCGCGACAGCATCGCGTACTCGGTAGCGCAGACCGCCCAGGAGCAGGGCGCGGAGCTCGTCCTCACCTCGTTCGGCAGGGCCATGAGCCTCACCGAGAAGAGCGCCAAGCGGCTGCCGCAACCGGTGGACGTGCTGGAGATGGACGCGAACAACCCCGACCACATCCAGGCGGTGGCGGACGACCTGGCGAAGCGGTGGGGACGGGTCGACGGGTTCCTGCACGCGATCGCGTTCGCCCCGAGGGACGCGCTCGGCGGGAACTTCCTGAACACGCCGTGGGAGAGCGTCCAGACGGCACTCCAGACGAGCGCGTACTCGCTGAAGGCCATCGCCGTGGGGATGCTGCCGCTGATGACTGAGCACGGGGGCGGCGTCGTGGGCCTTGACTTCGACGCCTCGGTGGCCTGGCCCGTGTACGACTGGATGGGCGTAGCTAAGGCGGGCCTCGAGTCGGTGGCGCGCTACCTTGCGCGCGACCTCGGCCGGCAACGGATCCGAGTGAACCTGGTCTCGGCCGGCCCGCTTCGAACCATCGCGGCAAAGGGCATCCCCGGGTTCGACGCGCTCGCCGACGAGTGGGGCGAGCGCGCGCCGCTCGGATGGGACACGGGCGACCCCACGCCGGTGGCGAAGGCCGCGGTGTTCCTGCTGTCGGACTGGGCCTCCGGGATCACCGGGGAGATCCTCCACGTGGACGGCGGGTATCACGCGATCGGTTCCTCCCTGCCGGAGAAAACCGAGTAAGTTTCCGCGGAACCCCTACCGGTTCCGCCCGGTCTACCCTTGGACCGTGGCGGGCTGGCGCGACGACGACCCTGGGCTCCCCATCAAGTTCGGGCCGTGCTCGAACGGCGAGTACGATCCCCAACCCCTCTCGCCGGTCATGCGGGAGACCGTCCGGCGGGCCAGGGAAGAGTGCGAGCGGAACGCCAAGCGTCTGGGGATGAGCCGCCGCGAGTTCCTCCTGTCTGTCTGCGGGGCGGCCACCACCCTCCTCGTACTCGACGCCTGCACGCGTGAGGCAGTCCGCCACGTATCCGGCTCGTCCGGCGCGTCCCCGGGCGGTGGCTACTCCATCCCGCCCGAGGCCACGACCGAACCCGATGCCGCGCACGGCGCGATCGGCGGCGAGGAGTTCGTGTTCGACATCCAGGGTCATCTTCTCGAGTACGACCTGAACCCCGTTCTGAACGGGCAGGACTTCTGGACGCGGTTCCCTCAGCGGTACTGCGGCGAGGACGATCCGCGGACCTGCTACTCGATTGACCACTTCATGGAGCTCATGTTCCTGCGGAGCGACACGTCGATGCTCGTCCTGTCTGCGCTCCCGATCTATCCCGAGGGCAGCCCGCTGTCCGCCAAGGTCATGGCCGAGACCCGCAGGGTGGCCGAGGGCCTGTGCCGCGACGACCGCGTGCTGCTCCACGGCCAGGCGCTGCCCAACGTCGGGCCGCTTCGGGCGAACCTCGACGCCATGGAGGACCTGACGCGCACGTACCCCATCGTTGCGTGGAAGACGTTCACCCACTTCCCCGACGTCTTCGAGCACAACGGGAACGCCTGGTGGCTCGACGACCACGAACGCGGAGTGCCACAGGTCGGGGAGGCGTTCATCCGCAAGGCGGTCGAGCTCGGCATCCCGCGGATCTGCACGCACAAGGGCTTCTCCAGGAGCAGCCGGTTCGGCTCGCCGGTCGACATCGGTCCCGCCGCTAGGCGTCACCCGGACGTCGATTTCGTCGTGTACCACTCGGGCTACGAGGCCGGCGGTCCCGAGGGGCCGTACACGGCGGCCACCGCCGAGGTCGGCATCAACCGTCTGGTGTCCTCGCTGAAGCGGGCGGGGATCGGTCCGAACGAGAACGTCTACGCCGAGCTCGGGTCGACCTGGTGGAGCGTGTTCCGGGCGCCGGAGCAGGCCGCGCACGTCCTGGGCAAGCTGCTGCGGTACGTGGGGGAGGACAACGTGGTGTGGGGGACCGACTGCCTGTTCTACGGCTCGCCCCAGGACCAGATCCAGGCGCTGCGGTCGTTCCACATCAGCGACGAGCTCCAGGAACGGTACGGCTATCCTCGGCTGACCAAGGAGCTGAAG
>DASPWN010000284.1:0-2599 GCA_035637835.1 Actinomycetota bacterium | reverse complement strand
GGGGAGTAGCTCCGGCCAGCCCCTCAGCGGTTCCGGTTGATCTCGGCCGCGGCAGACAACGTGGTGTGGCTACGCTCCAGGTCGGGCAGTTCGTGGCCGCTGGTGATCTCCTCGACCGCCCAGTTGGTCAGGTCGCGGATGGAGATGATCCCTACCAGCGCGCCCTTGTCCAGGACCGGCAGGTGGCGGATCCGAAGCCGGGCCATGTGCTCGGCAGCCTCGGCGATGTCGGTCCGCGGCTCGACCGTGTCGAGGTTGGTGCTCATGCGATCGGCGACCTTGGTGGCCTGGGGGTCCAGGCCGTCCGCCACCAGGTTGACCAGGTCGCGCTCGGTCACGATGCCCGCGAGCCGGTCGCCGTCCATCACGACGACGGAGGAGATGGCGTTCTCCTTCAGCAGCTTGGCGACGTGGGCGAACGTCTGATCCGGGGTCGTGGTCTTCACGGCGCTCTTCATCACGTCTCCGACCTGCATCGGTCACCTCCGACCTGCTGCCCTGGGGACAGCCCTCTCCGAGGGTACCGGAACGGGGCGGCGAGGGTGACATGCCCTCCGTCGGGGCGTCAGTGATCCGAACGGCCGGTGAAGTGGAACGAGTTCACCTTCAGGGCAGGAACGCGGGAGGCGGAGAAGAAGAACTCGCTCGCCAGCTCGGTGTCACGACCCACCATCGACGCGGACCCAAGGGCCTCGAGGATGGACTGGGTGAACCGGAAGTTCTTCACCGGGCGGGTCACCTCCCCGGACTCGACGAGGAATGTCCCGTCGCGGGTCATCCCGGTGATGGTCGACTCCAGGGGGTGAACGACGTTCGAGTAGTGGAACCGGGTGACGAGCAGACCGCGGTCGATCGAGGCGATCATGTCTTCGACCGAGGCCTCTCCGGGCTTCATGAACAGGTTGAGGGGGAACGGACCCTCCGGGTTCGGCGGGGGGAGGGCGTGGCCGGTCGTCTCCGTGCCCGCCTGCCGGGCCGTGCGCCGGTCGTACACGCCATCGATGAACACGCCGTCGCGGATCAGGTCGACGCGGCGACGGGGCGTTCCCTCGAAGTCGAAGGGGAGCCCGATGGTGTCAGGCGAGGTGGCGTCGTCGTAGATCGTGATGGCCCGCTGGGCCACCTGCTGCCCCTGCTTCCCGGAGAAGCAGGACCGCTCCTCGGCAAGAAGCCGCCCGCCGAACCCGATCCAGGCCAGGAATCCCACCAACGTGGAGACCGCGGCGGGCTCCAGCACCACGGGATATCGGCCCGGTTCGAGATCGATCGGCCGGCGGGAGGTGGCGGCTTTCGTCGCCGCGCGACGGCCCACGGCCCCGGGATCGAGCTCGGCAAGCGAGGAGGCGAACGTCTCGGCGAAGCCGCTCCCGCCTTCGTCGGCGGTGACGACCGTGGTGACCGAGGCCTGGGTGGAAGGGGCCCAGCAGAATTGGCCCTCGCTGTTGAGAACCGCGACCTCACTCGCGCCGGTCTCGAACGCTCCGGAGGCGACCAGGCCTCGACCGCATTCGGCGATCAGCGCCGCAACGCCCTCCGCCCGGTCGTCGGGGGTGGTGGAGGCCGTGGCCTGGTCGAAGCGGTCGCTCTGGGGGAAAGGCTGTGGGGGCGCGAGTCCGGGGAACAGCGGATCGGGCGCCACCACCTCCGCCATCTCTCGGGCGCTCTCGGCCACCCGTCGAGCACCCTGCTCGGACAAGTCATTGGAGGCGGCCACTCCGATACGTCCGCCCTTCACCACGCGGACGCGGATGCCCGTGTCCTCCTGCCAGGAGCTCTGGTGGATGGCCGAGGAGGCGAACCGGGTGAGCCCGACCCATTCGTGGACGAACAGGACCTCGACGCCGTCGACCCCCGGCACCGTCAGCGCCGGCTCGGCGACGGTCCGCACCCGGTCGGGTCCGATCGGCCCCGGCATCAGCGCACCCCCACCTGCACGTTGCGAAAGCGCGCCGGCGCCGTTCCGTGACCCACCCGAGCGGTTTGCGCGGGCTGCCCCTTGCCACAGTTGGGCGTGCCCCACAGGGTCCAATCCTCCCGGCCTCCCACCGCGTCGCACGATCGCCAGAACTCGGTGGTGATGCCGGTGTAGTTGGGGTTGCGGTACATCTGCGTGAGCTTGCCGCCCTTGATGCGCCAGGCGATCTCGCACCCGAACTGGAAGTTCACGCGCTTGTCGTCGATGGACCACGACTGGTTCGTGGCCATGAACATGCCGTCCTTCGTGTCGCCGATGATGTCGGCGAGGGATCCCTCGCCAGGCTCGATGTTGATGTTGGTCATGCGGATCAGCGGGAGGTTCCCCCAGCCGTCAGCCCGCATGGCGCCCGTGGACGTGCCGCCGATCGCGCCGGCCGTCTCGCGGCTGGAGATGAAGTCCTGGAACGTCCCCTCGACGATGATGGGGACCCGTTGCGCCGGGACGCCCTCGTCGTCCCAGCCGAACGAGCCCAGGCCACCAGGGATGGTCGCGTCCGCCGTGATCGACACGAGGTCGCTCGCGTAGCGGAGCTTTCCCCGATCGCCAGGCGAGACGAACGAGGAGCCCGCGTAGGACTCCTCCATGCCGAGCACCCGGTCGAGCTCCACTGCGTGGCCGATC
>DASPWN010000283.1:0-22824 GCA_035637835.1 Actinomycetota bacterium | reverse complement strand
ACGATGGCCGACACTACGTGCCCGTGCGGCCGCCCGTTCGCCCGCGTGGCGTCCATCAGCGGCCGAAGGGAGGAATACCTGTGGCTGCGGGCCATCGTGGGCGCGGATGTGCGGATCCACGCTGGTCGACTGCGGTCGCCCCTCGCGGGTGTCGAAGGCCTCCGTCAATTCCAGATCGTCGCGGCCTCGGACCGACTCCGGCTCGTGGTCTCCGTGCGCGACGGCGCACGGCCAGAGGACGTGGTCGCGGCAGCTGCCGCCACCGTGCGCAGGGCCCTTCGGGACGTCGGCGCGGACGTCCAAGTGACGACCGAGGTAGTGAGCGAGATCGACCGGGTTGGCACAGGAGCGAAAGAGCGGCTCCTCGGCGCAGCCACCTCCGATCATTCGCTCGCGCCCGTGGCGAAGGGTGGATAGCGAAGCCTAGCGTCGCGATGGCGTTCGCGACGCGCGCGTCGTCGGATCCTGTCTGCTCCACTCACGAGCGGAGTTATGGTGAGGTCGTCCGCGAGAGGAGGAGTGGGCATGGCCGGAGGCAAGGCGCGCCTACCACCTCGGTGGTTCGTCGTGACCGTCTGGCACGTGCACCGACGGATCGTTCGAGCAAGTGGAGGGCGCAAGGGGCTGTGGCCTCCGCGACCGGGAAAATGGGGCGCCTTGCGGCTCACCACGAGAGGCAGGCGCAGCGGCAAGCCGCGGAGCGTGATCCTCGGCTACTACGAGGACGGGGACAACCTGGTCTCGATGGCCATGAACGGCTGGGGTGCGCCCGAGCCAGCCTGGTGGTTGAACCTGCAGGCCCGCCCGGAGGCGGTCGTCGAGATGGCTGGTGGGATTCGGCGCGACGTGCTCGGCAGGGCCGCCGTGGGCGGCGAGCGTGAACGGCTTTGGCAGCGTTGGCGCGAACTGGACCAGAACCTGGACGGCTACGCTGCACGGCGTCCCCATGAGACGGCGGTCGTCGTCCTCGAGCCGCGCGGTGGCCGGACAGGCGGCCCTCTCCAGGGCGAAACCTGACCTGTCGCGGGTGTCCTTCGTCGGCGCGGCCCGGTCCCTGCATGACCCCATCCATGGTCATGTGGTTGAGCACAAAATTCGACTCACTTCCGGCTCCTTCTAGAGATGCGGATAGCGGATATCGGACGTCCCCTCAGGAGCGCGGTACGAGCTTGAGCGTCGCGGCTCGCGCCTCCGGCGTGATGGTCGTGTCGACGATGTTCGCGGCGTAGCGCCGATACTTGGTGCGGTACGCGTCGTCGATCCGGTCCGCGTCGTCGCCTTCGCCGTCGATGAAGGTCACATTCTTCTCGACGCTGCCGGCCCGGATCCGGCCTTCGTGGCGCTCCTGTGTGCCGCGGAACCAACCGGAGGTGCGCCCGTTCACGGATCGGACGTAGAGGTCGTCGCCAAGGCGGACGACCCAGATCGTCGTTGGGTTTCGCAGCGTGCCGTCGCGTCTGACGGACGCGATCTGCAGTTCATCCGCTGCTTCGATCCTGCCGAGCTCGTCGCTCGTCCATGCGTTCATCAGCTCACCTCCTTCACAGCTCGATCAGGACCTTGATCACCGGGCCACAAATTTCTCCGATCCGGCTTCAGGGTCCACCGTAACGAGTGAGGAGCCGTTCCCGATCGAACACCGCTGAGACGATCCGCCAGGCGGCCCAGGTCGAGAATGGCCAGCAGGACCGCTCCCGCAACCGCGACTGTCAGGGTTGGCGCGATCACCCGAAACGCGAATAGCCACAGAATGCCGACCATCGGCAGCATGGCCAACGCTGAGAGCTGTTGCGCGACTCGGATGTCGCTCGATCGCGCCGAGATCGCCAACCCGACCCAGATCGAGAACGCGGCGAGCAACGGCGTGAACGGCGCGATCGCGACCACGATCGCGGGTTCCAGCACGAGCGTGACGACCTCGCGCACCGCGAATAGCCCTACCACGATCACGAAGAGGGCGAACAGCGCGTAGGCCATGCCGACGCTCGGGGCGATGGCCGCGAGCGCCTTGCCGATCAGGAGCTCCTCGCGGCGCACCGGCGTCGTCAGCACGGGTTCGAGCGTGCCCTGCTCGCGCTCCCCCACCACCCCGTAGCCGGCGATCACGGTGGGGAGCATCAGCGGCACCAGGAAGAATCCGAGGAGGGCGCTCCCGACGGCGGCCCTGATCGCGTCGGGCGCCGTCCCCGCGTTGAGCGTGAGCACGCCCCCCGTCGGAATCGCGAAGAAGATCAACGGCAGCACGGCCATGGTGCCGACCACGAGCTTGTTCCTCCGGAACTCGCGCAGCTCCTTTCGCAGCACCGCCCGGACCCGAGCGTTCATCGGGCCACCTCGACGTCCTCGCTCACGAGCTGCAAGTAGACGTCTTCAAGCGAGTGCGTCACCTCCGCCAGGTGCGCTAGGCCTACTCCCGAGGCGACGATCGCCCGGGCCAGCACTGGGGCCACGGTCGCGGGATCGTACGCGTTCACGCGATAGGAGGCATCTCCCAACCGCTCCCACCCGTCCGCGCCAGGAATCGCGCCGAAGAGGGAATCTGGATCACGAAGAGGAGCCGCCGTCCTGACCTCCAGAACGGACGCGAACAGCTGGTGCCTCAAGTCGGCCGGTGCCCCGACGATCCTGAGCGTCGTGTTCAGTATCGCGATGCGGTCGCAGAGACGCTCAGCCTCCTCGAGCCGGTGCGTGGTCAGGAAGACAGTGACTCCACGATCGCGGAGGCCATCGATCAGCTCTCGGACCTCCAGCGTCGCCACAGGGTCGAGGCCGGAGGTCGGCTCGTCCAGGAACAGCACCGTGGGGTCGGGCAGCAAGGCTCTCGCCAAGCTGACGCGCTGACGCAAGCCCTTCGAGAGGGCTCCCGCCCGGTCGCCGTGGCGTCCGGCGATCCCTACAGCATCGAGCGCAGCCAGGATCCGGCCACGGGCATCCCGGGAATGGATGCTATACAGTCCGGCGAAGTACTCAAGGTTGTCGTAGACGGTGAGGCGGAGGTAGAGCCCGGGCGCCTCGGTCATGACTGCGATCCGGCTCCTGAGTTCGACCCCGGTTTCCTCCGACACCGGGATCCCGGCGACCTCGGCGGTGCCTTCGGTTGGGCGCACCAGTGTCGAGAGCACCCGCACAGTGGTGGTCTTCCCCGCGCCGTTGGGGCCGAGAAAGCCGAACACCTCGCCCACGGACACGTCGAAGGTGACGCCCTCCAGGGCGCTCCGGGAGCCGAACCGCTTCGTCAGGCCGCGTACGCGGATGGCGGCCTCCATGACGAGGAAAGTGTAACGACCGGTCAGTCGTCGATGGGGTGCACGTCGACGGGTCCATGGAACACGATGACGAACAAGCAGGAGCCGTCTTCGGCGGGAGCGTGACTCATCGCCTCCCCAGGCGGGAAGTGACAGTACGCCCCCGGACCGATGACTTGGCCGTTGACCTCGAGGCGGCCTTCGATGACCACGATGGTATGGGCGGCTGTGTGCCGATGGAGGCGACTCTTGAGACCTGCCGGGTACCTGATCAGATAGTGCTCCGCCCCAGAATCCGGATCTTCATACAGGAGCCGCAAGCCGATCTCTCGATCGTAGATGACGGATTGAGACGGTCCCAACTCGACCGACGAGAGACTGTCGATAATGATCGCCCGACCGTGGTCCATTCGCGCGAACCTCCCGGGGAGAAAGCTTGAAACCGTGCGGGCCAGGAGCTGATTGGGTCGTTCTCCTCATTCACATCGTCCCACTACCCATCGGACAGCGGCCCCTTCACAGGAACAGCGGGGGGCTGAACGGAATCAATCGGTCGAAGTTTCCGAACGGCCGATCGGACATGAGGAAGTTGATCCATTTGTCGAAGTGGAACCCGCGACCGAAGAGGTGGCGCACGGCTACCTCGTTGGGCGCGGGGACTTGGAGCTCGAGGCGTTCGAGGCCAATCGAGCGAGCCACATCTTCGACATGGAGCAAGATGGCTGGTAGGTCTGACGGGTCGAGAGCGGCCATCGGTCCTGCGCCATCGGGGCCAAGGAACGAGAAACCGACATCCCGATCGGCGCGCCGATAGAGATGTCCTTGACGCCGAGCCAGGAGCCACTCCATCTCAGCATCGGAACGTTGGTGTCCGAGAACGCTCCGCTCGATCTCGCGTTGGGCGCGGATCGCCTGAACGCCTTCGATCGGTTCGGCGGTCAGATGGTGGACGGACGCTGCTTCCGTAGGAATGCCACCCAGCGTGTACAGCGGGAAACGAGCAACCGTACCGGCGGCGTAGTACCGGGCCTGGGCTCGCACGTCCGATGTCGCGATGATCGACCGGACGTTGCCGCGCCCGGCGGGAAAGGCGCGCCCAATGAGAGCCCGACCGATGCCCCTCGACTGATAGTTGGGCAGGACGAAGAACTCGGTCAATTCGAACAGGCCGTCGCGCTCGATCGAGCGGGCGAAGCCGACGAGCTGTCCCGAGGCTGGCACCTCGGCGACCCACCACTCAGCTGCTTGTTTGATCAGCAAGCGATTGAGCGCCTCGCTCGACTGCCACCAGTCCTCTGCGGTTCCCCCCAAGGGCGTGCCCTGGCGTATGGCCAGGTCCGTGACCGACGTCCACATCAAGTCATTGCACGCCACCGCGTCGTCCGGCGTGGCTGGCCGGTAACGGAACTCCACGTCAGCACCCACAGAACTTGACCTCAGGGTCCGCAGGTTCATCCGGTGGAGCCATCCCCACGCTCCCAACGTACCCTGAAGCTCCGGTCACGAGGGACCACGTCTGCGAGGATCTAAGATGATGTGTGAATCACACGGCGGGCAGGGTAGGGAATAGACGTTAAGCCTAGGTGAACGGCCTCGCCAATGCTCATTTCGCAGGCCGAATGCGGAGGCTCTCGAGGCCTCGGGAAGGGGGAAAAGGATGGACAACGTCGTACACTTCGAGATCCCGGTCGACGATGCAGCCCGGGCCCGGGAGTTCTACGGCTCCGCCTTTGATTGGGATCTGAACGAGGCGGACATGGGCGGCGGCAACATGTACACGACGGCCACCACCACCGCTATCGACGAGAAGACGCGGCAACCCACGGAGCCCGGCGCCATCAACGGCGGTCTGATGAAGCGGACCGCGGACACGCCTGCCCCCGTGATCACGATCGGCGTCACGTCCATTGACGAGTCATTGAAGAAGGTGGAAGCGGGCGGTGGAAGCACCGTTCAGCCGCGCACCGAGATCCCGGAGATGGGCGCCTTCGCCTACTTCAAGGACAGCGAGGGAAACGTGATCGGGTTGTGGGAGAGTCTCATCTCCTGATCCACCAATCGACCGCGGAGGGAGGCGCCTGGGCGCGTGAGGGCGCCCTTTGAGACGCTTGTCGAGCGCCGTCACGCGGTGAGTGGAAATCAGTCAGGGACTCGAAGCCGCGTCACTCGCATCTAGGCCTTTGGTCCCGATTCGCAGCACTCAGCGCGAGCATTCTGGCGGAGGCAAGAGCCGAGCCTCAGAATCGGCGGGCGCATGACTCGAGCTGGTCGACGCCCGCGTGCCCGCATGTGCGTTTCTCCCAGTGTGACCGGCACGGCTCGGCAACCCGCCCAGATGACTCGGTATCGCGCCATAGTGGGAGCGTGGACCTGGCTGATGCCGAAGAATGGATCTGCACGCATGTCGAGCCGGTCGGCCCGATCGAAACGGAGCACGAGCGGCCCTGGGCGACGGTACTTCGCGTGCCGCTCGCCGACGGCGTCGCCTGGTTCAAGGCGTGCGCGCCGGTCCAGGCATTCGAGCCGCGGCTCACGGCCGAGCTCTTCGCCCGCTATCCCGACCGCGTGGCCGAGGTGCTCGGCCACGACGAGGAGCGCGCGTGGCTTCTGCTCGGCGACGCGGGCACCCCGATCGGCGCGTTCGGCAACCCGCCGGAGGCGTGGCTCGACGCGTTGCCGCTCTACGCCGAGCTCCAGCGGGGCGAGGAGACGCACATGCACGATCATCTCGCGCACAACGTCCCTGACCTGCGCGTCGCGACGCTGCAGACGCGCTACGATGACCTCCTGGAGCGCGAGTTGCCGCTTGAGCGCGAGGAGATCGATCGGCTGCGTGCGTTCGCGCCTCGCTTCGCGGAGCTGTGCGACGAGCTCGTCGCACACGATGTCCCGGAAACGGTTCAGCACGATGACCTCCACATGGCGAACGTCTACGCGCAGGGCGGGCAGCTGCGCGTGCTCGACTGGGGCGACTCGTCGATCTCACACCCGTTCGTGTCGCTCGTCGTCACGTTCCGGTTCCTCGAGGAGGTCACCAAGCTTCCGCCGGGTAACCCGTGGTTCGCGCGGCTCCGCGACGCCTATCTGGAACCGTGGGGTCGGGGGCTCGACGGCGTGTTCGCGCTGGCGATGCGCGTCGGCGCGCTCGCGCACGCGATCGCGTGGCTGCGGCAGCGCGACCACCTTTCGGGGAAGGAACTCGCCGAGTTCGACAAATGGTTCCCGATTGTGCTGCGGCGCGCAGTGGCTCAGACGCTCTAGCTGCCGCGTTGGGGGCGTGCGAGGAAGCTAGATTAGGGCCATCGGTGGTCCCAGACCTGGCGACAAGGACGGTCGGCGGAGGTCAGTTATGACCGACGAGAAGCGTGCACCCTTACGACCAGATCCCGAACCCTCACGCAGCATAGATCGGTTGTCCGTTCCCATCCTCGATGATGAAGTACGTCAGCGCCTGACTGCGCGGTTCGGGGCTGAGATCGGGCCATGGTGGGAGAAGCTGCCGGATGTCCTGGGCGCTCTTAGGGAACGTTGGCAGGTCGAGTGGGGCTCGGCCATTCCTCGAGGGAGTATGTCCGTCGTCATCCGGTGTCGGGTGCCTGACGGACGCCCCGCCGTCCTGAAGGTCAGCCCCGACCGAGTGCGGCTAGCGAACGAAGCCGCAGCACTCGAGAGGTGGACGACGGTTCACACCCCGTCTGTCCTCGCTGTCGACGAGAGCGTGGGAGCGCTGCTCATCGAGGCGATCGAACCGGGAACCCCGCTTGTCGAATCCCTGATCTACCCCGCCGTGGAGACGGCGGCCAGCCTCCTGATCTCGTTGCACGCGGAAGGCGTTCCGGACCCGTTCTATCCGCCGCTCGCGCACCGCGTCGCGCACCTCTTCAACTCCGGAACAGCCCCATACAAGCGCCACCCGGAGCTCCTCGAGCTCGTCCCGCTGGAGCTGTACGAACGCGGACGCCGGCTCGCGACCCGGCTCGCCGAGAGCGCTCCGACAACAGCCCTCTTGCATGGCGACCTGACGCCGAGCAACATCCTCGACGGCGGAGCCCAGCGCGGACTCGTCGCGATCGACCCTGCCCCATGCCTCGGCGACGACGTAGCGTTCGAGGCCATCGACCTACTGCTTTGGCAGGCTGACGACGTCGACACGATCGCGGCGCGTGCCAACCTGCTAGCTCCGGCGATTGGCTCGGAGACGAGCCACTTGTTCGAGTGGTGCACCGCGTTCGCAGCCATGACCGCCCTGGAGTTGGCCGAATCACCCCATGCCGCACCCGACCGTGTCCAAACGTACGTGGCTCTCGCGGCTCAGGCCCCCGGGGGCTAGACCCGAGCTGACTAGTCGAGTCTCCCACTTCCGACCTCGTCTATGACTGTCTAACGTGCGGGTCCATAGTCCCGAGCGAGCCCGCCGTTTCTCTCATGCCATCCGGGAACTGGGGCAAGATGTGCGTGAGCGGTACGCCGCCCTTGGTACGGAGTACGCTTTGGTGTGTCTGGAGGGAGGAGCAGGCCATGACCGCTGAGTCAATGGACGTCGCGCGGCTGCGCGAGGAGCTGGCGCGGTTCCCCGCGGAGACACCCGTGGTGACCGTGGCGGACGAGGAGGGCAATGGGTTCTGCAATGCACTGCGGGTAGAGGAGCGCGATAACGCTGTCTTGATCTGGCCCACCGCGGTTGCTAGCGAGTCACCCCGTGCCGCAGTTGTTGCAGCTCTAGGGGGGTTACGCTAAGGACCGAACGCGTGTCCTGAGCGGCGGGCGGCCTAGACCCCTTCGCGCTCGGCGCTCGCCGACTCCGGGATCTTGACTGTCGTATCCATGGCCAAGATGGGAGACGGCTTGAACCCTTTGACGATCAGGTAGATGCCGAGCGACAGCTCCCAGAAGAACTCGGGAATCGTCGCGATTACCTGCCCAGTCGAGCCCGGCTCGACCACGTCGAACAGCACGGCGGTCCCCGAGGCGATGATCAGCGGACCTCCGATCAGCCCCAACATGGCCATGGCTCGCGGCACGAGGCCGGATCGGTACATCAGGTAGCCGAGCAGCAAACCGTTCCCGACGCCTACGATCCAGCCGGGCCCGAGTACGAACGTCCAGTCGTGGATCGCGACGAGCGACCTGCCGACCGGGATGAGCGAGCTCGCTCCGGCAACGCCGCCGATGTCCTGCCGCAACGTCACGATCGCCATCAGGCTGAGGAGGCCGACGGCGATGAAGGCGCATTCCATGACACGAGCTGTGACGTAGCCGAGAGCGGCACCTTCGTTCTGCCGCTTGAGGATCGGGAACAGCGCGACGGCCGTACCGATGTTGGCGACGATGAGGATCATCTCGAGGAACGCTCCGAAGGCGATGCGGGTGTCGGCGCCCCCGCCGACGATGTAGCGGGCGTTGTCGAGGACCGGGTTATACAGGATCAACGCTGGGATCGCGGTGACGAAGGTGATGAGGAAGAGCACGCCCGTGACTCGTGCGATCGTCTGAGTATTCATCTGAGGTCCCCCCCTAAGGCAGTCAGACATGCGGCGACGGTTCAGGCAACTCGGGGTTGTACCCATCCTACGACGTGAGGGGTTCTTCGGAAACGCATCCCCGGAATCGTTCCCCGTGCGGCCTTCCCCACTCCCCTTCTGCCCCGAATCGGATCTCCAGGCCAGCTCCGGCTCGTTAGCGAAACTCACCGAGACGCTCCGCTACGACATGGGCGTGCGGTAGGCGCGCCTCCGCGCCCTCGCGCATGAGCGCAAGAACGGAGGCGGCGAGAGCTGCCCGGAGCGCCCCACGTTCGAGAGCGCCGACGTGGGCATCCTCCAATCGAGCAAGTGTCTCAGCGGAAAGGTCGTCGTAGCCGCGCGCCTGCACTGCGGGAAGCCCCTGGCGGAGGCAGGCAAGCGAGAGCGCGTGGTCGCGCACGGTGCCGACGTAATGCTCGGCCTGCCAGACACGCCCGCGCTCGATGCACGCGCGCGCGTGCAGCGCGTAGATGACGCCCCATCCGAAGATGTCCACTGCGACCGGCGGCGTGGGAAGGAAGAGGTCCCCTGCGACCGGCGGCGTGACAGTCTCGAACTCGCCCCCAGCCGTCTCGCCGAACAGAAGCCGGAATCGTGGCCCAGCGGGACGAAACTGAGCTGCCGGCGTCATCGAAAGGTCCAACTGCAGCGCGTCTGGCAGCAGGAACACGCGGTAGGTGGTCGGCCCGCGCTCGAGCTCGCCAAGCTGCACCGCGTCGAGCTCGTCGACGAGCGTGCGCCCAGTCGTCGAGCACGTCAGCGACCTGAACATCATCGGCAATACCGAAGGTAAGGTCCACGTCGGAGAAGCGGTCGCCGTCGCCTATGGCGAGCGAGCCCACGGCGGCTCCGGCGACGACGCGCTCATCCTCCTCCGCGAGCCTTAGCACGCGCTCGCGGAGACCATCCCGCTGCTCAACGGTGAACACCAGGCGCGATCCTAGCTCTGCGGGGAACGAGCATGAGGCGTCAACTGGGTCCCCGAAGCTATTTCCCTGGACGTCCAGAGCGGCCGGCACCACTCTCCAGAAGCCTGGAAACAGCACACCTATCTCTCGTGGACTTTCCCGACGAGAAGGGGTGACGCGTACAGTAGCGGGAATGAGCAGTGAGGGCCTGACCCCGTACTTCGCGGGTCGGCCCCTCGAGACTGCGCTCTTCTTCGGCGGCTTGGCTGTGTGGACCGTCGTCGAGGTCCGCCAGGCGTTCAATCGGCGGCCTGATGCCACTCGCGCGGATCGGGGCAGTGCGCTCACCCTCCGTCTGTGCGTGATCGCCGCCAACGTGTTCGCCGCACTGGCCGCGATCAGGCTCAGGTCCGCCGCCCTTCCCGACGGAGCCGTCACCTTCGGCATCGGCCTGCTGGTCACCTGGGCCGGGATAGGGCTGCGCTGGTTGTGCTTCGGGACCCTAGGCCGCTACTTCACCTTCAGCGTCATGACCAGCCCGAACCAGCGCGTGATCACATCCGGCCCCTACCGCGTCGTGCGCCATCCCAGCTATGCGGGCGTGCTCCTGGTCCTGTCCGGAATCGCCATCGTTGTGTACGCGAACTGGATCAGCCTGGCAGCCGTGATCGCCGTCTCCCTGGCCGGTCTTGCCTATCGCATTCGTGTCGAGGAGGCCGCGCTCTCCTCGACGCTGGGCCAGGCGTACACGTCTTACGCCGCCGGCCGCAAGCGCCTCATCCCATTCGTGTGGTGACGCGCAGGCCTCGACTGGGCCTCTCTTCAATCGGCCGACAAGCTCCGCATACCCTCGGTTGACGAACGCGAAGCACCGCGTTAGGTTTGTTAGGTGCCTAATCATTAGGTAGGTAAGCGTATGGAAGGCGAACCGCTCTCGCGCCAGGTTGTCATGACCGCCAAGACCATCAAGGCGCTCTTCGAAGACGCGCTCGCGCAGGAGGGCGCCACGCTCGCGACCTGGGTCGTGCTGAACGGCGTCGAACGTGGCCGATGGGCGAGCCAGACCGGGCTGGCGAAAGAGCTGCGGATCGAGGGAGCCACCGTGACCCGGCACCTGGACCGCCTCGAGCGCGAGGGCCTCGTCACCCGCTCCCGCGATCTGGAGGACCGCCGGCAGATCTCCGTCAAGCTGACCGCGGCCGGCAAGGCGCTGCACCGTCGGCTCCGCTCCGTCGCGCGACGATTGGACGACCGGGTCTGCGCGGGCCTGACCGACAAGGATCGTTCCGACCTGCAGCGCGTGCTCGAGCGGATCCGAACGAACGTGGGAGGTGAGGCGTGGACACCAGCATTGACGAGCGGGTCGCAGCGATAACGACGACCACCGGGGTCGTGATCCATACCGAGGAACTCACGAAGGTCTACCCCGGCGAGATCCGAGCGGTCATCGACCTGAACCTCGACGTGAACGAAGGTGAGATCTTCGGACTGCTCGGTCCGAATGGCGCCGGGAAGACGACCACGGTCGGGATGCTCACGACCCGCGTCATCCCGACCGAGGGCCGAGCCTCGCTCGCGGGCGTAGACGTCGTCGCGCGCCCGTCGGAGGCGAAGCGCCTGATTGGTGTCCTCTCGCAGACGAACACGCTCGATCGGAGCCTGAGCGTCTGGGAGAACCTCTACTACCACGGCCGCTATTTCGGGATGGGTGCCAAGGCCTCCAGGCGCGTGGCGACGGATCTCCTCGAGGTGTTCCGCCTCGCCGATCGGGCGAAGGCGAACGTCTCCACCCTTTCAGGCGGCATGGCGCAGCGCTTGATGGTCGCCCGGAGCATCGTGCACCGGCCGCGGATCCTGTTCCTGGACGAGCCCACGTCGGGGCTCGATCCGCAGTCACGGATCGCGCTGTGGGAGATCATCGGCCAGATCCACGCCGAGGGACAGACGGTCGTGCTCACCACGCATTACATGGAGGAGGCCGATCATCTGTGCGAGCGCTTGGCGATCATGGATCACGGCAGGCTGCTCGCGCTGGACACCCCGGAAGCCCTGAAGCGGACCGTCGGCGGCGACCTCATCGTGCGTCTCAGGGCGGGCTCCGAACCCGACCGTGTCGCCGCGCATCTGCGCAACCTCGACGTCGTGACCGGCTCGACGGTCGTCGGCGAGACCGTGCTCCTTACCGCCGTGCGCTCCGAGGGGCTGCTGCCGCGCGTGATCGCGGCCAGCGGGGCCGGCGGGTTCACGGTCCAGGACGTGTCCATCGACGAGCCAACGCTCGAGACCGTCTTCATCAACCTCACCGGGAAGGAGCTTCGGGAATGAGCGCCGTTGCGAACCGACAGTCTTCCCTGGCGTTGCCGACGGTGGCGCCGTACCGGAGCACGCCGTGGACGGCGTTCGGCGCGCTGATGCTGCGCGACCTGACCGTCCTGCGGAAGAACTTCGTCGAGTTCGTGCTGCGGACCGTGATGCAACCGTTGCTGTTCGTCTTCGTCTTCACGTACGTGTTCCCGCAGATCGGCCAGGGCGTCGGCGGTTCAAAAGGCGCGGCCCAGTTCGCGAGCATCCTCGTTGCAGGCGTGATCGCGATCGCGTGCATCTTCCAGGGGATCCAGGCCGTGGCGTTGCCGCTGGTGCAGGAGTTCGGGTTCACCCGCGAGATCGAGGACCGCGTGATGGCCCCGCTCCCCGTCTGGGCCGTCGCGGTCGGCAAGCTCCTCGCCGGTGCGGTGCAAGGGCTGATCGCGGCAGCAATCGTCTTCCCGCTCGCGCACTGGATCCCGATCACGCCGGTACACCTCCAGATCGAGTGGCTCCGGCTCCTCACGGTGCTGCCGCTCGCGTCGGTGCTGGGCGCGGCCCTCGGGCTCGCGATCGGCACGCGCGCCGATCCGCGCCGGGTCCCGCTGATCTTCGGCGTCGTGGTGATCCCGATCACGTTCCTGGGCGCCACGTACTACCCGTGGGCGGCGCTCCACAACCTCCCGTGGCTCCAGACCATCGTGCTCGTGAACCCACTCGTCTACATGAGCGAGGGCATGCGGGTCTCCCTCACCCCATGGGTGCAGCACATGCCGTTGTGGGGGATCTACGGCGGGCTGATCGTGTTCACGATCCTGCTCGGCGCCTGGGGGATCCAGGGCTTCAGCAAGCGCGTGCTGTCGTAGCCGACGACAGGACATCCCAACCCCGCGTCGTATCTACTCGAGCACCACTGCCAACCACTCGCTGAAGCGGGCTGTGTACGTTTCGACGTCCGCGGCTGTGTGGGCGACCGACAAGCAGGGACCTCCCCACCAGCCAAAATCCCAGATGCCCCGGTTAGCCATGAACACCCGTTGGACGTCCTTGAACCCGGGGATGTCCGCTTCGCGGGCTTCGGCAGCATCGCGTGGCACGACCGCCGCGGTCGTGTACGCGGCGCGAGTTCCCAGCCGCTGAACGTTCCACGGAAGATCGACGTTGGCGATCGCACGTTCGATGCCGTCGGCAAGTCGCTCACCGAGTGCCACGGTCCGTTCATATGCGTCTTCGGTCAGAACGTGCTCCAGGGCCGCGCGCGCGGCAGCGGCGCCCACCGCGTAGCTCCACATCGTGCCGCCGAGCGCGACCTCGTCCACTGGCTCCCCGCTCACCTCGAACGCTGCGTGCGGCGCCTCGATGTGTGCCGCCACCTCGCCGGCGGGGCCATATGCCGAAAAGGGGACGATGCCTCCTCCCAGCGACTTCCCCAGGACGAACATGTCGGCTTGGAGGCCGTACACGTTCGTAAGGCCACCGTAGGCGCACATGAGGGTCTGGGTCTCGTCGATGAGCAATAGCGTGCCGGTCTCCCGCGTTAGGGCCCGAAGGGCCTCGTGGTAGCCCGCAACAGGCTCAATGAATCCAATGTTGGTCATGGCGGGTTCCGCGATCACCAGCGCGACATCGCGAGACGACAGGACCCGTTCCAAGGCGTCTACCTCGTTGAACGGGATCACCTTCGTCGTCGCCAGCACCGAGGGATCGGTTCCCTGGTACTCGGGTGCCACGCTGTCTCCCGCCGCCACCACAAGCACCTGATCGAGGTGTCCATGGTAGTTGGCGTCGAACTTCACCAAACGCTCGCGGCCCGTCGCGGCGCGAGCCAGTCGGATGCAGTCCTGGATCGACTGGCTCGAAGAGAGCGCGAACTGCCACCTGAGCGGCAGGAACCGCCGAGATAGCTCCTCAGCCACCCACAGCGCGTCCTCCGTCGGCTGCTGGAACATCGAGCCAAGCGCCGCCCGACGCGCCACTGCCTCGACCACCGCCGCCGGAGCATGACCGCAGAATGCGAGGCAGATCCCGAGGAGGAAATCGATGTACTCGTGACCATCGACATCGCGGAAGCGAGCGCCGTCCGCCTCGGTGACCCAAATGGGTGGGTGTGGGAAGTTGAGGCTGCCAACCCAAGTTGTCGGTACTCCGTCGGGCATCGAGGTACGGGCCCGTTCTCGTAGTGCTGTGGAACGAGGGCGCTCGGCGATGAACCTCCGCTGCTCTTCTTCCTCGATGCTGTGGACCCGTTCGAGGTCGATCGCGCCGTGCTTCATAGTTCTCCCCTCGCGGCAGAGCGTATCTCGAATCGATATACGGCATGGAGCACTCAGATGTCGGGTAAGAAGCGAAATCGCCGTGCGGACGGTGGTAACGATGTCGAGTACACATCCCCGGGGTCGACGGTCCGCGCCGCTAGACGATGGGACCCCGCAACAACCAAGCGGCGGCTGGAATAGCTGGTGCTCGGCGACATCATCGTCAAAACCGGGAAGGGGGACGAAGACGCTCCGCTGACTGACAAGCTCTCACCGATCCTGCGTTCGACACCGGGCTTCATCCCGTCCAAGACCTACCGCGCCGACGACGGGGAATAGATTGGCATCGTCCGGATGGAGTCACGCGAACCCCTCGAAGCGTGGGTTCACGAGGGGGTGCATCGCTCGGCCAAAGATCGCGGACCAAGTCTACGAACGATTCTGGGTTCAAACCGCAGAGACGTATCGAGTGTACACGTGGGGAACGGCAAGCGGACTGACGGCAATCCTAAGCACCTATTCGTCGAACGCTAACGTGGCCCAACAACTCTGCCACCCTCTCGATCGGCGGAAGGGGTTCCTAAATCGTAGGACGTGCTTGGCTTACTCAGCTCGCTTGACTTGAAGCGATTCGCGCCGATACGCTCCCCGAACGGGACTATCGTTCTTCACGGTCGTCTTCGATGCAGACGACCCGCAGAGGGTCGGCCGTTTCTGGGCGGCTGCGTTGGAACGTGAACTCAGCGAAGGCGAACCCGGATCGTGGGCTACGCTCCCCGGCGATCCTCGCCTCGATTTCATGAAGGTGCCCGAGGGCAAGATCACGAAGAATCGGGTGCATCTCGATTGGTACGCGCCGGACCGTGAGGCAGAGGTCGAACGCCTCATCGGACTCGGCGCAACCCGTCTGTGGGACGTCAAGAACGAGGACTTCGAGTGGACGACGTTGGCCGACGTCGAGGGCAACGAGTTTTGCGTGGTCCAGGCCGAACGAAGCTGATGCCAACCCCACCTTAGCCTCTCGCCGGCGGAAAGGGTTCCTAAACCATATCGGCACGTCACGGCTCTGGAGGGGGTGCCGTTTCGGGGCGCTGTATCCCCTAACCTCAAGCGACTGACCGCGGCCCAGTCGGCAAAATGGACGTGACCCCTCTACCAAGGGACAACTGGCCTCGGGAGGTGTCCACGGATTGCGGCGTTTCCAGCTCGCTATCTGTACTCCCATCACGCGCAGGACGGGCTGGGGTGGCGGTCGGCGCGGCTGTACAGGAACCCGGACATAGGGCGGGGTAGGGTCGTGGCTCGTCCCCCTTTCGGGCTCAGCCATGCCTACCGCTGGTTCGCAACCCCAACTGGGGAAGTCAGCAAATCTGCCCCCCTACACCTATCGCCGCGCGGTCGCCCTCTTCGCGGTCTTCCTCTTCGCCGTCGCCCTCTTCGCCGTCGCCCTCTTCGCCGTCTTCCTCTTCGCGATCGCCCTCTTCGCGATCGCCCTCTTCGCGGTCGCCCTCTTCGCCGTCGCCCTCTTCGCGGTCTTCCTCTTCGCGGTTTTCCTCTTCGTGTAGTGGTGCGTCATCCGCTGTTACTCCCTTCACTCTTTCATGGCCAAAGCAACAGGATTCCATCCACGACGGCGAGAATTACGAAACCGGAGAAGAAGAGCAGAATCATGGACCCTTCTATCCATAGGAACCGTCGCCGAGCATTCTGGTCGGCGGCCTCGGTCGATTGGCGCAAGCCCTGCAGCTCGTCCAAATATTGAGAGTAGATACGATGTCGGTACAGGATTCCGCCCAGCGCGGTGCCAGCGGCCAACAGGAGCAAGATGCCACCGAACACGGTCGCAATCTTCGCCCACCCCCCGATCCTATGGTGCGGCTGCTTGAGGAGTTCCGAGGGAAAAGAGCAAGACAGCGGCCGACGCGGTGACGATGAAGTAATGCAGCCGTTCGCGCTTCTCAATGAAGCGGTCGGCAAGATCGTCGATATCTGCACGCCTTCCGCCTGACACCTCGCCCAATCCGGCTCCCTTTCGGGGATGGGGCGAGTATCCAGCGAGGTTTGGGTCGGCACAACTACGTAACGCCCGCCCGGCGACTTCGGGACGCATCTTTTCGAGCTGATGCGACAGCGAGCTGAGGGCGGCAAGATCCGCAAGACGGCGAGGACGCGCTTGGCCTCGCTCAGCAACTGCCGCTCCCGAGCCTTCACGCCTTCGGCGACGGCCTCGGCCTCGTAGCGCCGTTTCGAGACGGATCGCTTGTGTGGGCTCCCAAGCGAAGCTGGGCGCAGCTCGGAGCACGTGCTTTCGAACTCCCTCTTGACCGAATTGAGCGGGCCGAGTTCACCCGCGTATCCCGTCGCTCGGCTGGTCTTGTCCTGCGCCTGTCCGATAGGTCGGAAGTCTGGCTCTGGTTACGAACCAAGGATTCACATCAGCTAATCACACGCATCAAAGACATCTACTCCAAGTCTTGACTAGTTGATCAAGCATTCCCCAGCAGTGTCGCTTTCGTCACGGAAGCGACATCGCATGGGCCGCGACCATCATGGCCTCTCTATGGCCTTGGAACAGAAACGAGGGCGTCCAGAAGCGAGAGCGGGGACCCAGCTGCGATGAACTCGCGCTGCCTTCGCTCGATGTCGCTCCGGGTCGGAGCGATCATCCACAGCCCGACGAGACCGAAGGGGAGCCCCACGAGATAGATCCAGAGGCTGCCGCCCAGGAACACGCCAACGAACCCCCACATGGCCGCTGCCTCGGCCACACCGACCCCGATGAAGAACCATGCTCGGTAAAGACGGGCAAGAGCCTCAGGCGAAGTCGCCGGAAGGGGCCGCCGTCGGATCCAGGCGAGCCCGGCGAGCGAGGCGATTCCGATCACGACCACCTCCCACGGTACCCACCCCTCGTCTCCGCCGTCCCATGGTTCGATGAGGCCCAGCACGACGAGGAAGAGGAACAGCGGGACGATTAGTCCAAGGAACACGCTCCGAAGGGCAATCAGCCCGTTCGCCTCCCTGCGCCTCGCTCTGACCCGCATGACAGAGCCGACGACGGGGAGCGCATACCACCAGAGCCCTCGCAGGGAGGGCCACCAACCTGGGTCTTCCTGGGTCATCGCGTCATTATGCTTCGTCCAGAACACTCCTTAACTGGATCGGTTCGAGCGATCGTATTTCAGCGCGTGCTTGCCAAACCTACGGTCGGACAGGTTCATGGGACTGGTCCGCACATTCGCTTCCGTCACGAAACGACATCCGCGGGGGCCTCCCTTGTATCAACCACTGGCCGGGAGCACGCTGGGAACATGACTGGTGTGTCGTCGGGCAAGGGATTGCGAGGGCCTGGTTCTGGCACTTCGATATGTAGGGGCGGACTGGGCGAATGAGGAGGTCGTCCACGTCGAACTCTGCGACTTCGAACCTCAACTCGCCAAACACCCGGCGCTAGTGACGCGACTTCCAGGGCCAGTACCAACGAACCACGTCGAAGGGCGGCCCCGTCTTCTGAAGGGCGCGCCCGACGAGCAGAGTCGCTCCAAGGATGAGGAGCATCGGGACTGCAAGGAGTTTGCTAACGAAGACGTTCCCGGCCACGTACGTCGCGAACGTGGCAATCATGTCGCCGATTGCGAGCCACATGAGTACGTACCCCACCCGAAAGAGCCTGTCTTGCTTCTCGGTCGTCGGCGGCACAGCCCAAGATTACGCCGTGGTGAGCCAGCGTTCGATGGATGTCGCTTCCGTCACGAAGCGACACTTCCCGGGCATTACTGGGAATCTCGTGATCAATGCGTCAGGCACGGCCGCGGGTCCAACGCAGCAGGCGGATACCAGCCAACAGGACGGCGGCACCAAACAGGACCTCAGTAACGGCTCTTCCTGGCTCTTGTTCGAAGTACGCCTTCCCGCTGATGATAGATCCCACGGCCACGACGACACCGACTCCGACGAACCAGGGTATTCGTCGATAGAGGAGTGTCAGCGGCTCTTTCGTCATTCCTTGTGCCGTGATCTGGCGCTCCAACGCTCTAACGAATGGCGGAACCAGCACGAATAGCACCATCGCGGCAAGGTTCAAGGCCGCGGGATGACCGAGCACACCCGAGGCCAGGCCAGCGATCCCGACACTTACGACGCTCGCGCTGACGGCGGCATCTCGAACACGTGGGCTCACTCCGCCTCCTCGCGAATCACTGTCGAGGTCTCACCTCCGTCCAATCGGTCCCCGCTGGCCCGACCCTTACATCCCGTTCCGGAGTGTCGCTCTCGTCACGAAGGGACGCTCGGAGATTCACAGGACAATCACGCCAGCGACCACGAACCCAGCGACGAAGGACCCGATGAAGATCGCCGTTCCGCGCGTGCCGATCGGATCGGGAAGTCGACGTCCGTCCCACGACCAGAACACGTCGGCCCAGGGTCGGTTAGATTCTTCGCCGCCCAGCGCGCGACAAACGTCACCGCGACGAGCGGAACGCCCCAGAAGAGCAAGCCAGCGAGCATCCAGATCCAGACGGGATGCGACGGGATGGTCGACAGCGCCTGGCCGCCGCCGATCCCAGCCAGTCCAGCACCAATAGCCGCCCCGGCCGCGCGACGACGACGATCGACCTCGCGGCCGGACTCCGGGCGAGCGCGACTCTCCGGTGTGCGCTTCGGCGCAATGGTCAGGGAGACAACTGCCACGCATAGGCCGAAGCCCACGAACAGCCCTAGCGGAACGCCGACGTTTGCGCTCATCCGTTCCGTATCGGTACGGCCGAGCGCCGACTTCAGGTTCGCGTTCGAGGCCAGCCGAACACGCGGCCACCCATGTTCGCCGAATGCCGCTTTCGGCGGAACGCGCTATCGCCACACGATCCGAACGCGGTCCCGCACGTCCGACGGGGGATCATTGCGCCGACGTCCACGCCGACCACGTTCTCGATCCACGCCCGGGAGAAGTCGTTCTGTTCCGCGATCTCCTCGGGCGTCAGCTCGCGGCGCGGCGCTGCCAGAGCGCCTACACCAGCGTCGCGGCCCCTGTCCGGGTTCCTGCACAACCGCGCCGACCGCCACCCCAGCCCATCACGCGCAGGACGGCCTCCTCCCCCTCAAACAGACCGTCCGTTACCTTCTCGAGCTGCGGACAACGTTTCTGATGCGTAGCCCAGGGGCCAAGGGACTAGATAGGTCAGGCACCCCGTATCCGCTACCTCGCACCCTCGCCCTCGAGGAGTTGCTTGAGCGTGCCGAGATTTGCCGCAACTGCGTCACGGACACGACCAGATACGATCGGGGCTGCGAGCCTCTTGATGCCGCGCGCCTCGAGATCGGCCTTGTTGGTCAGGCGCGTGTTCCCCCCGACGTCCTCGAACTCATAGGTCAGCGTCCCTTCGAAGGGTCCGAGGCCGCCATGGACGACGAAGCGTCGGTCTTGTTCGAGCTCCGTCACCTGAAGCGTCTCCTCACTTCTCGAGGGAAGAGAGCGAACCTGGCGGTACGTTGTTCCGATGCGTAAGGGCCCGTCCGAGGTCTTCCGTGTCTCAACGATGGCGTAGTTCCACTTCGGAACGTTCTCCAAGTCGGAGAGGAATTCAAAGACATCATGTCGGGACCGTTCGATGGTGATCGTGTTCGAGAACTCCATCCATCAACCCCCTTCGGTCGCCGACCCTAGCAGCATCAGCTCCATCGCTGCGGACGCGTCTACCTGCGCCGGGAGTTCCTTGACCTGTTTCGGCTCCCCCGCGGCGGGCTTCGTGATGAGCCGAAAGATGCTTCGCGGCATCAGGGACCGAGCCCAGGGCATCGCGGTCCGATCGGCAGGCCCGCGATGGCGAGCCGGTCCTAGCTGAAGAACGACGGCGGCGCCCTTGTGGCACCGTAGCGCCATGGGGTCGGGGGAGCGCCCGCCGGATGGACCCGCCGGACTGTTCGCGGGGCTCACCCGGAACGTGGTCGTGCTGTCGTGGGTGAGCTTCTTCCAGGATGCCGCCTCGGAGATGCTCTACCCGGTCCTCCCGCTGTTTCTGACCGGAGTGCTCGGGGCGCCGGTCTCGGTCGTCGGGCTGATCGAGGGCGTCGCGGAAGGCACGGCGTCGGTGATGAAGGCGGTTTCCGGACGTCTGGCGGACATCCGGCGCCGGCACCCCCTGGTGGCCACGGGCTACGGGATCTCCTCGCTCTCCAAGCTCGTGATCGGGTTTGCCACCGGATGGCCGCTCGTGCTGGTCGCTCGATTCGCCGACCGGTTCGGGAAGGGGCTGCGGACCTCACCTCGGGACGCGCTCATCGCCGCCGACACGCCCCCAGAACATCGGGGTCGAGCGTTCGGATTCAATCGGGCGCTGGACACGGCCGGGGCGGTGGTTGGGCCCCTGGCAGGGCTCGCCCTCTACGAAGCTCTGGACCACCGGCTTCGGCCACTGTTCTTCGTGGCGTTCATTCCCGCGGCAGCGAGCGTGGCATTGATCGGTCTCGTGCGGGAGCGCGGCGCGCCCTCCGATCGCGGAAGCACTCCACAGCCGCGGGGGCCGCTGCCGAGGCGGTACTGGCGAGTGGTGCTCTTCCTAACGCTGTTCGGCCTGGCCAACTTCTCCGATGCCCTGCTGATCCTGAGAGCGAAGGCGCTCGGCTTGAGCTTCGTGGGGGTCATCCTGGCCTACGCGCTCTACAACGTGAGCTACGCGTTCCTCAGCTACCCGGCGGGGGTGGTCTCCGACCGCGTGCCGAGGCGGCTGGTCTTCGCCACGGGATTGGCGATCTTCGCGGTCGCGTACATCGGCTTGGGGGCGGTCTCGTCCGCCGGATGGGTCTGGTTCCTCCTGCCGCTGTATGGGGGCTACACCGCCTTGACCGACGGGGTGGGCAAGGCGTGGATCGCCGACCTCCTTCCCGAGGAGCGGGTGGGAAGTGGACTGGGCCTGTACCAAGGGCTGGCCGGGGGCGCGGCGCTGATCGCCGGCGTGTGGGCGGGTCTCGCATGGGGGTCCGGCGGCCGAGCGCCGCTCCTCGTGTCGGGGGTGGTGGTGGCCGGCCTCGCCGTCGTGCTGTTCCTGCGCGGCGCCCGCCTGGAGCAGAACGAGGCGGGCGAACGGGCCCGTGGCCCCCGAGCTGGCTCCTAGCGTTGACAACGCCGTCGCGCGCGCCTTCGGTGTGATGCCGAAGAACTGCTCGACAGCGGGCGATTGTGTTGTCCGTCGCCGAACCATGGAGCGAACCGCCACGTCTGCGGATAGAGTCGCTCCCGCCGAGAGGAGTCCCCTGTAGGTGCCATCGAGAGTTCGCGTCGTGAGCCTCGTGCTGCTCGCATTCGTTGTCGCCTCCTGCACTCGCGGAAGGACGGGTCCGAACGGGGCCTCGGCATCGCCCTCGCCGACCGTTCTCGAGCTGCTCAGCGTCTCCGCTGTTCAGCTGGTCTCCCGTTCGTTTGGCGTGGCCGCCGTCTCGGACTGTCGCGTGAACGGCGATGAGATGCTCTGCCGGGATCACCTAGCGGCCACGCAGGATCTCGGTAGGACGTGGTCGGACATCTCGCCGTTCGACACCATGCCGTCGGAGGGATCCGAAGGCCTTCGGATCGAGCACGTCTTCTTCCTCGATCCCGAACACGGGTGGGTCGTCGCGGGCGACTGCGCCGCGGCCAGGGCCGTGCTGTTTCGTACGTCCGACGGGGGTCGAAGTTGGCACCATGCCCCGACCGAGACATCGACCTGTAACGCCGGGGCGGGCGTCATTCCGCAGTTCGTCGACCCCACTCACGGGTGGCTGATCCACCTCGAGCCGACCGCATCGAGCGCTTCGATCCGACGCACCGTCGCCGGAGGCCGGACTTGGTCCCGAGGGGGCGACTTCGACTGGATCACGGGGGTCCGGTTCCTGGACCGTTGGAAGGGTTGGCTGGGTGGCCTCCTCCACGACCGCGCTGGGCTGTTCCGGACACAGGACGGCGGGCGAACGTGGGCGCGGGTCCCGGCACCACTCCCCGCATGCTGCAGAGAGTGGGAGATCCTGGTCGACCGACCGACCTTCTCGGACGCTGAGCACGCCGTGGTTCCCATCACGCTCCGTCACGGCACCCGTTCCGTGGTCGCCTTCGACATGACGGCCGACGGCGGGCGCACCTGGGACCTCGCCTCCGTGTTGCGCCCGTCCGGAAGGAGCGGGGCGAAGGGGCTCTTGTCGCCCGTTCCCGCAAGCATCGCGACGCCAACGGCTTGGTGGGTCGTCGTCGGAGATCCACCGATCCTGTACCGCACGGATGACGGCGGCAGCACATGGCGGAGATTTCCGATAGGCGCAGGACAGCACGTGACCAGCATCGCGGCGGTGGACGGTGATCGAGCCTGGCTCACCAGCTACCGCGGCCGGCGGGGCACCCTGTTCTTGACCATGAACGGGGGCCGATCCTGGCGCACCGCCACGCCCATCGCCTGACGGGGCCGACCGGGCGATCTGGCATTGCCGGTAGGGTTCGGGTGTGGACCCTCCATCGCTCGAAGCTGTTCTGCTCTACCTCGACGAGGATGGGATCCGACACCTCTCCCCCCACGGGCGGCAAACCGTCCAAGCGCCGTGGGACCCAGACCTGGACCCGCACGAA
>DASPWN010000282.1:0-5866 GCA_035637835.1 Actinomycetota bacterium | reverse complement strand
CACCAGGACGAGCACGCCTCGCAGTGGGCAGCGATCACCTCGATCGCTGTGAAGTTCGGTGTCTCATCGGAGACGCTCCGCAAGTGGGTGCGCAGGGCCGAGGTCGACGGTGGGCGCCGGCCGGGGCTGACCACCGAGGAGCGTGAGCACCTGAAGGCCCTGGAACGTGAGAACCGAGAGCTCCGCCGGGCCAACGAGATCCTGAAGTCCGCGGCCGCTTTCTTCGGGGCGGAGCTCGACCGCCGACCGACCAGATGCCCCGGGGGCACCCGATCTACCAGCGCAAACGCCCTCCCCGGTGATCCGAGGAGGGCATTCTTGTGGCCAGGTTGTGGCCAGGGCTATTCGGCGCGTTTCGAAAGAGTCCGGCCTCAGGCCGATACGCCGACGGTGCTAGCTTCGACGCGTGAGTCTTGAGGATGCCTCCGAACCTCGCCTGATGCGGAGGGAGAAGGAGATCCTTAGGCTCGTGGCCAAGGGCTATACGTACCCAGAGATGACCGACATGCTCGTCGTCGGCAGTGGGCTGGTACGGACGAACGTGGAGAGAATCAAGAAGAAGCTGCAGCTCCGCCAGCGGTCGGAGCTGGTGCGGTGGTATGCGACCCATAAGGACGACCTCGACCCGTGACCCGTCGCCTTCCCTCCTCCTCGCCGAACAGCTGATCGGCCGTATCCGCGGTCGGCTGTGGAATCGGCGAGAGGTCCGCGCGGCTCCGAACGGCCGACCCATCCCGATCTCCGGACAGGCGGCTATCCTGGGCGACCGGCGCGGGGAAGCCCGGCTGGGCGGCGATCTGGTGAGCGCGTTGCTTGCTCACGCCGATGAGCTCAGCGATCTCGACGAGTCGGAGCGTCAACCGGGGCAATCTCGGTCAACCCCCGCGACGTCGGCGGATCTGCTCGTCGAGCGTCTCCATGACGGCGCGCAGGTCGTCGTCGCTCCCGATCCAGGCGGGGCGGAAGATGTGCACCCAGGGTTGCATGATGACCTCCTCGATCATGATGTGAGCGCCCAGGATCATGCCCGCGTACTTCTGGAACAACGTAGCGACATCCTCGAGCGCCTGGTGGAGATCCGTGAGCGGTGGACCAGCCGGCCTTCGTTCCGACAGGTGGGCAACCGACTTGTTGACCCACTTTCTGACCTTCGCCGTCTTCTCGATTAGGTCGTGCATGTCACGGGCCGGCGTCTCCGGGTTGATGAAGTCTCTCCCGGTGCCTGCGATGGAATCGAACCACCTATGCGCCTCGTCCTCGTAGCCGCTCGAGGCGACCTGCATCGCGACGAAGCGCTCGCGCGATAGGACGGTCGGGTACCGCCACACACTGTCGATCAGACGTCCGAGCGAGACCACGTCGGAGCGCGGTTCCACCTGCCTTCGGATCGCGAGCCCTTGCGATCGGGCGTAGTTGAAGCGGACCCACCACAGGTAGGTCCCGTCCTCACGAGCACCCTCGGGTGCCTGATCGTGGACGATGGCGAAGCCATCCCAGACCTGGCGGCTCAGCACCATCTCGGCGACCTGGGCGTAGATCGTCGTCCCCGTCGGCTCCTGACCGAGCCAGGCTTGCCACGTCTCCCATTCGCGGACTGGGTCGATCATGCTCCTGCGACCTTATGCCTCTACAGTCTTCGCATCCGAATCGAAGGAGGCGCCAGTCATGAGCGACTCAGAGCCCGAAGTGGTGCCGACCGCGGACGGCATCGGCGTGATCTTCCATTCAGCGCGGTACGCGGCAAAGGACGTCGAGGCCGAGCTTCCGGACGGCTCCCGCATTCCGGCGATGGAGATGGAGGACGGTCGCCTTCGCTTTGAATCGTTGCCCCCTGGGACCTGGATTCTGCACCTGGGCGTCCGGACCTGGGGACCGATCGGCCGCAGCGAGTCCTAGGTACATATCTCAATACTCGGTCAACCGGGTAAACCCGTCGCTCGAGCCATCCGGGGAGCTCTGTATAGCCTTTCATCCCCGATGGCGGACTCGAAGGTGAGCGTTCGTGAAGCTACAGAGGCTGACCTGGCCTGGTGTCTCTCCACCGACGGTCACCTCGACGAGGCCGCCTTGCTGTTCAAGATCCGTGCTCGCGAGATCTTGGTCGCCGACTCAGACGGCGTGCCCGCCGGTCTTCTTCGGTTCGACCTGATGTGGTCTGCCGTCCCGTTCATCGCACAGCTCCGAGTCCTAGAACCGTACAGGCGACAGGGCGTTGGGCAGGCGCTTCTCCGAGCCGTTGAGGAAGGGGCGAGAGCACGGGGCTCCATCGCGGTTCTTAGCTCGATTGCTCTTGGGTCCGACCGCACGGCAGCGCTCGGTTGGCACGAAGCGATGGGCTTCGAGCGGTTCGGCGATGTGGACGGGATGTTCCCAGGGGAGCAGACCGAAGCGTTCTTCGTGAAGATCCTCAAACCCTGAGGAACACCTCCGGCGGCTGCCTCCTTCCAGCGACATATCCGAACACTCGCGCACGCGACAGCGCTCTCGCTCGAAACTCAGCCATGAGCTAGCGTAATCCGACGTGGACCGCGCTTTCCTCGTTATCGCGTCCGGTCTCGGGTTCCTCGGCGTGGCGTTTGGCGCGTTCGGGACCCACGCGCTCCAGGCACGCCTGTCGCCGGACCGACTGTCGCAGTTCGAAACCGGCGTCCGCTATCAGCTGTGGCACGCCCTGGCGCTGTTCGCGGTGATCTTCGTCTGGTCCCTCCGGCCGTTCGGATGGACCTCGTACTCGCCGCTGCTCGTCTCCCGACCGTTTCAACTGTGGCCAGCGCTCGCTGGCTGGCTCTTCGTCGCGGGAGTCGTCCTATTCTCCGGCAGCCTGTACGCCCTTGCGTTGACGGGCAATCGCCGATGGGCCGCGCTTACCCCGCTCGGCGGCCTGGCGTTCCTGCTCGGTTGGCTAGCGCTACTGATCGCGATCATCACAATCTGATCTTCAGCTCGGGGGACATTGCCGAACCCTCGGCCACCACGGCGTCGTGTCGCCCGCTTCAGCCGGGTTCTGCGGGGGAACGGGCGGGGGTAGGTCGAGCCCCAGCCCTGACTCGACCGCTGCAACGTTGCCTGTCTACGTCTACGCTCGGTCGGTGGCTCTGTTGGCGGATAGCGGTACGGCGCTCGTCATATCCGGCGTGGCACTCGGCGTATCTCTGGCGACCTTCCTTTGGCGCATCGTCTACGACATCTACTGGGACGCTCCAAGACTCCGGGTCACTCTCGACAAAGTCCACATGACCGGCTACCAGGGACCTCAGGGAGAGGCCTATCACGTCATCGCGACGAACACCGGACGGCGGCCCACCACCCTCACCGAGCCATGGTTGGCGTTCGGTCATCGCCCACGATGGTGGTGGAGGTTCGCCCGCCGCTTGTTGACCCGTGGGGTGCATTTATTGGGATCCGGCCGCTGACCTGGTGTCTTCCAGGCTGGCGGAGAAGCGGGGCTCGGCCTCGCCATCGAAGCTGCCAGGATCTCCCGGACCCCACTAGCCGGCAGCTGGCCCTCCGAAGTTGAGCGGAGGGCGCTCACGTTTAGACCCGCGAGTCTTGAAAACGGAGCCGGGCGAATCGGGCGAGTCCTCACCGGCCGTTGGGCATTCGCCCTGCCTCAGAGTTGGTTGAACTGGGCCGAAAGCCCTGCTCACGAGGGTGAACCCGAATAAATGCACCCCACAGGCTCGGGTACGGCCAACTCCAGGCCGCGGTGCGGTCGGTTCGCGTTGTGATGGATCTCGAACTCCCGAAGACTCGTTCCAGGTGACGTCGGCCGAGGACCAAGAGGTGGTCGAGGCACTCCCGGCGGCCCGTCCGCACCCAAGTTCCGCGTAAGCGTTCGCCCTCGGGGCTCGGATCGGCGTCGCGATGATCCTCACCCCTTCAGTCCGGAACACCTCGTCGAACGGACGTGAGTACTTTGGAGTCCCGGTCCCGGATCAGGACCTGAATCCCACCAAGCCGCTCCCCCACCGCCACATTGCGACCTGCTGGATCACCCAGGCAGACTTCAGGTTCCTGGTGACGCCGAGGACGTGGACCCGCCTGGACCCGAGCTCGATCTAGGCGAACGCCACGATATCCGCGGGCTTGAGCCCGGAGGAACTGGCTCCAGGACGGGCCGCTCCGACGTGGAGCGGGGCCGAGGCCCTCTCGCCGAAGGACCGTGCGGATAGCCGTGGCGGAGACCCGGACCCCGAGCTTCAGCAGCTCCCCGCGAATCCTCAGATACCCCGACCTGGGATTCTCCCTCGCGAGCCGAGTGATGAGCTCCACCGCTTCGGGACCCAGCCCTGGCCGGCCCGGCCCGGCACGCCGACACGTCCACGTGCGGCGACCAGTTCGCGGTGCCACCGGAGCGGGGTTCGAGGGGTCACGACGAACGCCCTTCACCGCGCCCTTGGCAAGATCCGACTCGCCGCGGCGAGCAGCATGCGGTCCCTTCTGCGGAGCGGCGGCCGGCGGATATTGCGCGAGATCACCTTGAGCTGATGTCGAAGGACCAGCAGCTCGACTTCCCGTTCGAAGTCGGCACGACCTGACCAGGCCCTACGTGGAGCAGCAGCGCATGGCGAAGTAGAGCAGCATCGAGTCGCTCCTGAGAGCGATGAGCGGTGATGCTACCCAATGCCGCTACTCGGAGCGGGTGTCGGGACTTGCCTACCCCTCACGCTCCCCCGTAAGGCGCCCCGGCCTTGACCCTGCTTGCCTCGGCCAACAGCTCATCCGCATGGACCGCCGCGGCCTCGCTCTCGGGCAGCCCGGAGAGCATCCGTGACAGCTCGGCCACTCGCTCGGAACCCTCCAGCAAGGTGGCCGTGGCCCGGCCATCTGCTTTCTCCACGCGGATGTGCCGGTCAGCGAAGGAGGCGATCTGCGGAAGGTGGGTGACTACCAGCACCTGCCGGCTCGCGGCCAAGGCGGCCAACCGCTTTCCTACCGCCACCGCGGCCCTTCCCCCGATCCCCGCGTCTACTTCATCGAAGACCAGCGTTGGCACGTCGTCGAGATCCACCATGACGCTGCGGCAGGCGAGCATGGTCCGCGAGAGCTCGCCGCCAGAGGCCACCTTGGAGAGCGGGAGCGCGGCCTGCCCCGGCCCGCCGGAAAAGAGCAACTCGACCCGCTCGGCCCCGGTCGGGCCGGGCTCGTCCAGGGGCCGGCGCTCAACCTCCACCATGACCCCCTCCATGCCCAGCTCGCGCAATTCCGCCTCGACCACCGCAGTAAGCCTCGGCCCGGTCTCGGCTCGGACCCGGGTGAGCCCGCGGGCGGCGTGCGCCGACCGCGCCGTGAGGTCCTCGACCGCCGTCCGCAGCCCGATCCGTTCATCATCCGCGGACGCCAGCGAGGCGAATCGGGCCCTCGCCTCCTCCAGGTAGGCCAGGACCCCCTCTTCCCCCTCGCCGTACTTCCGCTCGAGGGCCTTGAGCGCCGCAACCCGTTCCCGGACCTCCTCAAGGCGGGCAGGATCGAGGACGATGCCCTCCCGGTAGCCCCTCAGGTCTCGGGTCAGGTCACTGGCCTCCTCCGCCAGGGCCGCGGACCGATCCGCCAGTCCCTGCGCCTCAGGGTCCAAGGACGACGCCTCCCGGAGCGCGGCGGCCACCCTGAGGAGGGAGTCGACTCCCATCCCCTCGGCCGACAGGACGTCTTCGGCCAAGGCGGCATACCCGAGGAGCCGCTCCGGCGTAGGCCAGGCGCGCCTCCTCGGCCTCGAGCCGCGGGAGTGGTACTGGACCTCGGGGTCCGCTTCGAGTCGGCCGACAGCGCGGCCGCCTTCGCCCAGAACGCGAAGGACATGCAGGCGGTGCTGGATGCCCTGAAGGCGGCGGGCATCACCGATAAGGACGTGCAGACGACGAACGTC
>DASPWN010000281.1:0-2442 GCA_035637835.1 Actinomycetota bacterium | reverse complement strand
GATGCTGCCGCTCGGGTTCCGGGAGGGGTTCCTCATCCTGTTCGGCATGTACGTGGTGGTCGGCCTGGGATACCTGACTCCGGACCTCCTTGCCCGGCGAAGGACCGGGAGCCCACCCGACTAGCGCCCGTCGCGGTTCGGGCCTCCGCGGCTCGTGCCCTATGCTGGTGGCTCGCGCGTCCTCGGATCGCACACGAAACGGGAGGGGAAGGGAGAACGATCTCATGGCGGATTGGGCGAAGGTCGAGGCCGGCGAGATCGGCGACGGAGAGATCACCGCCGTTCCCGTGGGCGACCGGATGGTGGCCATCGCGAAGGTCGGCGGCAACCTGCACGCGTTCGATGACGTCTGTACGCACCGGCAATGCTCGTTGGCCGAAGGGGACCTCGAGGGCCTGGTGATCGAGTGCCCCTGCCATGGGAGCCAATTCGACATCACCTCCGGCGAGGTGGTGAACGGCCCCGCTACCGAGCCCATCGACGTGTTCGAGGCGCGCGAAGAGGACGGCCAGCTGCTCGTCTCGCTGGAGTAGTCCGTGCCGAGCTTCCTCGTCATCGGAGCCAACATGGCCGGTGGCACCGCGGCGGCCACGCTTCGCGAGGAGGGGTTCGACGGTCGCGTGGTGCTGATCGGCCAGGAGTCCCATCCGCCGTACGAGCGACCGCCGCTGTCCAAGGAGTACTTGCGCGGCGAGGAGCAGGAGCCCCGGTTCATCCGGCCGCCGGAGTGGTACGAGAAGAACCAGATCGAGACCCGGTTCGGGGAGGGCGCCCAGCGCGTCGACGTCGCCGAACGAAGCGTCGAGCTCGTGGACGGCGAGCGGATCGCGTTCGACTCGCTTCTCATCGCCACCGGGTGCCGTAACCGGAGGTTCCCGTTGCCGGGACTGGACCTGCCGGGGGTCCACGACCTTCGTTACCTCCCCGACTCCGACGCGATCAGGGCCGCCGCCGTGCCGGGGGCCAGGGCCGTGCTGGTCGGCATGGGGTTCATCGGCGCCGAGGTGGCCGCCTCGCTCCGCAGCCGGGGCGTCGACGTCACGGTCGTCGAGTTCGCCGAGACTCCACTCCAGCGGGTCCTGGGGACCGAGCTCGGCCGGGTGCTCGAGGGGCTGCACCGCGATCACGGCGTGGAGATGTTCTTCCGGGATGCGGCAGAACGGTTCGAGGGGGACGGACGGTTCGAGGTGCTTCACACGAAGGAGGGGAGGGCGATCGAGGGCGACTTCGCCGTCGTGGGCGTGGGCGTCGAGCCCGTGACCGAGGTGGTGCAAGGGACCGACGTCGCCGTGGACAACGGGATCCTGGTCGATCCGGCCCTCCAGACCAACGTCCCCGGCATTTTCGCCGCGGGAGACGTGGCCCGCCACGACCATCCTGTCTTCGGTCGCATCCGGGTCGAGCACTTCGACAACGCGATGAAGATGGGGCAGGCGGCAGCCCGCAACATGCTAGGCCGCAATGAGGTCTTCGACGATCCCCATTGGTTCTGGTCGGACCAGTACGACGTGAACATCCAGATGGCCGGATTCGCCACCGAGTGGGACGATGTGATCGTGCGAGGGAGCCTCGAGGAACGGAAGTTCGCCGCCTTCCTGCTGAAGGACGGCGTGCTCCGCTCGACCTTCACCATGAACTGGCCCCGAGACGTCCGGCGCTCGATGCCGCTCATCAAGGCCCAGGTCCGGCCGGACCCCGAGCTGCTCGCCGACCCGGAGTTCGACCTTCGCACGCTCGCGCCGCCGAAGGAGTGACCGTGGGCCCCATCGTCAGCCACCTGCCCTGCGATCTGAACCAGCAGCGGAAGCGCCACGAGGCGCGGATGGACAGGGTCTCCAGAGTCCTGGCGCGCGCCAAAGGCCGCCGGTCGCTCTTCGATCGGATCCTCGGCCGGACCCCGCACCCTACCGAGGTCTCCGCCGAAGACCTTCGTGATTGCGAGCCCGCCGAGGACGTCTTCCACAGCTTCCGTTTCTAGTTCGACAGCCGACGGATGGTACGCTGGCGCATCCACGCGAACGTCGCGTGCAGGATCCTCCCCAGGAGCGAGCAGCATCGTGGACAGACCCGAGATCATCCTGGCCCCTGGACCCACACCGATCCCGCCCGAGGTGTATCTGGCCCAGGGGAGTCCGCTCGTCTACCACCGTGGTCCCGGCTTCGGCCGCATGCTTCGGGAGGCGACCGAGGGCCTCCAGCGGCTGTACCGCACGGGGTCCGACGTCCTGATCTTCACCTCCTCGGGCACCGGAGGTCTCGAGTCGGCCGTCGCCAACTGCTTCTCTCCGGGCGACCCGGTGCTGGTGCCGCTGGCCGGGTACTTCGCGGAGCGGTTCGCCAAGATCGCCCGCGCCTACGGGCTCGACGTCCACACGATCGACTACGAGTGGGGCGAGGCGGTGAGGGCCGCAGACGTCGGGGCCGCGATGTCGAAGGCTCCGG
>DASPWN010000280.1:0-4025 GCA_035637835.1 Actinomycetota bacterium | reverse complement strand
CGCTCGGGCCTACGAGTCCAACGACTCACGGACCGCCGAGCTCGAGCGATGGCTCCATCACTACAACTACCATCGACCTCACATGGCTCACGCGGGCAGAGCGCCGATCACCGTCGTGAACAACGTCCCGAGGAACCACAGCTAGTCGATCACGGCCAGGGTCTGGCCGGGCTGCACCACCTGGCCGGCCTTGATGGGAAGCTCCGAGACGACCCCGTCGCGGGGCGCCGGGACGGCGTTCTCCATCTTCATGGCCTCCAGGATGCAGATGACGTCGCCGGCCTCGATCTCCTGGTCCGCCTCCACCAGCACCCGCAGGATCGTCCCCTGCATCGGTGCCTCGATGACGCTGTGCACGCCCGGTCCGTGGTGGGCTTCGTGGCGGGATGGAGTCCTGGGCGCGGTGTCGCGGCGAAGGTCGAAGATCCGGACGGGGACCCGCCGCCCGTCGAGCTCGACGATCAGCTCGGCCGGTACCGCCTGCCTCGGTTCGGAGGCCGGCGCCGCGGGGGCCGTACCCGGCAGCTCCGCCCCCTTCAGCGCGCGCTCCAGCCACGTGGTCGTGTGCGTTCCCTGGCGGAACTCTTGGGTCTGCAGCACCCACTGGTGGAGCGGGATCGTGGTGGGCACCCCCTCCACCCGAAACTCGGCCAGCGCGCGGAGCATCCGCCGCATGGCGTGCTCGCGGTCCTCGCCGGACACGACGAGCTTGGCGAACATCGAGTCGTAGTCCGCCGGCACCTGGCGACCTTCTCGAACCCCCGAATCCACACGGACGAACGGACCGCCCGGCTCGCGGTAGGCCGTGATCCGCCCCGGGCCGGGCAGGAAGTTGCGCGAAGGGTCCTCCGCGTTGATCCGGCACTGGATGGCGTGGCCCCGGAAGCGCACCCCGGACAGGTCGATCCGCTCCCCCTGGGCCACCGCGATCTGGTAAGCCACCAGGTCCAGGCCGGTCGTCATCTCGGTCACGGTGTGTTCCACTTGGAGCCGCGTGTTCATCTCCAAGAAGTAGAAGCTCCCCTCGTCGTCCACGATGAACTCGACGGTCCCGGCGTTCGTGTACCCCGCCTCCTTCGCAAGCGCCAAGGCGGCCTGCCCCATCCGGGTCCGCAGATCCTCGTCAACGACCGGCGAGGGCGACTCCTCCATCAGCTTCTGGTGCCGGCGCTGCACCGAGCAGTCCCGCTCGCCCAAGAAGAACGCGTTGCCCCGTTGGTCCGCAAAGATCTGTACCTCGACGTGATGGGCCCGGTCGACGTAGCGCTCCAGGAAGACCTCGGGCCGTCCGAAGTACGCCTCCGCCTCCCGGGCGGCCCGCTTGAGCGCGGGTGCGAGCTCCTCCGCGGACCGGATCACGTGCATCCCTCGGCCGCCCCCGCCGAACGCGGCCTTCACCATCACCGGGTAGCCGATCCGTTCCGCCTCGGCCGGCGCCCGCTTCGCGCTCACTGGATCCGGGGTGCCGGGGACGATGGGTACCCCGACCCGCTCGGCGGCCTGGCGGGCGGCGGACTTGTCGCCCATCATCTCGATGGCCTCCGGGGGCGGGCCGATGAAGGTGAACCCGGAGTCCTCGACGGCGCGGGCGAAGTTGCCGTCCTCTGAGAGGAAGCCGTAGCCGGGGTGGATGGCGGTGGCCCTGGCCCTCCTGCCCGCGTCGAGGATCGCGCCGATGGACAGGTACGAGTCCGACGACGGCGACGGCCCGATCCGGTAGGCCTGGTCGGCCATCTCGACGTGGAGCGCATCGCGGTCGGCGTCGGAGTAGACCGCCACCGATTCCAGTCCGAGCTCGCGGAGTGTCCGCATGATCCGGACGGCGATCTCTCCGCGATTGGCGATGAGGATCCTGGTCTTCGGCACCAGCGGCTCCGGCTCGCGATAATCGTCTGCACCCGGACGGGAGTCAAACCTTTGCCGTTGTCCGAACTCGCGCTTACCCACGCGCTCGAACGAATCGGGGCCCAGGCCCCCGTCCGGTTCGACGAGGTTACCCGTTCGACCCAGCTCAACGCCCGGTCGCTCGCGGAGGAGGGGGCCCCGGAGTGGACCCTGGTGGCGGCGGCGCACCAGACCGAGGGGCGCGGCCGTCTGGACCGGCGATGGGTCGACGAGCCCGGCCGGGCCCTCATGTTCTCCATGGTCCTTCGTCCGGACCTTCCGCCCGAGCGCGGAGGTCTCATCTCGCTCCTGGCCGGCTGGGCCCTGACCGTGGCGTGCCAGGAGGCGGCGGGGGTGGAGGCCCGGTGCAAGTGGCCGAACGACCTGATGGTGGGGGAGGGAAAGGCGGGCGGGATCATCGCCGAGTCGACTCTGCGTGGGGACGGGATCGAGCATGTTCTCTTGGGTGTCGGGGTGAACGTGGCGGCGGCGCCGGCCATTGCCGGCGCCGCCGCCCTCGGGGACGTCGAGCCCGCCGACGTGCTCGGATCCTTCCTCGTCGCCTTCGCCGGACGATACGAACCCGGCCACCCCGCGTTCCCCGGTGCAACCGTATCTGCGTACCGGAAGGTCTGCGCCACGATCGGCACGCGGGTCCGCGTCACGACCACCGCCGGCCTGGTGACGGAGGGCGAGGCGGTCGACCTCGACGATGCCGGAGGGTTGGTGGTGCGGAACGACGACGGTCTGGAGGTCGTCCGCTTCGGCGACGTCGAACAGCTCCGCCGAGGAGCTACCGGCGGATCTGGATGAGTTGCTCCCCGGCGAAGGGGAGGATACGGTCCGGCCGTGGCGTTCCCGCGGCGGCTGCTCATCGAGGGTGAGGAGCTGGTCCTGGATCTTCGCCCTCACCCGATCGCGCTGGCGCGAGCGATCCTCGTCACGGTCCTGATCGCCGTTGCGTGGGGCCTCGCGCTCCCGCGGCTCCCGGACGCCGGCCACGACGTCCTGTTCTGGACGGTCATCGTGGCCGGCATCGTCGTGTTCATCCTCTGGCCGGTGCGCGACACCGTCCGTTACCTCACCTC
Organism: Actinomycetota bacterium; assembly: GCA_035637835.1. GTDB lineage: Bacteria > Actinomycetota > UBA4738 > UBA4738 > HRBIN12 > AC-69. The sequence goes on along the minus strand of DASPWN010000280.1, from coordinate 1,053 downwards.
CCACTTCGTCGTGACCTCGGACCGGGTGATCCACCGGCAGGGCTGGATCGCGAAGTCCTCGATGGAGATCCCGCTCGAGGCCCTGAACGACGTGCGGTTCCATCAAGGCGTCTTCGAGCGGGTGATCGGGGCGGGTGACCTCATCATCGAGTCCGCGGGCGAGCGGGGCCGCCAGGTGTTCGAGGACATCCGCGAGCCCGAGCACGTCCAGAAGACCATCTACCAGCAGGGCGAGCGGAACCAGCAACGCATGTTCCATGGGGGCTCGACGGGGGCCTCCGCACCGTCGGCCACCACCGAGCTCGAACGCCTGGCCGACCTTCGGGCCCGGGGCGTCCTTACCGAGGATGAGTTTCAGGCCCAGAAGCGCAGGATCCTGGGCGGCTGAGCGCCTCGTGGCATCGGCCGCGAGCGAGGTATAACCGGGGCGTGGAACCGAGGGTCGCGGTCGTCGGCGTCGGGCATGCGGGGTTCGCCCCGATCACCGCCGGACTCTCCTACAAGGAGCTGATGTTCGAGGCGGCCCAGCGGGCCTACGCGGACGCGCAGGTCGATCCGCGAGCCGACGTCGACTCGTTCGTCTGCTGCTCCGAGGACTACCTCGAGGGCACGAGCATCTTCGACGAGTACGTGCCTGACCAGCTCGGGGCGGTGCAGCGGCCCGTGCAGACGGTGGCCGCCGACGGTCTGTTCGGCGTGGTCACCGCGCTCTTGCTGATCCGCTCCGGGGCGGCCCGGGTGGTGGCCGTCGAGGCCCACAGCAAGGTCTCCGATGTCCTCACCCTCGGCGCGATCGAGCGGTTCGCCATGGATCCGGTGTTCAACCGACCGCTCGGCGTTCCCGCCGTGGCCGTCGCCGGCCTCGATATGAATGCCTTCCTGGAGCGGACCGGGCTCACGGAGGAGCACTGTGCGATGGTCGCCGCCAAGAACCGGACGAATGCCCTCGACAATCCCAAGGCCGCGTATCCCGCCGACGTCACGGCCGAAGATGTCGAGGACTCCGGGCCGGTGTACTGGCCTCTCAGGGAGCTCGAGGTGGCGGGCAGGGCC
>DASPWN010000279.1:0-8693 GCA_035637835.1 Actinomycetota bacterium | reverse complement strand
GCTTCGATCTCGTAGCGCTCGGAGCGGAAGATCATCCCGTTGGAGACGACGACCTCCGCCTTGTCCTTCAGGACGAGCACCACCGCCCTCCTGGCGGTCACCACTGCCAGAGGCTGGTGGGACGCGTTGAGTACGAGCGCTCTTCCCATGCGGGACCTGCGGCGAGTATAGCGAGCGGACTCCGGAATCCGGTCCAGGTGCTTGAATCGGTCAAATCGCAGGGTTGTAATCCGGCCGAAGGCGGCGGGTGGATCGTGTCCGAGGGATCGGGACGCCTGAAGGAGCGAACAAGGGGCCGCGCGGGGCGTCCAGCAGCTCGGCTCGGACCGCCCCCGCCTTCTTTCCATCCCCGGGTTCCTGGGAGGCACCCGGTGGATGGCACGTTCCGACACGCCGTGAACCGGGAGGGCTCGGGTCCGGTGGAACGGTCCGCCGCCGCCGTCAGTGGAAGGAAGGAACCGGGAGGCATCCTGCTGCGTACACCTCGGTAAGATGGCTGTTCCAGCCGGGGAGGTGGTCGTGGAGGCGCGCGAGAAGACTGAGGCCTGGCAGCGATTCGCCGAGGGCTTCCGAGAGGTCGAGGGCAACGTCGAGAAGGTCGTCCAGGGCAAGCACCGTGAGATCCGGCTGGCGCTCGTCACATTGGTCGCCGAGGGTCACGCACTCATCGAGGACGTGCCCGGTGTGGGCAAGACCATGCTGGCCAAAGCCATCGCCCGGTCCATCGATTGCTCGTTCCGCCGCATCCAGTTCACCCCCGACCTGTTGCCGACCGACATCACCGGCGTCAACGTGTTCAACCAGGAGCGAGGCGACTTCGAGTTCAAGCCTGGGGCCATCTTCGCGAACATCGTCCTGGGCGATGAGATCAACCGAGCCAGCCCCAAGACCCAGTCGGCCCTCCTCGAGTGCATGGAGGAGCGGCAGGTCACGATCGACACCGAGACCTATCAGCTCGGACAGCCGTTCATGGTCATCGCCACCCAGAACCCCATCGAACACGAGGGCACGTACCCGCTGCCCGAGGCGCAGCTCGACCGGTTCATGATGCGGATCGCGATCGGCTATCCCTCCGCCGACGTGGAGGCGGAGATCCTGGCCACCCACGGAGTCCGGTCGACGCTGAACGACATCGGGCCGGTGACCGACGCGCTCGGCGTCCGCGAGATGATCGACATGGCCCGGCAGGTACATGTCTCGCCGCCCGTCCGCCGGTACATCGTCGACATCGTCGAGGCGTCCCGGGTGCATCCCGACGTGTACCTGGGTGCCAGCCCCAGGGCGTCGATCATGCTTCTGCGAGCGGCCAGAGCCTTGGCCGCGGCCGAGGAGCGGGATTACGTGATCCCCGACGACGTGAAGGGCCTCGCCCTGCCGGTCCTGTCCCACCGCGTGATCGTGACGGCCGACGCCGTGATGAGCGGGCGGACCGCGGGCGCAGTGCTGGCGGAACTGATCAACGAGGTCACGGTCCCGGTCACCGGAAAGGCCTGACCCGTGCCCTCCGGGCGGGGCATGGTGGTGTTCGCCGCCGGCATCGGCCTGTGGCTCGCCGCCCGGGTGGCGGGGTCGCCCAGCCTGCACATGGTCGCCGTCGGTCTGGTCGTGCTGCCGTTCGCCGCGGCGCTGTTCGCCCGGTGGAGTAGGTTCCACGTTTCGATCCGGCGGCGTCTGTCGGACCAACGGGTCGCCCCGGGCCAGCGCGTAACGGTCGAGCTCGAGGTGGAGAACGAGTCCCCCGTGTGGACCTCCTTCCTGCTGCTCGAGGACCGGATCCCCCGGCCCTTGGGCCGTGCCGCACGGCTGGTCGTGGCGGGGATCCCGCCACGGAGCAAGCAGCGCGTTACGTACACGTTGGCTCCCGAGGTCCGGGGCCGATATTCGCTCGGGCCGCTCTCGGTGGACGTGTCCGACCCCTTCGCCCTCACGAAGCTTCGGATCGGTTTCGACCAGCGGGACGACCTGGTCGTGACCCCCGAGATCGAGCGCCTGGAGGCCGGACCGGCTTCCCCGTTCGGCGGAGCGAGCGGGCTATCGCTCGCCCGGCACCTGTTCCGGACGGGCGAGGAGTTCTACACGATGCGCCAGTACCAGGAGGGCGACGACCTCCGCCGCATCCATTGGCCGAGCGTCGCCCGGTCCAACCAGCTCATGATCCGCCAGGACGAGTCCACCAGGCGGTCCACGGGGGTGATCTTCCTCGACACGCGCGAGCCCGCCGTCGGATCGAGCCACACTCCATCCTTCGAGAAATGCGTATCGGCCGCCGCGTCGGTCGGCGCGCTCCTGGCCCGGTACGGGTTCTCGATCCGCCTCGCCACCTCGAACATGCCGCCCACGATGGTGACCGAGGACCAGATGCTCGAGGCGCTCGCCGGAGTTGGGCACGTAACGTCACGGGCATTCTCCGCCGGTCTCACGCCGTTGCGGTCGGTCGCTGCCGGCGACACGACGCTCGTCGTCGTGACCGCCCCGCCACAGCCGACCGAGCTCACCTCGCTCGTCCGCTCGGGGGTGGTCTTTGGGCCCAAGCTCGCGATCCTGGTCTATCCCACGGACCCGCACGATCTTCCCCCCGACCGTCAGTCCCAACTCGAAGGCCGAGCCTCGTCGGCTCGCCTGTCGTTGTCCAGATCCGGATGGGAGGTACTCGTCCTCCCGCCTACGGGAAGGCTTCGTGAGGCATGGCAACACAGCAGGAACCCACTCCCCGAGCTCACCGGCTCCTCGCGTTAGGCGCCGTCGGGCTCCTGGCCGCGGCCACCGCGATCGCGTTCGGCCGAGTATTCGTGGGGCATGGAGCGACCTGGAAGCTCCTGGCGGCCGGCCTGGCCTCGGTCGCCGTGGCAGGGCTCCTCGAGCGACGGAGCCTGCTTCTGGCCACCGTGGCCAGCGCGGTGTGCCTCCTGGTCGCGCTGGCGGTCCTGGTCTTCCCCCAGACCACGTGGATCGGGCTTCCCACGTCCGAGACGCTCGGGGCCATCCGAGACGCTCTGGAGCGCGTGGGACAGGAGGCCCGCGTGCAGGTAGCGCCGAGCGCGCCGCTCACCCCCCTGTTGCTGGCGGCGGTGACCGCGGTGTGGACCGCGTCGTTCTCCGCACACGCGCTGGCCATCCGGGCGGGAGGCCCGTTGCTCGCCGTCCTGCCATCGGTCGCGCTGGTCGGGTTCACCGACACCGTGATGCAGGACGGTGCGCGGCCGGGTTACGCGGTCGTCCTGCTGTCGGCGGTGCTGTTCGTCTGCTTCGTCGACGGGATCCGCCGCATCCGCCAGTGGGGCCCGGTGTGGGGGTCGCGGGGCAAGCCCGTGTCCGCCGCCACCGGACACGGCGCGCGGCGGGTGGCCACCCTCGCCGTGGCGGTCGCGGTCCTCGTCCCCGGGATCCTCCCGGGGTTCCATTCGTTGGCCCTGGTGGACTTCTCGACCGCGGGGGGCCGCCAGGTCCACATCGACCCCTTCGTCTCGATCAAGGCTCAGCTTCAGCGGCGGGATCCCGTCGATCTGTTCCAGGTCACTTCGGTGGACGGGGGCGGTGACCCGCGGGCCGCGTACTGGCGGCTGTACGCGCTCGACCAGTTCGACGGGACCACGTGGCGGAGCTCGGACCCGGACGCCGAGCGGGGCCGGATCCTTTCGACGCCTGCCACCCTCGCGACGAGCTCGCCGTCCAGCCCGACGATCGACCAGGGGTATCGGATCCTCACGGACTTCGTGGACCGGTGGCTGCCGATGGCGTATCCACCGCAGACCGTGAACGTGCCGTTCGGCGTGATCCGCTACGACCCCGAGCTCACCGCAGCCGTTGCGCCGGATACCTTCGGCGAGGGCCTCGAGTACTCGGTGCGATCGCTCGTTGTCTCGCCCACGCCGAAGGAACTCGACGCAGTGTCCGTCGCGCCTTCCGTCCTCCTGAGCATGGGCGTGCCGGATCGCTACACGTTCATCCCCGATGACGTCCCCCTCGTCGTGCGGCAGATCGCCGAGGCGTGGACGGAAAACGCGTCGACGCCCTACCGCCAGGTGCTGGCGATCCAGCAGCACTTCGTCTCCTCCGGCGACTTCCACTACTCTCTCGACGTTCGGCCCAGAGCCGACGCGAACGCGTTGGTGGATTTCTTGACCAGGACCAGGACCGGGTTCTGCCAGCAGTTCGCCGCCGCCATGGCCATCCTGGTCCGCGAGCTCGGCATCCCCGCCCGGGTGGCGGTGGGCTTTCGGCCAGGATCCCAGTCGGGCAACACGTTCACGGTGAGCACCGAGGACGCCCACAGCTGGGTGGAGGTGCTGTTCCCGGGCTATGGGTGGCTCCCGTTCGAGCCCACGCCAGGAGGGTGGAGGAGTCCACTGGCCACGGCCGGCTCCTATCTTTCGCCGCAGTCCCCGGGGGCTTGCCCCCCCTCCGAGCCTGGCTGCGCCGCGGTGGGCGAGACGACCACGGGGTCGGGGACGACGGGGGGCGGCCTGAGCGGCAAGCTTCAGCAGGTGGAGTTCTCGGTCCGCGACGACAGGGGGCGGGCCAGGAGGGGCGGCGTCGAGATCCCGGTCCCCGACACCGGGTACTCCATCCCCTACCGGCTCCTGTTCCTCGTGCTGCTGGCCCTGGCGGCGCTTCTTCTCATCACCGTCCCCATGGTCAAGGCCGCCTGGCGAAGGAGGACGGTGCAAGGCGCCCGGGATCCGGACGCGCTGGTGCTTCGGGCTTACCGGGTCTTCGACGGCGAAGCCGCGGACCTCGGCTTGGGGCGAGCGGACGGCGAGACCCTCGCCGAGCACCGCGATCGGCTGGCGGCCGCAGTCCCCTTCTCCGACGGGCATCTCGACCGCCTGACGATCGCGGCCATCCGGGCCGCGTATTCGGAACGCCCGACCACCGAGGTCGAGGCCCGCGCTGCCCTCCGCGACGCCCGGACGGCGATCCGGGACATCCGGTCCGATGCCGGATTGCTTCGGAGACTCCGAGGGGTGTACCGGCCGGGACTGTGACCCTAGCCGCGGCTCTGGGCGTGGGCTGCGGCCTCTCGCAGCGCCCTGACGAACCGATCCCGATCCTCCCGGAACTGGCCCACCTTGACCTCGACCCCGGTCGCGATCTCGTCGATGGCCACGAAGAATGCCAGCTGGCCCTCGCGGAGGGCGTCGAGGACCTCCTCGTTTCGCTTGGCCACCTTGAAGATGCTCACTCCGTCGGTGATGAGCTTCACTTCCGACAGGTGCCGGTCCAGAGCGGCCCGCCGATTCAGGTAGTCCCAGGCCCGCCGGACCCGTTGGAGCGACATCCCCCCATCGAGCAGCGACTTGACCACCTTGAGGGCCACCAGGTCCCGGAAGGAGTACATCCGCGGGACCCCGGGCCGTCCCCCCGTTCCCTGGACGGATGGCGTGACCAGGTTGATCTGGTCCCAGTATCGGAGCTGGCGGGGAGTGCAACCGGTGAACTTCGTGGCCTGATGTGCGGTGAACCCCTCCATCCGACGCGCGCCCTCCGACGACTCGTCACCCACAAGCGAACCCGGCAGCCCGTCAGCTCGTCGAGGGGGAAGGTCCCGACATGCCCACGACGTTCACACCTCGGGGGAAGGTGAGCGTTGTTCTACTGCGCTGCGCGGTGCGGTGGCAAGTGCGCAGGATGATCGGGGCGCGCGGTCGTCGGTTCGTCGATGTGGCGTGGGTCGATGGTCCTACGGAATCACTGCGGAGGGGGCTCGGATGGCCCGCGCATGCGGCCGGACAGGCGGGCCAACAGGGCCGCGATGGAGAACCGGCCCGACTGTTGCATCGCCCGGACCTGGTCCCTGCCGAGCTGCTTCAAGTAGCGGTAGATCAGGAGCGACGAGACGAGCATCACGCCGAAGCCGGCGGCGGCGATCCACAGCGAGATGGGGAACAGCATCAGCATGACGAAGCCGGCCAGGAACGCGAGCGAGGACCACCGGATCCGCCGGGCCAGGTGGGTGTAGAGCGACGTCCGGGAGACGGCCTCGACCAGACGAGGGTCCTCCTCGGCCAACCGCTTCTCGATCTCCTCGAGGATCTGCTGCTCGTGCTCGGAGAGCGGCATCGGCTCCTACCCTGTCGACCGACCATCCCATTATAGGAAGGTGAACCTTTCCGGATGAAGGGCCCATTCCCGTGCTAGTCCATCGGCGGCCGGCCCAGCGCCCTTCAGTCCACGGCGATACCTGCGTTCGCCGACGGCATCGGCGCCCGATCCGCCGGTCAGCGGGCCGGCCGGTCGATGAGGGTGGCGGGGCCGGCGGCGCCCCGACCGAACCGCCGTTCGATCCGGTCCACGGCCCGCTCCACGTCGCGCCACCGTTCTCCCTTGAGCAACGCCAGTTGCTCGGCCGCCCCCGGCGAGAGACCAGTGGCCGCAACGCCCAGCAATCGCACGCGTCGGCGCGCGCCGGGCAGGCCCCGGTACAGCTCGGACGCCACCTCGTACAGGGCGGCCGCGACGTCGGTGGGCGCCGGTAGCGTCCGGGTCCGGGTGAGGGTGGTGAAGTTGGCCAATCGGACCTTGAGGACAACCGTCCTGGACCGGTAGCCATCCTTTCGCAGTCGCGAGGCCACTCGATGCGACAGGGCCAGGAGCTCGCGCAACAGGTCCTCCTCGGCATCGAGATCGACGCCGAAGGTCTCCTCGTGGGAGACGGACTTCGGCGGCTCGTGGACGACCGCACGGTCGTCGATCCCTCGCGACAGGCCGTGGAGGTCCCGGGCGTGCTGGTCGCCGATGAGCCGGGCGAGCACCGCCGGTGGGGTCCTGGCCAGGTCGCCTACGGTCCTCACCCCGAGCCGACCGAGGGTCTCGACCGTCTTCTCCCCAACCCCCCACAGCGCCCGCGCCGGCAGGGGCTCGAGGAACGCGGCGACCGCCTCGTCCCGGACCACCACCAGCCCGTCGGGCTTGGCCTGCCGCGACGCCAGTTTGGCCAGGAGCTTGTTGGGGGCGACCCCCACCGAGCAGGTCACGCCGACCTCGGACCGGACCTCCCGACGCACCCGTTCGGCGATCTCCTCCGGGGGCCCGAACAGCAGGACGGCCCCGGAGACGTCCAGGAAGGCCTCGTCCAGAGCGATGGGCTCGACGAGGGGCGTCACCGAGAGGAGAACCTCGCGGAACCGATTGGAGTGGGCCCGGTAGGAATCGAAGTCCGGAGGTAGGAAGACCGTATCGGGGCACAGGCGCCGTGCCCGGACGGCGGGCATGGCGTTCTTGATGCCGAAGGCCCGGGCCTCGTACGAGGCGGACATCACGACCCCCCGCGAGCCGGCACCCCCCACCACCACCGGCCTGCCGGCGAGTGAAGGATCCTTCAGGACCTCCACCGAGGCGTAGAAGGCGTCGAGGTCGACGTGGAGAACGGGTTCGATCACCATCCGGCCGAGCCTCCGCTCGCGTGCCACAGCTTCCTGGGGGGAAGTCCGGGGAAGGGATCGCCTGCCGCCAGCGCCTCCGTCAGCCGGCCGGCTCGCCGAGCCTGCTGGAGGCGGGTGAGGTCCCAGGCGTCCTCGGCGATGATACTCACGCCCTTCACCCCCGTCCGGCGAAGCCGTCCCCGCACGGCCAGGACGAAGGAATGGAACACCGTCTTCAGCACCTTCGCCTGCACCTTCTCGAACACCACCACCTCGACCGGCCCGGTCGCGTCATCCAGGGTGAGGAACACGATCCGTTGACCGCTTCGCACCGCGGGCGTCTGGGAGGCAACCTTCACCCCGGCCACCACGACCATCGCGTCGCCGCGCTCCTTGTGGAGATCCCTGGCCCGGGTCACGCCGAGGTCGGCGAGGAGCGGCTGGAAGAACGAGACCACGTGGCGCGAGGCGTCCAGACCGAGCACCTCCAGCTCGGCCCGGACCCGTTCTGCATCCGAGTACTCGGTGAGCGAGAATCGTGGTCCGTTCGTCTGGCTCGATGCCGACCACAGGTCAAGCGCGAGCTGACCGCCCTCCCGCTGTGGATCGGTGACCATGACCTCGTACAGGCGATCGCGGCGCGTGCCGGCGGGGAGGGCGTCGAACGCCCCGGCGTGCGCGAGGGCCTCGACGACCGGCCGCGACACGTTGGCTCGTTGCAGGAAATCGCCGACATCCCGGAACGGCCGTTCGGCCCGGGCCTCCTGGATGGACCGGACCTCCGCGTCGGAGATCCCGTGCACGTCCTTCAGCGCCAGCCGGATCCCGTAGCCCGCGCCGACGCGTTCGGTCACGTAGTCCGATTCGCTCGTGTTCACGTCGAGCGGAAGGATCTCGATACCGTGCTCCCTGGCGTCCTCCAGGATCAGCCGCCGGGGGTACATGCCGGGATCATGGGTCAGCACGCCGGCCAGGAAGTGGGCGGGGAAGTGGGCCTTCAGGTACGCCGACTGGTAGGTGGGGACGGCGAACGCCGCGGCATGGGCCTTGCAGAACCCGAACGAGGCGAACTGCGCGATGTCGTCCCACGTCGTCTCGGCCACGTCGTCAGGGACGCCACGTTCTCGTGCACGGTTCAGGAAGTCCTCGCGGAGCGACGGGAGCTCCGCGTCGTCGTCCAGGTGGCGGCGGATGCGGTCGGCCGTCGTGAGGTCGTAGCCGGCGAGGGCGGCCAGGGTCCGCATGACCTGCTCGTGGTAGACGATCACGCCGAAGGTCTCGCGGAGCGCCGGCCGGAGCGCCGGATGCGCGTAGACCGGCCGTTCCATCCCG
>DASPWN010000278.1:0-7132 GCA_035637835.1 Actinomycetota bacterium | reverse complement strand
ATCGCGGCAATCCCGTCGTCGGAGAACATGCCGAGCGGCTCGGCCATCCGCCCGGGCGACGTCTTGCGGCACCGCGGCGGCAAGACCTCCGAGGTGGTGAACACCGACGCCGAGGGGCGTCTGGTCCTGGCCGACGCACTGGCCTACCTGGCAGAACGCAAGCCGCGCGTCATCATCGACACGGCCACCCTCACCGGCGCGTGCATGGTGGCCTTGGGTCGCGACATCTACGGCGTGTTCGGGAACGACGGCGGCCTCATCCGGGACATCCTGGCCGCCGGGGAAGCGGTGGGAGAGCCCGGGTGGGAGCTCCCCCTGTACCGCGACTATCGCCGCCTCATCAGGTCGAACGTCGCCGACGTTCGCAACGCGGGGAAGGACCGGTGGGCCGGCGCCATCACGGCGGCGTTGTTCCTCGCCGAGTTCGTGGGGGACACCCCATGGGTCCACCTGGACGTGGCCGGCCCGGCGTTCCCGGAGAAGGCCGGCGACTACTGGCCGACCGGTGCGACCGGTGTGCCGTCGCGCACGCTGGTGCAGTACGTGCTGACCCAGGCCAAGCGCCCGGCCCGCCGCCCAGGTTAGGTCTTGGCGCCGACCGCGAGCCAGACGTCGCGGAAGTCGTTGACGGGATCGGAGAACCGATCGGCGAACACCCGCTGGGCGTTGCGGCGGAAGGATTCCCATCCCTTCGGGCCGAGCATCGAGCGGAGGAATCGACCCGTGGACCACGTGCCCAGCCCGTCGACGTAGTCCTGGAGCGGGTAGGCGAACCGGTACTCGCGGCGCTCGGTTCGGACGTGCTTGAGCCCCGCGTCGAGCAGCGTCTCCTCGATGGCCATCCGGTCGGCGAACCGGTCGGCCCAAGGTATCGCCTGGGTCCGGACGTCCAGGAGCATCTGCTGGCCGACGGTACCCTCCACGAGCTCGAGCCAGGTCTTCTGGAGCTCGTCGCGGTCGCCGTCGGCCCACGACGACAGGGCCAGCCGTCCCCCGGGCTTCAGCACCCGGATCATGTCGAACAACGCCGTCTGGTACTTCGTGAAGTGCGAGACGACGAAGCTCGCGGTCACGGCGTCGAACGTCGCGTCCCGGAAGGGGAGGTCGATGGCCTCCGCGGCGGCCAGGCGAAGCGCGGGCCGTGTCCGCGCCGCCTGGCCCAGCATCCCCAGCGACACGTCGACCCCTACTGCCACCCCCTCAGGCCCGAGGAGCGCGGCGGCCGCGGACGCGGCGACGCCCGTCCCGGTGCCGACGTCGAGGACGCGGCCGCCGCGCGGCGGTTGGGCCAGTGCGACCAGGTCGCCGGCCGGCTGAGCCAACCGCGGGGCGTTGATGCGCTCGTAGGTCTCGGCGACGCCATCGTAGGAACGCCAGTCGTCCATCGGCGAGACAGCCTAGCCGGTGTCCGTCGGTTCGCCCGGCCGGCGTTCACGGGCGAGCCGGGCGATGGCGCGATGATCGTGAGCGGATCGCGCCCGTGCCGAGGGTAGGCTGATGCCCGGCATGAGCGGACACGCTTGAGGGGGCCCGCCGGCGTCACGGCGCTGGTCTTGGGGGAGCTCGCTGCCGGCGGGGTGGCGCTCCTGTTCCTCACCCCGCTGTGGCACGAGGTGAGACCGGGGTTCTTCAAGCTCACCGGGTGTGTCGTCCTTGTCGTGGCGCTCGGCGCGTGGGGGTCGGCGGATGCCGGCCTTGTCGAGGGAACCCAGACGGGGCAGTGGTCGGAGCGCCTCGCGGGCGCGCTGGCGCTGGTGACCCTGGCCTGGGTGACGCTGCTGTTCGTCCGGCGACCGGGAACGGCGCGAGCCGTGGGGGTGGCCTCGGTTCCCCTGTCGATCGCCATGCTCGTGGCCATGGCCGGGACGGCCGACGAGTCGCCGGTCGTCTCCTTCCTGCAGCTGCTGGCCGGGGCGGCCTTCCTCGGCGCGGTCGTGGACGGGCTCCTGCTCGGGCACTGGTACCTCACCGACCGCGGGCTGTCGAGGGGACCCATCAACCGTTCGACGTCGTTCCTGATCGTCGCGGTGCTCCTGGAGGCGGCGGCCGTCGTCGCTGGGGGATTCGGTCCCACCACAGCGACGTCGAACTTCAACCCCCTGCTCACCTCCGCCGGGCTCGCGTCGTGGATCGCGCTCGGGATGGTCGGCGCTACCGCGCTCATCGCGGTCCTGATTCGCGCCGCGCTCAAGGGTCCCCGGGCCTCGGCGGTGCAGGCCGCCACGGGCTTCTTCTACCTCGCCGTCATCACCGCGTTGACCGCGGAATTCGCGGCCAAGGTTCGGTTCCTCCGGTAGCCATGGTCGCAGTGGTGATGATCGTCGGGGCCCTCCTCGAGTTCGCCGCATGGTGGATCGTCTCCCGGAAGGGGATCAGCATCTGGGTGGCCATGGGGATCGCCCTTCCGGCCCTGGGCATCGCGGCCGTCGCGGTCGGGGAGCCGTCGCTCTCGCCGGCGGTGAGCGGCGGCGTCGCCGTCGCCTCGGGCGCGGCGGCGGGCGTCGCCCTGTACCTGGCGACCCGGCTGTTCGTGGTCGCCATCCGGCCGTGGCGGACCTTCCAGCGCCATTCGGTCGAGGTGTACGCCCACCAGGCGGGGCTGCCGCTCGTCGCCGCCATCGTGCTCGCCGCGGCGGTGATGGCTCCCGGCGAGGAGCTGTTCTGGCGCGGCCTGTTCCAGGCCAAGTTGAGCACTGTCCTCGACGGCCGGACGGCGGGGGCGGCCATCGCGTGGGCGGCGTTCGCGGTGGCCAACCTGCCCAGCCGCAATCTGGCCATCATCGCCGGGGCGGTGGTGGGGGGAGCGATGTGGTCGGCGCTTTGCTGGTGGACTGGGGGCGCGTTGGCCAGCATCGTGTGCCACGCCCTGTGGACGGCCCTGATGCTCGGGTTTCCCGTAGTCCGCGTACCCGTCGGTGGGCGGGCGTGACCGACGGGCTCCCGGCAGAGTTCGAGCGGATCCTTGAGCGCGGGGCGTTCTGCTCCATCGCCGCGGAGACCAGGCGCGGGCCCCACCTCACGCCGCTCGTCTTCGCGTGGTCCGACGGGCGGGTGTGGCTCACGACCTCCCGCGGATCGGTCAAGGCCCGGGCGTGGCGGGCGGACCCGCGGGTGGCGGGGTTGGTGCGAGACGAGACGGGGGCGGTCACGTTCACTGGCCGGGCGGCGGCGTATGACGTGCTCGACCCCTCCACTTGGATCCGGACGGCCGTTCGGATGCCGGCGGTGACCGCGGCCTCCGTCAGGTTCACCGCCAAGAACGCCAGGTTCTTCGCCGGGTATGCGGTGGATGCACGGCGCGTCCCGTTGGCGTGGACCCCTCCGGGGCGAGTATTCGTGGAGATCGTCGTGGAGCGCGCCGCCCTTCTCGACGGCCGCGAGGTGCCCGAGCTGTGGGGAGCGTGGGGCGCCTCCCATCCCCAGGCCGAGACCTTCCGGGCGCGGCGGGGCGGGACCGAGGCGTTCGCCGCCCTCCCGCCGGCCGTCCGGAGCAGCCTCGGCGGGAGCGGTCCGGCGGCGCTCGGCATCGCCGGCTCGCGGGGCTCGATCGTGCTGCCGGCCCGGTGGGCCGAGGAGGGGCCGGACCTGTATGCGGCGATGCCCCGGGACTCCCTGGCGATCGTCGGCGCGAGCGAGGCCCCAGTCCCCGTCGCCCTTGCCGTGGACCGGGCATCGTCGTGGCGAGCCCGGGAGATGTTCGGCGCCATGGCCCAGGGGATCGGCCAGGCGTTCCTGCCCGACCGGCTCCGGGCCGGCGGCAGATCTGCCGAAGAGATGGTTCGACGAACCGGTACGGACCCCGAGGGCGCCGCGCTGGTCAGGATCCGTCCCGGCAGGTTGGTGTGGTGGCGCGGCTGGTCGAGCGGGAGCGTGACGATCGGGTGACGGTGGTCCAGACCGCAGTGGAGGTCGATGCTCCCCCGAAGGAGGTGTGGGCCGTGATCGCGGATCCGGCGAACCTGCCGCACTGGGACCGCCACATCGAGTCGGTGGAGGCCGTCCCAAAGGGCGGGCTGTCCAAAGGGGTCACGTACGTCGTGGTCGTCCGGTTCATGCGCGTGCGGGCCCGGGTGAAGGCCGAGGTGGCTGAGTGGTCACCCCCGTCGCACGCCAGGATCCGGCTGTCCGGTCCGATCGATGCCACCGTCGACACCACGGTCGATCCGCTCCCGCAGGGGCGCAGCCTCCTGAGGCACGAGGTCGACTATCGCTTCCGTGGCGGAGCGTTCGGCCGGCTCGCCGCGCGGAGCCTCCGGGTGGTGGGCGGCGCTGGGTACGAGCTGCGCCACGGCACGATGGCGCAGAAGCGGGACGTCGAGACCGGTTAGTCCTTCCGCTGCCGGAAGTCGCGCAGGAGCCTGCGGTCGGCCCGGCCCGGCCGGCCCACGTAGTAGCCGATGATGAAGCCGAGGATGGCCGAGAGCACGATCACCGTGACGACGCGCGCTCGAGCGGTGAAGAAGAGGAAGTTCACGTCGACCCGCCGCGAGTTGGCGATGGCGAAGATGATCAGCAGGATCACTGCGATGACCGCCAACACTTGGGCCACGCTGACCCCGCGCCGACGACCTTCCTCGTCGGGGCCGGGCCGTTCGTCCTGCCCGTCGGATCCGTCCCCGTCGTGCCTCCTCATGGTTCCCTCCCCGTGGCGGCCGGCGCGATCGTCCTATATATCATCCGCCGCGTGGTGAACCGGACCGTACGCGTCGCCTGGCTCGCCGGGGCAGCCTTGGCCACCGGGCTCCTCGCGTCGACCGAGCTCGGGGACCGAGTCGACGCCGGGCTGTTCCGGGCGGTGAATCGGGGGCGCGGACCGGGCGCCGATCGCTTCTTCCGGGGGATCACCGAGCTCGGCTCGATCTGGGCCTCGATCGGCGCGGCCGGGGTGCTGGCGGCGAGGGGTCGACGGCGAGCCGCGGCCCGCGGGCTCGGCGCCGCCTCCGCCGCATGGCTCGCCGGACAGGGGCTGAAGCGCCTGTTCGACCGGCCCCGGCCGTACGTTGCCGACCCGGACGGCGTCCGGCTGCTTGCCCAACCACCGCGGGCAACGTCGTGGCCGAGCAGCCATCCCGCCGTCCTGCTCGCGTTCGTCACGGTCGCCGGACGGGACCTCGAGCTCTCCCTCGTCGCCCGGACGGCGCTGCGGGGCCTGGCCGCCGCGGTCGGGATCTCGCGTACCTACGTGGGTGTGCATTACCCGGCCGACGTCGTCGGGGGGCTGCTCCTCGGCCAGGCCGTGGCCGACGCGATGTCGCAGGACGCTCGATAGACTCGCCCACGTGACGCTGCTCGGCGCCATCGGCTGGCCGGTCCTCGACCGCATCCACCTGTTTGGCAGCTTCGCCATCTCCCCGCATGGCATCGGCATCGCGATCGGATTCCTCTTCGGCGCGTGGATCTTCACGCGCGAGGGGCCCAAGCGCGGGGTCACGTTGGACGACGTGAACGCCATGGTGTTCTGGGCCCTCATCGGGGCCATCGTTGGGGCTCGGCTGTTCTACGTGATCGCCCATTACTCCGACTTCAATGGCGTCGGCGACATGCTCGCGGTGTACCGAGGCGGCATCAGCCTCCTGGGCGGCATCGCCGGGGCGGTGTTGATCAACATCCCCCTCATGCGACGCCGCGGCTATCGGTTCCTCCAGGTGATGGATGGCGCCGTCGTGGGCCTGTCGTTCGGCATCGCCTACGGACGGATCGGCGACCTCATCATCGGCGATCATTTCGGCAAGCCCACCAGCTGGCTGCTCGCCTTCCAATACAAAGGGGGCACGCCGGCGGGGTACGAGTGTCTGTCGGGGGTGTGCACGCAGTTCCTCCAGGGCGGCCAGCAGATCCGGCTGGCCCGCACCGGCGCCACGCTCCTGGCCACCGACGGGAACGTGCTCGCGACCGGCGTGGGCGTACACCAGACGGCGCTGTACGACATGATCGGGGCCTCGGTGTTGTTCCTGGTGCTCTACTCGCTCAGCCGAACACATCGGCGGCTGGGGGTCCTCACGATCACGTTCGGCGCGTGGTACGGGGCCCTCCGGGTGGTCGAGGACTTCCTCCGCGTCGACAAACGGTTCTTCGGGCTGACCGGGAGCCAGTGGACGGGCCTCACGGTGTCGATCGTCTGCCTGGTGACGCTGCTGGCGTGGGCGCTGCGACCAGGCTCCGGCAGGCCACGGGAACCGACAGAATCCCTGGCCGCCTCCGAGCCCGAGACCTGAACCTAGTGGCGGTGTCCGGCGTGGCCGCCGGCCACGGCCGCCCCCGGACTGGCCATGATGGGGAGCGGCTTGCCCACCTTGGACCTCGTCGCCTGGGCCACGGCACGCGCGGCGTCACGGAGGGCTTGGCCGGCCGGCGAGTCGGGGTCGGTCACCACGATGGGCCGGCCCTCGTCGCCACCCTCGCGGAGGTCCGGCACCAGCGGCACCTGGGCGAGGAGCGGGACCCCGAGCGTGTCCGCCGCCTCCTGTCCTCCACCGGCACCGAAGATCGACGTCCGCTCCCCGCAGTGCGGGCAGGCGAACCAGGACATGTTCTCGATCACGCCGAGGGGGCGAAGGTTCGTGCGCTCGGCCATCTTCCCGGCGCGCTCCGCCACCTTGCGAGCGGCCTCCTGCGGCGTGGTGACGACGAGCATCGAGGCTCCGGGAAGGAACGAGGCCAGCGAGATCGAGACGTCCCCCGTCCCGGGGGGGAGATCGGCGAGCAGGAAATCGAGCTCTCCCCAGTAGACGTCGCCGAGGAACTGCTCGATGGCCTTGTGCAGCATAGGTCCTCGCCAGATCACGGGGGTCTCCTCGGGCACGAAGAATCCCATCGAGATGACCTTCACACCGTGGGACTCGAGCGGAAGGATCATGTTGTTGAACCCGACCGGCTGGCCGGTGACGCCCATCATCCGGGGAACGGAGAAGCCCCACACATCGGCGTCGAGGACGCCCACGCGGTGTCCCTCGGCGGCCAGCGCGCACGCCAGGTTCACCGTGACGCTGGACTTGCCCACGCCACCCTTGCCGGACGCGACGGCGATCACGGTCGTGTCGGTGCCGACGAAGAACTGCCGCTGCTGCTGCGGAGCGGCCGCCGCGCCTCCTCGAAGTCTCGTGACGAGCTCCGCTCGCTGCTGCTCGCTCAT
>DASPWN010000277.1:0-6060 GCA_035637835.1 Actinomycetota bacterium | reverse complement strand
CGGTTCAGGATGTCCAACCCGAGCTCGTAGAGGCGCAGCGCGCCCACGGTCTCCGCCGCGGCGGAAGCCGTCTCCAGGTCACCGGTACGCATGGCCTCACGGGCCCACGCGAGGACACGGTTTCGCTCCACTCCCACCAGGCTCGACCGTGCCAGGTAGCGGACCGCCTCGTCCGCATCGTGCAACGAGCGGGCGAGTGACGCGATGCGTTCGGCTTCCGCGGGAGCAAGGGGCGCGTTGTCGGAGAGCTCCGATTCGCCGACCGCCGATTCGTCGGTTCGGGCGATGGCGTCGGCGGCGACCTCCGCAACTTCGCGGATCTCGTCCAGGGGGTCCGAGACCAGCGTGGCGAGCGCGCGGAGGATCTCCGGAGCCTCTTCGCCCTCCACCAGAATCCGGACGGCCCCCAGACGCCGGACGTCGGGCAGCGACAGGCTGCCGACCAGCCGCGATATGCCGACGGCCCGGCTCAGCCTGGCGATCGATGGGCCTTCGCCCGTCGTGGGGGGGGAATCCATCTCGCCGATCGAGGTGAGGAGAAGGTCGAGCTCGGTCTCATCGAGGGTGGACGTCGATGCCAGCAGCTCGGGGAGCAGATCGAGCACCGCCGCCTGGGTGAGCGGCCAGCGGCGTGCGGCGACCAAGGGAGCGAGCAGAACGAGATCGCGAGAACCACGTTCGGCCGCAAGGCGAACCGCCGTGGCCCGAACCTCGTCGGCCGGGTCCATGAGCGCCTGCTTGATGGTGGCGTCGTCGATGCGGTCGGCCCGGCTCGACAGGACCTCCAGGGCCAGCCTGCGGACCTCCCGATCGGGGTCGAGCAGCAGGCCAGCGACCTGCTCCAGCTCGCCATCGCCCGGGCCGCGCTCGGCGAGCTCCCGGAGGGCAAGGCGCCGCTCGTCGGGATCGCGAGCGGTGAGCGAAGCCCCGGCCTCTGGTTCGGCCTCCAGCGCCGCCTCCGGAGGTGCCCCGTACGCCTGGATGGGGGCGAACTCCGTCTCCCAGTGAGCGACAGCTTCGACAGCTTCGACGGCTTCGGCAGGTTCGCTCGACTCGGCCGCTCCGGCCCGAGCCGGCTCGACGGGCTCAGGGCTGTATGGAGCATCGGGCCCAAGCGCCTCGACGACCTCGGGCTCAACCGCGGCCGGCTGATCCGAGGGTTCGGGCACGGAGGCCGCCGGCTGCTCGAGCTCCTCCACGGCGGGGGGCTCCGGGATCTCGGCCGCAGGGTGCTCGAGCTCCTCCACGGCGGGCGGCACCGGGATCTCGGCCGCCGGCTGCTCGAGCTCCTCCACGGCGGGCGGCTCCGGGATCTCGGCCGCAGGCTGCTCGAGCTCCTCCACGGCGGGCGGCTCGGGGATCTCGGCCGCCGGCTGCTCGAGCTCCTCCACGGCGGGCGGCTCGGGGATCTCGGCCGCCGGCTGCTCCGGTGGTTCGGGGGCGGCGGGAGCCTCCTCCTCGTCCTCCTCGGCGATCTGGGCGCGGCGCTCGGCGAGTGCCTTCAAGCTCCGGTACCAATCCTCCTCGTACGCGTCGACCTGCTTGCCCTTCGGAGGGGAGCCACCTGCATCGGAGGCTCCGGGGTTGCCGGAGGCGGCGTCGCGGACCTCGGATCCGTCTTCTCCCTTCTGACCGAGGAGACCGCCGATCAGACCTGGCTTCCGTTCCATCTATCCCCCGCCTCCGGCCGTCGCCTTCCCGCTCCGCGATCCGGGCTCCGGTCTTCCATGCCCGGCCATGCCCGAGCCCTTCCGGGCACGCCCGGATCCACTCCTGACCCCCGCCGGCATCCCGGTGACCACGGAAGGATCATCGCTTCGTGGTTGCGTTCGATGGCTCGACGTCCTCCGGGTCCATTGCGAACGGCGTGGGACCAATCCCCATCGAGACCGCAGCCATGGCGGCCTGTGTGCGGTTGCTCACGCCGAGCTTCCGGAAGACCGCTGCGAGGTGCGCCTTCACGGTCTTCTCGGACAGGAACAGGGCCCGGGAGATGTCCCGGTTGCTCTTTCCCTCGGCCAGCAGGGCCAGGATGTCGGTCTCTCGCTGCGTCAGGCTGGTCGACGGACGGCTGTGCGACTCGCCTTGGTCGCCGCTTCCTACCTCCATGGCGTCGAACAGGTTCTGGATGACCCTGGGCGACAGGACGTTCCCGCCACCTGAGATCGCCACCTTGATGGCTTGCTCCAAGTCCTCAGGCGTCGCGTCCTTCAGCAGGTACCCCGCGGCGCCCTCGGCCAAGGCTCGCCGCACGTAATGCGCATGGTCGAACGTCGTGAGCACGATCACGGGCACCTTGGGCCATCTCGTCCGCAGGTCGTGGAGCAGCTCGAGGCCGTCGGTCTTGGGCATCCGCACGTCGACGAGGGCGACGTCGACCGGACTGATCTCCATCACCCGAAGGGCCTCGTCCGCCCCCGCAGTCTCCTCGACGTCCGCTTCGCTGAAGCATTCGCGCACGACGTGAGCCATGCCGCGACGCACCAGCGCGTGATCGTCAACGATCATGATCCTCACAGTTCGTCTCCTCGCTCGCCGACGGGTAGCCGGGCGACCACCCGAGTCCCGCGCCCCGGGGACGACTCGATGTCGAGAGTGCCTCGCACCTCGGCCACCAGGCGTCGCAGCATCTCCAGGCCGAGATGGCCCTCCCCCGGTTCCTCCGGGGATGCCTGGAAGCCCTGTCCCCGGTCCTCGACCTGCACCTCGACGCGCTGCGGCGTCGCCTGAACCCTGACGGCCACGTCCTTGGAAGCCGAATGCTTCGCCGCGTTGGCCACCCCCTCCCGGATGACGGAGGAGGCCGCCTGGAGGACCGGACCGTGCACGGCACCGAGGTCGCCCTCGATGGACCACGAGGCGGGGAGCCGCCACCGTTCCAGCACCTTCTGCACGACCAGCTCGAGCGGTTCCTCCTGGGGCGATCCATCCTCCGGCGAGTCATCGGGCGAGAGGGCGGCCAGCATCCGCCGGATCTCCTCCAGGGCTCGTCGGAGCTCGGTCGCCGCCTCGGCCAGAGCCGCCGTGGCCTGCCTGGGGTCGAGATCAACCCGCCTGGCCATCCACTCCAGCTCGAGCACCGACGCCGTCACGACCTGCGTCAGGCCGTCGTGGATGGCATAGGCCCACCGGGTTCGCTCCTTCGCGTACGGGTCGTCGAGACCGTCCGAAGCGGAGGGCCTCCGGCCCGCGAGCGATGAGAGCATCCCCCGCAACGCGGCGACCGATCGGACGGAAGACTTGGGCGTCAGGCGGGCGAACACCAGGTCATCACCGCGCGGGCATGCGATCCAGCCCTCGGCCCGTCCTTCGAGCACATCGTCGAGGTGAAGTGGGAGGGGTCCCGACCCCGGCGTGGCCCACCAGGCGATCCTGCGAGAGGACGCGTCCGATCGCATGATGCCCACGGCGTCGAGGTTCAAGAGCTCGGCGAGGCGCCGGCATTCGGCGGCTTCGTCAGCCTCGTGGACGACAGCTGTCTCCACCCGTTCCCTTCCTTCTCGGCCGGCACGGCCCGCGGTCGTGCTGCCTGCCTCTCGCCCTCGACATCGCGGACGACACCGGGGGTCGTCCGTTCGACCAAGCCAAGCCGTTCGGTCTAGTTCTTCCTTCGGACGGTTCGGGGGCGCGCTTGAACCGCTGCCCTGGGGCAAAGCCTGCGTCGGGGGCGGCCGGGGGCTCGCTGAGCGCGAAGTCGTCGGTCTGAGAGAACTGGGGAAGCGAGGAGAGGGCTACTCCGAAGGGACTAGGCGATTCCCCGACGTCGCCCGCGCCAGGACCTGCGCGACGTCGGCCACCTCCACTTCGTCGCCCCGTGCCCGGGCTCCGTCATCCAACATCACGAGGCAAAAGGGGCAGGCCACGCCAACCATGTCTGCGCCGGTGGCGGCGGCCTCGTCCATACGCTCCCGGTTGATGCGCTTGCCGATCCGCTCCTCCATCCACATACGGGCTCCCCCCGCCCCGCAGCACAGGCCCCGGCTCCCATGGCGGGGCATCTCAACGGTCGACAGGCCGGGGACCGAATCCAGGACCTGCCGCGGCTCCCCGTAGACGCCGTTGTGCCGCCCCAGGTAGCAGGGGTCGTGATAGGCGAGCAGCGCCCGCACCTGCCCCGTTGGCCGGAGGCGGCCCTCTTCGACCAGTTGGGAGAGCAGCTGGGTGTGATGGAGCACCTGGTACCGGCCACCGTAGTCCGGGTACTCGTTGCGGAGCACGTTGAAGCAGTGGGGGCAGTTGGCCACGATCTTGGTGACTCCCGAGCCGTCCAGCGTGGCCACGTTCTGCTCCGCCAACGTCTGGAACAGGTACTCGTTCCCGATGCGGCGAGCCGGGTCGCCGGTGCACAGCTCCCGCGGGCCGAGGATGGCGAAGGACACTCCGGCATCCCGCAGGAGGCCGGCCACGGCGCGCGAGACCCCGCGTGCTCGGTCGTCGAACGAGCCCGCGCATCCAACCCAGTAGATGAACTCCGGAGCCTGCTCGCCTCGGCCGAGCAGGGGCACATCCATCCCGTCGGCCCACGCCGCGCGTTGTGACTGGGGTTGCCCCCACGGGTTCCCGGCGGTCTCCAGGTTCCGAAGGAGCGCGGCCGACTCGGGGGGGAACCGTGACTCACCCATCACCAGGTTCCGCCGGAGATCGACGATGTGGTCGATGTGCTCGATGTCCACCGGACACTCCTCCATGCACGCGCCGCACGTCGTGCAGGCCCACACGACCTCCTCGTCCACGATCTCCGGGACGAGCGGGGTCTTTCGGATATCGCTGGACGTCCTTCCGGCTTCGAGGATCTTCGGCCCTTCCTCGAACAGGTGGTCCCGGAGGTTCATGATCAAGAGCTTCGGCGACAGGGGTTTCCCGGTGTTCCATGCCGGGCACGCGTTCTGACATCTACCGCATTCGGTGCACGCATAGAGGTCGAGGGCCTCCTTCCAGGTGAGGTCCTCGACCGTCGCGGCGCCGAGCCGGATCTGGTCGGAGTCGGGCGCGTCCACATCGATACGGAGCGGCGTCAAGTACCCCTGGGGCTTGGTGTTCGAGAAGAACACGTTGATCGAGCTGGTCAGGATGTGCAGGTGCTTGGAATACGGGATGTAGACCAGGAACCCCAGGATGAGCAGGAGGTGCGTCCACAGGAAGAACGGTTCGTAGAGGCGAAGCACCGTCGGGGTCATGGGCTCGAACGCGTGAGCGAGCCCGCGCGAGATGGGCGTCCATGCCGAGGGCGCCTCGGCCACGCCCCGCGCGATACGGATCGCGTTCAGCGCGAACAGCGTGAGCATGATGCCGAGGATCCACACCAGGATGAGGTCCGCCTCCTGCATGTGGCTGCCCACGAAGCGCTCCGGGCGTTGGACCTTGCGGATGGCGAAGGCCATGAGGACCCCGATCACGACAAGGAGGGCGAACAGGTCCTGGAGTAGCCCGAGCCACCCGCTGCGGCCGATCAACGGCAGGGCGAAGTCCGGATCCACCGCCTGCCCCATGGCTTCGACGATCGTGGTCAGAAGGACCAGGAAGCCCCAGAAGATGAGGGCATGCATCACCCCAGGCAGGAGGCGCTGGAGCAGTTTTCGCTGGCCGAGCACCACGGTCACCTCGCGCTCCAGCCTGACCGGCATGTCGCGCGTTCGATCCACTGGCCGGCCCAGGCGCACCAGCCCGTACAGCAGGCGAGCCCGCCGGGCGAAGAGTCCCGCGGCCGCGGCAACGAGGGCCAGGAGGACCGCCGCAGGCAGGAGCATCAGGTGGCGAGTGTATACGCGGAATCGACGGCGGTCGTTGACTCGGGCCCGGACCGCGTCCGGGCCTCCCGGGCAGCCTTCGGCCGGCTGAGGGCCCCTCTCTCCGCCAGGTTCCCTGCTCAGACCCTGGGTCCTGCCATCCCTTCGGTTACTGCCCAATCTTGACACTAAGGGACTCAGACTTTATCCTTCCACTCAGATCAAGGACGCACTCAGGAGGGTTCGCTCATGCCACGAGCCGTGGGAATCGACCTGGGGACGACCAACTCGGTGGTGTCCGTCTTGGAGGCGGGCGAGCCGGTGGTCATCCCCA
>DASPWN010000276.1:0-6175 GCA_035637835.1 Actinomycetota bacterium | reverse complement strand
GATGCCTACGTGGTGATCATGAACCCCTTTGCCACCGATGCGATCTTCACGCTCACGCTGTACACGCAGAAGCGCGTGCCGATCACCGCGGGGGCCTGGACGAACGTGGTACTCGCACCGCGCCGGAGCCGGGCCTTCCGGCTGAACGCCACGGCGTTGGGGGAGGGAGCCGTCTCGACCCTCGTCGACGTCAAGGTGGGCCGAGTGGCTGCCGCCTCGCTCGGCCTCGCGGAGCTCGGCGGGATCAGGAGCAGCATCGGCGTGGCCGGCTCACCGCCGCAACGAACGATCCTTCCGGCCGGCTTCGCTCAGGGAGCCTCCACCCTGGTCGTGATGAACACGGGGGACGCCCGTCCCGAGCTGCAGGCCACCCTGCTCTCCAAGGAGACCTCGCAGCCGCTGGGAAGCCTGGTGCAGAACGCGCCGAACGCCGGCTCCGCGCAGCCCTACCCGTTGACCCTGGAAGGACCCTCCGCCATCGATGTTCGGTCGACGCCGGGCACGGTCGTGGCCCTTCGGACCCTCGGCGTCTCCGCCGACCAGGGGTCGACGGCGGGTGCGTCGACCCCCGAGAGCGCATGGGTGGTCCTGCCTTCGATCGCCGGCACGCCGGCACACCCCGGGCTCATCCTGGCCAACCCCGGCGACGTCGCTGCGGTCGTGAAGCTGATGCTCCTTCCCTCGGCACCCGGGACCGTTCCGCAATCGGTGACGGTCACCGTCCCACCGAGTCGTGCCGTCGCCGGACCCAAGCTGTTCGTCATGGCCAAACCTTTCGCCGCGATCCTGGTAACGGCGGAGTCGGGAACCCTGGTCCCCGCGGCGGCGTCGTACTCGCTCGGGCAGGACGGGATGGCCACCTACGCTGTCTCACTGGGGGTGCCGATCCCGGACGCATGGATACCTTCGTGACCTGCGGGGTACGCATCCGTATGATGAGGGGGGCGAGCCCGGTCGGTGCGACGGCTACGTAACGGAGCACCACGGGCCGATACTGGAGATTGGGAAAGAGTCATGGCGCAGGGCAAACACTCGAGGACGATGCTCGGCCGAACCTGGTGGATGGGGCTCCTCGCCGTCGTGATCGCTCTGCTGCTCGGCGCGGGCACGGCCTTCGCCGCGTACGGCTACGACCGTTCCAGCAGGACGAGGATCCTGCTCGGAGTCAGGGTCGAGGGCGTTGCGGTGGGCGGCATGACCCGCGATCAGGCCATTCGCGCCGTCACCGCCCGGGCCGACACGTCGCTTGCCGGGGACCTGGTCGTGACGGCCGCCGGATACTCCTGGCATGTGACACCGGCCGCGCTCGGGACCTGGGCGGACGTGGACGGCGCGGTGGACCAGGCTTTCGCGGCGGCGGACCGGCTTTCGTTCCTCTCCCGCGTCTTCCACAGGGTGGCCGGCGAGCCCGTGCACGTGGACATCCGCGTGGGATACGCGCACGACCAGGCCAAGGTCCAGGCCTTCGTGCAGCAGGCGTACGATGAGGTGACGGAGCCGGCGGTCGACGCCGGCATCGACCTCGTCGACGGCGAACTGGTGATGCAGAAGCCGAAGCCGGGCGAGGAGCTGAAGGCCGAAGCCGCAACTGCGCGCCTCCTGAAGGCCATCGACCGCCAGCTGTCCTCGGTCCAGGTCCCGGTGAAGGCCGTGCAGCCGAAGGTGACCGCGGCGACGCTCGGCAAGACCATCGTGGTCGACCTCTCCGAGAACGAGCTGTACCTGTACGACGGGTTCAAGGTGGAGAGGCAGTACCCCGTGGCCACGGCCGCCCCCGGCTACAGCACGCCGGTGGGGTCGTGGGACGTCGTCAACAAGGCGGAGAACCCCGGCTGGTACAACCCGGCGCCCCACGGCTGGGGCGCGGGCGAGCCCCTGTACATCCCGCCCGGCCCGGGCAACCCTCTTGGAACCAGGGCGCTCTACCTCTCGGCGCCGGGCATCCGGATCCACGGGACATACGCGTCGTACTCGATCGGAAGCTACGCGTCTCACGGGTGCATCCGGATGTACATCTCAGACTCCGAGGAGCTGTACCCGCTCGTCCCGGTGGGGACCAAGGTCATCATCAAGCCCTAGCCGGCCTCGACGCCCCGAGGAGGAAACCCCCTCCACGGCTGCTTGAGAATGACAAGCATGTGATCTAGCATGCGGTCCGTGCGTGTGTGCGCCAAGATGCGATGCATCGACGAGGCCGTGGCCACGGTGGGCCTATCCTACGAACGGCGGGTCGTGGTGATCGGCGATCTCGTCCCCGAGCCCAACCCGAACCTCGTGGACCTGTGTTCGCAACACGTCGAGCGCCTCCGGCCTCCCGTCGGGTGGCGCGTGCTCGACGAGCGGGCGCCGGTGCCAACGCCATACCCGTAGGGGCCCACGACCATCACGGTGCCGCCGTTCGGCCTCCCCCGAGGGTGGCCCCTCCATCCTCCGTCGGAGCCACCACCTTGTCGGTGGGCCGACGGAGTGACCTGGCCGGTTGGGGAGCGTGAAATGAGGTCAAGAGGCTATGGTCGAACGGCGAGCATTCGCCGACCATATGGACATGGGCGACAAGACCACCGAGGGCACCTGCCCGGTGTGTGAGCAGGGCGACCTGATCTCCATCACCATGTCCGTCGGGGGCCGTCAGCTCGCGTTCACCACCTGCCACCTCTGCGAGGCCAAGTGGTGGTACCGCGACGGGCGGGCCGTGCCGCTCCAGTCGGTCATCGGAACCGTCGCGCCGAAGGACTAGCGCAGGCTCATCTTCAGTAGGATGCGGTCGGTGGCACCGCATCGAGACCTCAGCCGCATCTTCAAGGCCTACGACGTGCGGGGGATCGTCCCCGACGACCTCGACGAGGACGTGGCTCGGCGGATCGGGTCGGCCTTCGCCGAGTGGGCGGCGGTGCCCCGGATCGCGGTCGGACACGATTGCCGCCTGTCCTCGCCATCGCTCGCCTCCGCCATCCACGAGGGCATCGCGGGACGGGGCGTCGACGTCGTGGACCTCGGGCTTGCCTCCACCGACCTCCTCTATTTCTCATCCGGGTCCCTCGACGTTGCCGGCGTGATGCTGACCGCCAGCCACAACCCGCCGCAGTGGAACGGCCTGAAGTTCTGCCTGGCCGGAGCCAAGCCTGTGGGACAGGACACGGGGCTCGGGGAGATCCGAGCCCTGGCTGAGCAGGACAACTACCCACCGGGCCCCTCGCCGGGAACCGTCGTGCGTCGAAGCATGCTCGAGCCCTACGTCGAGCACGTCCTGTCGCTCATCGACCCGTCGAGCATCGAGCCGCTCACCGTCGTGGCCGATACCGCTAACGGCATGGGTGGCCTGGTCGTCCCCCCGGTGATGGCGCGGTTGCCGGTGACCTTCGTGCACCTGTACCCGGATCTCGATGGGACCTTCCCCAACCATCCGGCCGATCCCATCCAACCCGAGAACCAGCAGGACCTGAAGCGGACCGTCTTGGAGCAAGGCGCGGACATCGGCCTGGCTTTCGACGGGGACGCGGACCGGGTGTTCCTGGTCGACGAGCGAGCCGAGGGCGTGTCGGGATCGGAGGTCACCGCCCTGGTGGCACAGGCCATGCTAAAGCGCTATCCGGGCGCCCCGATCGTCTACAACCTGATCTGCTCGTGGGCCGTCCCGGAGGTGATCCTTGAGAATGGGGGCACCCCGGTCCGGACCCGCGTGGGCCACTCGTTCATCAAGCAGGTCATGGCCGAGACCGGGGCCGTGTTCGGCGGCGAGCATTCCGGCCACTACTACTTCCGCGATAACTACCGGGCCGACTCGGGGCTCATCGCCGCGGCCGTGGTCCTGGAGGAGTTGTCGAAGGCGGGGGTCCCGCTCTCGCAGCTGCTCGAACCGTTCCGCCGGTACAAGAGCTCCGGCGAGATCAACACTCCGGTCCTCGATCAGCTTGGGACCATCGAGAGGGTCGCCGCGGCGTTCACCGACGGGCGCCAAGATCGAACCGACGGCCTGACCGTCGAGTTCGACGACTGGTGGTTCAACGTCCGCCCCTCCAACACCGAGCCGCTCCTTCGGCTGAACGTCGAGGCCAAGACCGAGGAGCGCCTGAAGGAAGGGACCCAGGCTGTGCTGGACATCATCAGGGCGGAGGGGGAGGGCCCATGACGATCGATCCCGAACTGCTCGAGATCCTCGTGTGCCCAAACGACCGGGGAGACATCGACTACCTCAGCGAGGAACAGGTCATCGTGTGCCGGACGTGTGGCTACCGGTATCCGGTTCGCGACGGGATCCCCGTGATGCTGATCGACGAGGCGGAGAAGCCGGGTACGAAGAAGAAGCGCCGGTGATCGACCTCGACGACGAGCAGGCCATCCGAGCCGGCGATCCCGGCGGGATGCTGGCGAACCTGGCTTCCTTCGCCGACCACTGTCGGGAGGGCTATCGCCTGGGCCGGCAGGCCGCGCCGCTGCCGGATGTCCAAGATGTTCGCTCCATCGCGTTCTGCGGGATGGGTGGCTCGGCCGTCGCGGGCGACGTGATCAGGGCAATGTACGCGGACCGGCTGCCGGTTCCGGTCGTCGTCGTCCGGACCTCCGAGCTGCCCGAGTTCTGCGGACCCCACTCGCTCGTGCTGGCATCCTCCTACTCGGGAGGCACGGCGGAGGCGTTGGCGTGCTTCGAAGAGGCCATGAAGCGTGGGTGCCGCGTGATCGCCATCGCCTCCGGCGGCGAGCTCGGCGCTCGCGCCCAGGAGCTGGATCTCGCCCGCGTGTCGCTTCCGGGGGGGTTCATGCCCCGGGCCGCCCTGGGGTACATCGCGCTCGGTGCACTCGGGGTGCTCGAGGCCGTTGGCTTCCTCCCTCCGCTGGAGCAGGACCTGGAAGAGGCCACCGCCGAGCTCGGCGCGCTCGCCGCGACATGCGCGCCGTCCGCGCCCTCGGCGGTGAATCCGGCCAAGCGCCTGGCCGGTCAGATCGGGGACCGGACCCCGGTGGTGTGGGGGGGCGAGGGCATCGGCTCGGTCGCCGCCGGCAGGTGGAAGACGCAGTTCAACGAGAACGCCAAGGTCCCGGCGTGGGCCTCGTCCCTGCCCGAGCTGGATCACAACGAGGTGGTTGGGTGGTCCCAAGGGGCTGGATCACGTTCGTTTCTTGTCGCCCTTCGGCACGAGGGTGAGCCGCCGGACGTCGCCGCTCGATTCGGGCCGTCCCTCGACATCGCCCGGTCGGCCGGCGCCCTCGTCGAGGAAGTGTGGGCGTCCGGAGGATCGGCGCTGTCCCGGTTCCTCTCCCTCTCGCTCCCGGGGGACTTCACGACGAGCTATTTGGGCATCGCCCGGGGCATCGACCCCACACCGATCGAGGCCATCGAGCGCGTGAAGCGGGCGCTCGCGGGGGCCTGAAGCGTGTCGGGGCTGCCCGGGCCGGGCGACTCGTTCGCCGATCAGGCGGCCGAGGTCGTGCGGTCCGAAACGGCGTTCGCTCCCGGGGTGGCCATCGTCCTTGGATCGGGTCTCGGCGCGTCGGCGGAACGCTTGGTCGAGGAGGCCTCCTTCTCCTTCGAGGAGCTTCCGGGTTTTCCCCGGCCGACCGTGCCCGGCCATGCAGGGCGTCTGGTCTTGGGGGAGCTGGCCGGGGTCCCCGCGGCGGCCTTCCGGGGACGGATCCACTACTACGAGGGGAACGACATGGCGGCCTGCGCCCTCCCCATCCGGCTGTCCCGACTGCTCGGCGCGGGGACGGTCATCCTGACCGCCGCGACGGGGGGGATCGCCGAAGGCCTGGACACCGGGCACCTGGTGGTGGGGACCGACCACATCAACTTCATGGGCGTGAGCCCGCTCCGCGGATGGCGGCACCCCGACGGGACGCCGCCGTTCGTGGACATGGTGGGGGCCTACGACGAGAAGCTCGCGGATCTCGCCGTCGATGCGGCGGAACGTCTGGGCGTTCCGGTCGCGCGGGGGGTCTACGCGGCGATGGCCGGACCGAGCTATGAGACTCCTGCGGAGATCGAGTTCCTCCGAACCTCCGGGGCTGCGGTCGTCGGGATGTCGGTGGTCCCCGAGGCCGTCCCGGCGCGGGCGCTGGGGATGCGGGTGCTCGGGTTGTTCTTCGTCACCAACAAGGTGGGGGTCGAGGTGAGCCACGAGGAGGTCCTGAAGGCCTCGGACGCCATGGCCGGGGCCATCGGCGCCGTGATCGCCGA
>DASPWN010000275.1:0-25770 GCA_035637835.1 Actinomycetota bacterium | reverse complement strand
CGCCCGGCGAGCCACCTCGAGCTTGGACAGGATGCTCGAGACGTAGTTCTTCACGGTCTTCTCGGCCAGGTGGAGCTCCTCGCCGATCTCCCCGTTGGTCTTCCCGTCGGCGACCAGGGACAGGATCCGCTCCTCCTGGGGCGAGAGGCGCGCCAGCTTCTCGTCCCTCAGCAGGTGTTTGCCCTTTCGCAAGCGGTCCAGGACGGCGCTTGTGACGGCGGGGTCAAGCAGGCTCTCGCCCTTGCCCACGGTCCTGATCGCCCGCACAAGTTCTCCGCCCTTCACCTGCTTCAGGACGTAGCCGGACGCGCCGGCCATGATCGAGGCGAACAGGGCCTCGTCGTCGGCGAACGAGGTGAGCATGATGACCGCGGTCTTCGGGTGGCGGGCCCGGATCTCGCGTGTCGCCTCGATTCCGCTCCCGTCGGCGAGGCGCACGTCCATGACCACGACGTCCGGTCGGGCCCGATCGGCTTCGTCGATGGCCTCACGGACCGACGAGGCCTCGGCGGTGACGATGATGTCGTCGGTGGCCTGGAGCAGCGCCTTCACGCCATCCCGTACCACCTCGTGGTCATCGACCAAAAGGATCCGAAGCGGTGGTTCCGACATGTCGGGAATCCTAGCCGACAGGGCTCTGAGAGAGAGCCCTAGACGGACGCACTGCTCACCCGCGCTCCGATCCCCTCACCAACTCGGTCTAAGAAGTCCTTGATCGTCGCTTCGGCCACCCGGTGCATCAACACGCGATCGAGTGCCTTGCCCACGACTCCGAGCGGGGGCCGGTACCGGGCGCTGATCGACAGTTGCGTCCGGCTCCGTCCCAGAGCCGCGATCTCGAGATCCGCGTCGAGCGAGGGAAACAGGCGCTCCGGGCCGGTCGCCTTCCACGAGAGCGGCAGGAAGGTCTTGCCGGGTATGCGGTAGGGAGCTCCCAGCTCGATGTGGACCTCCTTACTCAAGCGGCGGTTGTCGTCGAACGAGAACCCCACCTCGCCGAGGAGCTGCTCACCCCTGTCTTCGGCCTCACGGGCGACCCCCGGAAGCCACACCTGCGGGTCTGCCAGGAGTCCTTCCTCCACCTCCTCGAAGGGGAGGGAGAGATCGAGGTAGTACCGAATGAACATGACCACACCATCGTCGCTCCGCGGATGTCTCCGGAGGGTCGATGGTCCCGGCGACTCAAGGACCTCCGGCACGACCCTCCGGCCCCGATCGCAGGCAGACTCCGGATCATGACTGGGGATCTTGATGTTCAGGGGGTCGTTCTGGTGGTGGAGGCGGACCCGGCGGAGCGGGAGCTGTTTTCCTCTTGGCTCGAGGAATCCGGATTCACGGTTCTCGCGTGCCCTGGCCCAACCGAGCCCGACTTCACGTGTGTGGGTGACCGGAAAGGCACGTGCCCGCTCGCGGAAGCGGCCGACGTCGTCGTGCTCGACATGAGCCTCGAGAGTGAGGCCCTGATGCGGGGGACGGCAGCGGAGGATCTGCTCGGCCTGTACCTCGTATCGGGCCGGCCCGTCGTGACCCTGGGGTCTCGGGACGGCGACGAGGTTCCCGGAGAGCTGATCCGGCTCCGGCGGCATCCGACCCGCGAGACCCTTCTCCAAGCCGTGCGCGGGCTGTACACGCCCGTCCCCGAGTGGCGGGTCACGGGAACAACGCCACTGTGATCGTGGTGCCGTTACCGGCTTCGCTCTCGATGGAGAACGTCCCCCCGAGAGCCCGAACCCGTTCCTCCAGGTTCGTCAGGCCATCGCCGCGCCTGCTCGTGTCGGGATCGAAGCCCTGCCCATCGTCGTCGACCTCTAGCATCAGCCGGTCGTCACTTCGGTAGAGGGACACGCGGCAGGTCGCAGCCTGGGCATGGCGTCCCACGTTCGATAAGGCCTCACGGGTGAGCTGCAGGATGTCGGCGGCAGCGGGGGTGAGCTCGGAGGCCACGGTGGGGTCGACGTCGACTACCGTGATCACGCCGGTCTTCTGCTGGAACTCCTCCCCGAGGTGGCGCAGCGCCTCGTCGAGCTGCCGATCGGCCAGGATCCCCGGTCGCAGGCCGAAGATGTAGTTGCGGAGGTCGCGGATCACGCGGTCGATATCGGCAACGGCTCCCTCGATCCGAGTCGCGACCTCCTCCTCGCTCATCAACGCGGCGCCCTGGAGCCCCATGCCCACGGCGAACAGGGCCTGGATCACGCCGTCGTGGAGCTCCTTCGCGATCCGTTCCCGATCCTCCAGGACGGCCAGACGGTGGATCTCGTTGTACAGGCGGGCGTTCTCGATGGCGACGCCGGCCTGGGCGGCCAGGACCGAGACGTCGCGTTCGTCCCGCTCATCGAACTCGGGCCCCCCCTGCTTCTCGGTCAGGTAGATGTCGCCGAACACCGCGCCCCGCACGATGATCGGCGCCCCGAGGAACGACTTCATCTTCGGGTGGTTCGCAGGGAAGCCCACCGAGCGAGGATCGGCGGAGATGTCGGGGAGACGCATGGGTTTGCCTTCTTCGATCAACGCGCCCAGGATGCCGCGGCCGTGCGGAGGGGCACCGATCGCTTCACGCTCCTCGGGGGTGATGCCCGTGGTGATGAACTGCTGGAGATCGCCGCCGGGGCCGATGACACCCAGGGCTCCGTACCGGGCATCGGTGATGTCGACCGCCAGCTCGATGATGCGCTGGAGCACGGCGTCCAGAGACAGTTCGGAAGCCAGGATCATCCCGGCCTCGATCAACCGGTCGCGGCGGTCCATCGACCCGAGCGTACCCGGGCGGTGGTGCCGGTGCGGCGACGGACGGTAGCATCCGCGGCGTGACCATCGGGTGGTGAGATCGGAAGAGCCACACGTGTTCGATCGGATTCTCGCGGGCACGGACGGGTCGCCGCGGGCGGAGGAGGCCGTCGGACGGGTCGCCCGGCTCGCATCCGTGACCGGCGCTGCGCTGGACCTCGTCTACGTCATCGACACGAGCCGACCCCACGACGACGCGGAGGTGGAGCCGGAGGCGGAGGCCGCGCTCCAACGGGCCGAGGCCATCGCCTCGACGGGGAGTGTGCCGGTTATCAGCAGGGTCGTGGCCGGCGACCCGGCCGAGGCGCTCGTGGAGGAGGCCACCGACCACGCTGCCGACCTGATCTGCGTGGGCCCGGACGCCGGGCTCCTTGCGGGGACGGTCCGCGTCGGGAGGGTTGCCTCCCACGTCCTCCGGCACGCACCGTGTTCGGTCTTGGTGGGCCGTGAAGCCGGCTCGACGTTCCCAGAGAGCATCCTGTGCGGGGTGGACGGGTCGGACAGCTCGAACGAGACCGCCGGGCTCGCCGCCACCATCGCCGTCGCGGTCGGAGCCGAGCTTCGGCTACAGCACGTCGTCCCGGTCTTCGAAGGTGACGAGCGGGAATGGACGCTGGACGACGACGAGCCCGACCCGACCGAGATTGAATCCGCGGCCCAGATGGCCCGCGCTGCCGGCGCCCGACCCATCCGCGAGCGAGCCCTCGGCCGGCCCGAATACGCCATCCTGGAAGCAGCCGGGCGCGAGCGGCCGGACCTCGTGGTCGTGGGGAGCCGCGGGCTCTCGGGTGTGTCCCGGGTGCTGCTGGGCAGCGTCAGCGAGTACGTGGCCACGCACGCGCACTGCTCCGTCCTCGTGGTCCGGTCGCGACCGGTCGGAGCCGGGCGCTAGTCCCTTACTCAGCTGTCGGGCGAGACGCGAGGGGCGTGGGCGCGGCTGACTCCTGGACCCGGACCCTCGCGTCGACGATGACCGCGCCGTGGGGCAGCACCATCACGGGGTTGCAGTCCATTTCGCCGATCGACGGGTGAGCATCGACCATCGTCGAGACTCGGAGGATGACCTCCTCGAGCGCTGCGACGTCGGCCTTGGGCGCTCCCCGATATCCGTCGAGGAGCGGGAACGTCTTCAGCGAGCGCACCATCTCCGAGGCGTCGAGATCGGTGATCGGCGCGATCCTGACGGAGACGTCCCGCAGGAGCTCGGCCGCCGTTCCGCCGGCGCTGCACGCTACGACCGGCCCGAAGAGCGGATCCTGGGCCACGCCCACCAGCATCTCGACGCCGCCGGTGACCATCTCCTGGACCAGGAACCCCTCCAGCGTGAAGCCAGCCTCGTCGACTCGCCGCGCCATCTGCTTCGCGGCGGAGATCACCTCATCGGGACCGGCGAGCCCCAGGCGCACCGCCCCGACATCGGTCTTGTGCACGATGTCCCGACCCAACGCCTTCAGGGCGACGGGGCCGCCGAGGCTCGAGGCGACAGCGGCGGCTACCTCCGGTGTGGCTGCTCGGGCCGAACGCGCCACCCGCAGCCCCCAGCAGCCGAGGAGCTCCTCGAGCTCCTCGGCCGTCAACCAACCGCCGCCGCGCCCCAAGGCGCCCGCGATCACGGCGTACGCCTCGTCCCGCCGGACGTCGTCGAACCGAGGGGCGGTGCCCTCGGGCCTGGTTCGCCACTGTCCGTATGCCGCTGCTCGGGCGACGGCGATGGCCGCCTGCTCCGGGAACGAGAACGAGGGGATCTTCGTCCCGTCTACACGGAGTTCCGATTCCACGGCCGAGCCCCCCATCAACGTGGTCGCCACCGGGATGCTGCCTCCGACGTCCTGAACGGCTCGGGCGATCGCCCGGACGATCGCCGCCGCCTTCTCTACCTGGGGCGGGATGTAGATGACGATCACGGCGTCCACGTCGGGGTCGCCGGCGACGGTTCGGATGGCGCCCTCGTAGTCCGCGTCGCTTGCCGACGCGATCATGTCCACCGGGTTCTCCACCGATGCCTCGGAGGGTAGGAACTCCCGAAGCTGCGCCTTCGTGGTCTCGGACAGCGGGGCAACCATCAACCCGTTCGCTTCACAGGTGTCCGCGCACAGGATCCCCAGCCCGCCTGCGTTCGTGATGATGGCCACCCGATCTCCCCCCGGCGCCGGCTGGTTCGCCAGGAGCTCCGCGACGTCGAACATCTGCTCCAACGTGTCGGTCCGGATCACCCCGGCCTGCCGGAACAGGGCGTCGACGGTGACGTCGGAGGCGGCCAGCAGCGCCCCGGTATGCGACGCCGCGGCGCGGGCCCCCGCGGCGCTTCGTCCCGACTTCACTGCGACGATCGGCTTTCGCCTCCCGACTTCGCGTGCCAGGCGGGCGAACCGCCGTGGGTTTCCGAAGGACTCCAGATACAGCAGGACAACGTCGGTCCGCTCGTCGTCGCCCCAGAATGCCACGAGGTCGTTGCCGGAGATGTCGGCCTTGTTGCCCACCGAGACGAACGACGACAGGCCCAGTCCGAGCTCGGCGGCGTGCTGCATCACGGCCAGGCCGAGCGCGCCGCTCTGCGACAGGAACCCCACCCGCCCGGGAGGCGGGAAGATCGAGGCGAACGTGCCGTTCAACCGGACGTTGGGGTCGGTGTTCACGATGCCCATGCAGT
This sequence comes from Actinomycetota bacterium, assembly GCA_035637835.1. Taxonomy (GTDB): domain Bacteria; phylum Actinomycetota; class UBA4738; order UBA4738; family HRBIN12; genus AC-69. Next base: position 20,333 of record DASPWN010000275.1, on the reverse strand, counting down.
TGGGGCCGATGATCCGCATCCCGTACGCCCGGCAGACCTCTACGAGCTCTCGCTGCCTGGCCGGGCCGTCGTCGCCGATCTCGGCGAACCCCGATGAGATGACGACCAGCCCCCGGACCCCCTTTTCACCGCACTCCCGAGCCACCTGGATGACGAACAAAGCGGGTACGACGATGAACGCCACGTCGACCGAGCCGGGGACCTTCTCGATCGAGGGATAGGCCGGGACGCCGTGCACCACCTCCGCCCTGGGGTTCACCGGATACACCGGCCCGTGGAACTCCTCGGTGAGCAGGTTGTGGAACAGCTGCCCGCCGAGGCTGGACCGGTCCCGTGACGCCCCGACCACAGCCACCGACCTCGGCGACAAGAACGTCCGTATGGCGTTCACCGAGGCCGCGGTCTCTCGACGCTCGAACCGTGTGACCGCATCCTCGGTGAGGGACACGGGGAGCTCGACCTCGATCCCTCCGGGGAGGGCTCGGATCGACAGGGGGAATCCGCTCTCCCTGAACACCCCGATCATCCCGTGGTTCTCCGGGAGGACCTCGGCGACGAAGATCGTCACGCCTCGTTCGCCGGCCGCCTGGGCCAGCTGGCCGAGGAGGATGGAGCCGATGCCTTTGCCCTGCCAATCGTCGGCCACTGACATGCCGATCTCGGCCCGGCCGTCGTCCATCCGCGAGTACTGGGCGCCGCCGATCATCGTCCCCTCGTCACCGCCACGAAGGACCAGCAAGGTGAGGTGGTCCCGGTAATCGACGTCCACGATCTTCTCGGCCAGCTCTCCGATGTTCACCGCGACCGTCCAGAACCGCAGTCGCCTGGTCTCCGGCGACAGGCCGAGCAGGTAGTCTTGGACCCTGGCCAGGTCGTCGGGCCGGGCCGGGCGAATGCGGACGGTGGAACCGTCTCGCAGGACCACGTCGGACACGAGATTCGACGGGTAGGGGCCCCCGGTCATCTGGCCATCCTAGCCCCGGTACCGAGCGACCTCGGCGACGACGGGGAATCGGAATGTCCACGCACGATGGCCGAAGGGTCGGTTGAGCGCACAGTGCTTTCTTCCGATACCACTGCCAGCACATGAGGACCGACTCCGGCGCGCGCGAGGAACGACAGCTCCTGTGGTCGCTGGTCGAGCAGATGCCCGCCATCGCCTGGACCACCGATCGGGAGCTCCGGTTCACGTCGTACGTGGGCGGGGGACTGGCCGATCTGGGGCTGTCGCCGGGGGAGGTGGTCGGCCGAACCCTGCACGATTACCTGGGGACGAGCGATCCCGAGATCGCCGCGATCGCAGCCCACGAGGCTGCCCTCGAGGGGCGGTCCACACGGTACGAGCAGAACTGGCGGGGCCGGCGATACGCGTCGCACGTGGTGCCCCTCCGGGACGACGAGGGAACGGTCGTCGGCGCGGTCGGCGTGTCCCTCGACGTCACCGAGCGGATGTGGGAGCCCGGTGCGCTGTTCGAGGCGGAGACCAAGTACCAGGGCTTGGTCGAGACCATCCCCGCGGTGACCTACATCGACCCCTTGGACGAGTGGAGCGACAGTCTCTACGTGAGCCCCCAGCTCATCGAGCTTCTGGGCTACACGCAGGAGGACTGGCTGAGCGACTCGGGGTTCTGGCGGGATCACCTCCACCGCGAGGATGTCGACCGGGTGTGGGAGGAATGGGTCCGGGCGCGAGACTCCGGCTCGCCGTACCAGAGCGAGTACCGGATGCTCCATCGGGACGGTCACGTCGTGTGGGTCAGCGAGCGCGCCGTCATGCTGAAGGACCCCGCAGGCCGGCCGTGGGCCGTGCAGGGCGTGATGGTGGACATCACCGAGCGCAAGCGGGTGGAGGAGGAGCTCGAGCGGGCGTGGCAGCGGGAACGAGAGACTGCCGCGCACCTTCGGGAGCTGGACGACATGAAGAACCTGCTCCTGCACGCCGTGGCTCACGATCTCCGCGGCCCCATCGCCACGGTCCTGGGTTCCGCGATGGTGCTTGAGAGCTCATTGATCGACCTGGACGAAGACAAGCGCGACCTGATGCGGGGGGTCGTGGCGGGCGCCCGCAAGCTCAACCGGCTGGTAAGCGACCTCCTCGACCTGGACCGCCTGGAGCGCGGGTTGGTCGAGCCGGACCGCCGCCCCACCGATGTCGGAGAGCTGGCGCGTCGCCTCGTGGCCGAGCTGGAGGTGAAGTTCCACGAGGTTCACGTCGACACGGAGACCACCGTGTCGCCGGTCGACCCGGTCCACGTGGAGCGCATCGTCGAGAATCTGGTGGTCAACGCGGCCCGGCACACCCCTAAGGCCACGCCCATCTGGGTCCGTGTCCACCGCCGGGAGGATGGCACGACGATCCTGGTTGAGGACGCGGGCCCCGGCGTTCCCCCCGATCTGCGGGAGGTCATCTTCGAGCCATTCCGCCACGGCGGGGAGGGCTTGGGTATCGGCCTGTCGCTCGTGGCTCGATTCGCCTCGCTCCATGGCGGTTGGGCCAGGGTCGGCGACCGCGAGGGTGGGGGAGCCTCCTTCGAGGTCTTTCTGCCGGATGGCCCCGTCATGGGTGAGACGGTTCCCGAAGCCGTGGAGCTGGCCACTCCCTGAAGCGTCGCGAGGGTCACGCAAGACTCTTGATGGCGTCCGCGCGGTCTAGCCCATGGCCTGTCCGATGGCCTCAAGGGAGGATGGATTCTCCAGGCTCGACAGGTCACCGGGGTCCAGCCCGGCGATCGTGGCCCGGATGGCTCTGCGGACGATCTTGGCCGAGCGCGTCTTCGGGAGCTCGGGGACGAACACGATCCGTGACGGCTTGAACGCTTTGCCGAGGTGTTCCGCGACCAGGGAGGAGAGCTCGGCGGCCAGCCCGTCGCCGGCGCTCACGCCGGGCTTGGTCACCACGAAGCACCAGATGGCCTCGCCCTTGACGTCGTCGGGGATGCCCACGGCGGCCGACTCGGCCACCATGGGATGAAGCGTCAGGATGCTCTCCACTTCCGCAGGGCCCAGGCGCTTGCCCGCGACGTTCATCGTGTCGTCGGACCGTCCATGGAGGAACCAGAACCCGTCCTCGTCCACGCTCGCCCAGTCGCCGTGCCACCACACGCCGGGCCATCGCCGCCAGTAGGTGTCGAGGTAGCGCTCCGGATCGCCCCACACGCCGCGGGTCATGGCGGGCCAGGGTTGCTTGCACACGAGCTCGCCGACCTCACCGGCGGCGACCGGCTTCCCGTTGGGACCGAAGACGTCGACGTCCATCCCCAGGGCCGGGCCTCGGAGCGTGCACGCCTTGAGCTCGCAGATGGGGAGTGGCGACAGGAAGCACGCCCCGATCTCCGTCCCTCCCGACAGGTTGATGATCGGGAGCCGGCCGGCGCCGACGACCTCCAAGAACCACCGGTACGGCTCGGGGTTCCACGGCTCACCCGTAGATGCGAGGATCCGGAGCGAGGACAGGTCGTGCTTGCGGACCTCTTCGTCGCCGGATGGGATCAGCGCCCGGATCAACGTCGGCGAGACCCCGAGCGTGGTGATGCCGTGTCGCTCCACCATGTCCCAGATGCGATCGGGGCCGGGGTGGTTCGGTGCCCCGTCGTACAAGAAGACCGTCGCGCCCAGGGCGGTGGCCCCCACGATCTCCCAGGGCCCCATGATCCATCCCAGATCGCTGACCCAGAACAGGACCTCGCCCTGATGAAGGTCGACCTGATAGGCCACCTCCTCCGCGATCTTCGCCAGGAAGCCGCCGTGGACGTGGACGGCGCCCTTGGGCGCCCCGGTGGTACCGCTCGTGTACGCGATGAACAGCGGGTGCTCGGGGTCGACGTGTGCGGTTTCGAAGGACGCCGGCTGCGCGGCGAGGAGCTCGTCCCACCGGACGTCGCGCTCGTCTGACCACGGCATGTCGTCGCGCCCCAACCGTTGCCAGACAACGACGCGTTCCACCGAAGGAGACCCCGCGACTGCCTGATCGGCCACCTCCTTCATGGGGATGGTCTTTCCCCGACGAGGGAAGCCGTCCGCCGTGATCAACAGCCTGGCCCCCGCGTCTCGCAGGCGCTGGGCCACCGCATCGCCCCCGAACCCGGAGAAGATGGGCAGCCATATCGCACCGAGCTTCGCGCACGACATCACGGCGACGACCGCTTCCGGCGACATCGGGAGAAAGATGCCGACGGCGTCACCGCTTCGTATCCCCAGCGAGGCCAGGCCGTTCGCCAGCCGGTCGCAGAGTTCGCGGAGCTCGCGGTAGGTGACCCGGCGGGCTTCGCCCTCCTCTCCCTCCCAGACGACTGCAACGGCGTCGGGAGTCCGCTCGGCCCACCGGTCCACGCAGTTGTGCGCCAGGTTCACCGAGCCGCCCCCGAACCAGGTGGCCCACTCCATGCCGCGTGATGTGTCGACGACCCGGTCGTACGGCTCGAAGAACTCGATGCCCAGGTCCTCCACCACCGCGTCCCAGAACCATCCGATGTCCGCCACCGACCTCGCGACCAGGTCCTCGTAGGTGGAGATCCCGCGCGTTCGCATGAACCGCGTGACGTTGGCCCGGTCCACGTACTCCTGGCTGGGCCTCCACACGATCGCCATGAACCCGCCCCCTGCCGAAACGGACACCTGGGTACTCTTTCCCAAGGTTATGTCCGACGACGACGCCCTGCAGGGAAAGCCTGCCGGCCATCCCCACCTGCGCCGGACGTTGCTGGCGGGGGCCGCCGCCCTGTCCCTCCTGGTCACGATCCTCGCCGGCGGGGCGATGGGCTTGTACTACTGGACCCAGAACCAGATCCAGTACATCCCCGACGCGCCCGACTCAGGCTCCTCCCCCGGCGCGAACCCGGACATCGGGGGCCCCTGCCTTCGCCACGCCTGCAATTACTTGCTGCTCGGGAGCGACAGCCGGGCCGGGCTGACCAAGGAGGAACAGCAGGTCTTCGGCACCGACCAGCACATCGGGGGAGTCTTCCGCTCCGACACGATCATCGTCGTGCACATCGAGCCGGGCGAGAAGAAGGCCGTGTTCCTCTCCTTCCCGCGGGACCTGTGGGTGGACATCCCGGGCCACGGTTTCAACCGGATCAACGCGGCGTTCGAGGGTGGGATCGAGGGTGGCGGTGCGCAGCTGGTGGCCCGCACGATCACGTCGATCACCGGGCTGAGGATCAACCACTCGCTGTTCGTCGATCTGGCCGGCTTCCAGTCCGTGGTCGACGCCCTCGGCGGGGTCGACATGTGCGTCCCATACCCGATGCAGGACCCGCTCACGCAGCTCGACATCAAAGCGGGCTGCCAGCACTTCGACGGCCGGACCGCGCTGGCGTACGTGCGGACCCGGCACCAGCCGTGCGACCTCATCCCCGACTTCGCCCGGATCAGCCGGCAACAACAGTTCCTACGGGCGGTGATTGCCAAGATGCTGTCGCCGGGGGAGCTCATCCATCTCCCGTCGCTCGTCCCCGCGATACTCAAGAGCGTCCGGGTGGACCGGGGCCTGAACCCTGCGGAGCTCGCATACCTCGCGGGCCAGCTGAATGGGGTCAACGCGGGCAACGTGGACTTCCGCGTAGTGCCGAGCACGCCCGCCGGCATCACGGTGAACGGTCAGTACCTCTCGATCGTCCGGATGGTCGAGCCGGAAGCGGACGAGCTCTTCACCAGGCTTCGCGACGGCCGGCCCCTCGGCGACGTGGGCCTGACACAGGAGCAGACCCCGCCCTCGCCGGCCGTGATCAAGGTCGCGGTGTACGACCGGAGCTCCGCCGGGATGGCCCCGCGGGTGTACACGACGCTCACCGAGGGCGGGTTCGACACCTCGATCCCGGTCCAGGACATCGCGGCACTCGGCCCACCGCCGGTGAAGGGCTCGGCGATCCTGTACAAGGGGGGCGCCACCGACGGAAAGGCCATGGCCGACGTCGTGCACGGATATCTGTCCAACCTCCCCGAAGTGCCGGTGAAGAAGGGCGTCCTGCCTGACGTGAGCATCGCGGTGGTCATCGGATCGCATTTCCGGCTGCCGCCGCCCAGCACGTCCGGTCCCGTGAACTGCTCGTGAGTGACCAATGCTGCGGGTGACGATCGACGCCCGTCCGGCGGTCGCCCGGGAGCGGACCGGGGTGGGGAACTACGCGTGGAACCTGATCCGCCGGCTCCCCGAGGTGGACCCGAAAGCGAGCTACGTGGCGTGGTACGTGCATTCCAAGGCGGCCATCCGCCGGTGGCGGCACTTCGACGATGTCGGCGCGCCGAACCTCCGCGAGCGCGGCATCCTCTATCCCAGCCGTCTGCTTGAGCGAACGGCCCGACACGGCTTCCCTCGCGTCGAGTGGTTCGGAGGCTTCGACGTCCTGTTCGCCACGAACTTCGTCCCGCCCCCTACACGGGCCCGTCGAGTGGTGGCCACCGTGCACGACCTCGCCTTCCGCCGTTTCCCAGAGACCGCCCCGCAGGCCGTGACGTGGTGGCGCGATGCGGTCCTGCACACGGTTCGTCGCGCGGCACGGCTCATCGCACCGTCGGAGTGGACGAAGCGCGACCTCCTGGAGCTCTACGGCGCGCCTGAGGCGAAGGTGGCCGTCATCCCGCTCGCCGTGGACTGCGAGATGTACCGTCCGCCGTCCGAGGAACGGATCCTCGACGTGCGGCGGGCGTTCGGGATCGACGGTCCCTACCTCGTGGCATTGGGACGGGGACCGCGGAAGAACCTCCCCCGGCTCCTCGCGGCCTTCGCGGCGCTCCCCGGCGACGTCAGGCCCATGCTCGTGATCGCGGGGGCCAAGGAATGGAGCCCGGACGACTCCGACCCGGGGCCCGACGCGCTCCGAGCGTTGCCCCGAGACGTTCGTGCGGCCGTGAGGCTCGTCGGCTACCTGCCGGAGCCGGACAAGGTTGCGTTGCTCGGCGGAGCGATCGGCCTCGCTTTCCCATCCGTGTACGAGGGGTTCGGATTCCCGGTGCTGGAGGCCATGGCCTGCGGGACGCCCGTGCTCACCTCCGACACGTCGTCGCTCCCGGAGCTGGCCGGCGACGCGGCCCTACTGGTCGACCCCCACGACGTCGACGCCATCCGCGAGGGGCTCCAGACCCTTGTGATCGATGACGGTGTGCGAGGCCGGTTGCGGGCAGCCGGGTTGGCCCGGGCCTCGAGCTTCGACTGGACCGAGACCGCCCGAAGGACCGCCGCGGTCCTCCACGAAGCCGGCGAGCCCGGGTAGCGTGCGCTCAGCGTCCCTAGACTGGGTCGCACAACGGTGAGGATCCTCGTCATCAGCTCGTACCCGCCGCGTCACTGCGGGATCGGCAGCTACGCGGCTGCCGACGTCGAACGGCTGAGGACCGAGGGGCACGAGGTCGTCGTGGTCTCGCCTCCTGACGGGTACGGCGACGTCAGGGTGCCCTTTTTCGGAGGGCGGCCCTTCCTCACTGCGGCTCGGTTGGCCCCCGGGTTCGACCGGGTCCTCGTGCATTTCGAGCCCGGGCTGTACTTCCGGCGACGCGCGCCGGTCTCTAAGGTCATGTCCTCTCTCGGCCTGTGGTGGCTCACCCGTCGACGGCCGGGCACCGAGGTCCTCGTCCACGAGGCGGCCAGCCGGCCGCGCCTGCTGTGGCGACCGGACCACGTCATTCTTCGGTCGGCCTTCGCCCGAGCGAGCCTGCTGTTTCACTCGGATCGGGAGCGTGAGGCCCTAGAGCACGCGTATCGGCTCGGGGTCGAGGGCACGATCGTGCCCCACACCAACGGCGTACGAATCGGCAGGCGAGTCGCTCGGAGCGAGGCCCGGTCCATCCTCGGGATCGAGCCGGACGAGTGCCTGTTCCTGTGTGCCGGGTTCCTGCATCCGGCGAAGGGCTTCGAGCGCGCCATCCGAGCCTTCCACCAGGCGGGGTCGCCGGGGCGGCTGGTCGTCGTTGGCTCCGTCCGGCAGCCAACGCCTGAAGCTCTGAGCCATGTGCGAGCGCTCCGGGAGCTGTGCGAGAGGACGCCGGGCGTCACGCTGATCGAGGGATACGTGTCCGACGAGGGGTTCGACATGTGGATCACCGGGGCCGACGTGTTCGTCCTGCCGTACCGCCGAGCGTGGTCCTCTGGCGCGCTGGCGCGGGCACAGAAGCTTGGAACGCGCGCATTCGTCGCGGCGGTGGGGGGGATGGAGGAGCAGGCCGGCCCCAAGGACGCCGTCTTCCATACCGATGGCGAGCTCGTCGAGCTCGTGCGGCAGGTGGATGTGCCCACGAAGGCCCGGCCCGATCACGAGGTGGGGTGAAGGGCTGTCAGGGGTCGGCACGCCCGGGGTGGACGCGTCCGCGATCTTTGGCGTGCGGCTGCACGAGCGGAAGACGCTGGAGGACGTGCGTCGGACCCTGCGAGTGTTCCTGGACGGCGACGTTACCCGCCGCGTGTTCACGCCCAACCCGGAGATCCTCCTCTACGCGTGGGACCACCCGGACTTCAGGTCGCTCCTCGATCAGGCTGACCTCGCACTTCCGGACGGCGCCGGGCTCGCGATGGTGCAGCTCGTTCGGACGAGACGCCGGATTCGACGGTGGCCCGGCGTCGACGTGGCGGAGGCTGCGGTCCGCTTGGCCGCCGCGCGAGGGGATCCCGTGATGTTCGTCGGCGGGAAGGGCGACGTCGGTCTCCGGGCGGCCGCCCGCTGGCGGGCGGAGCTCCCTGGCCTCTCCGTCAACGCTGCCGGATCCGGTGTCCAGATCGGCGAGGACGGGGTCGCCATCTCACCCGAAGATGGCCGGACCCTGATCGAGTCGATTCGATCTTCTGTTCCACGGATCGTCCTGGTCGCCTTCGGAGCGCCCAAGCAAGAGCGCTGGATCGACCGGTACAGCGCCGAGGTCCCGAGCGCCCGGATCATCATGGGTGTGGGTGGAACCCTCGACATGTGGGCCGGGCGATTTCCCCGAGCTCCCCGTGTGATGCACCGCCTGGGCCTCGAATGGCTCTGGCGACTCGCCCAACAGCCCAGCCGGCTCCCGAGGATCGTTCGGGCCACGATCGTGTTCCCCTGGCGCGCACTGCGCGAGCGAGTCGCTCGCTAGTCGCGGGCCGAATCGCAGCTCATGAGCGGGAGCATCGTGCCCGACCCGAGTGGCGCGGCTGAAGCCGGTCGAAGGCAGCCCTACTGGCCGGGGTACCGAGTGAGGTCGTCACTCGACGCGGCGAGCGCCGCGTCGAGCGACGCGAACGCGATCTCGGGCACATAGCGCTCTCTCACCAGCCTGCGGCCGCCCTCGGACAGCACCAGCCATCGCGCATCGTCGTCCAGGAGCTCACCGAGGAGATCGACGAGCTCGGCCTCGTTCCGGCCCACGAGCGCGTGCTCGCCCGGCACCGCGTTCAATCCCTCGACACCCCAGGGAAGACTGACCACCGGGAGGCCGCGGGCCATGGCGTTCAGCACCTTGACCCGGGTACCGCTTCCTCCGAGCCCCACGTCCACGAACGCCCGGGCCCGCCGATACAGGGGCTCGGGGTCGGAGACCGGCCCAATGTGCTCGAGGCCCGAGGTGTCTGAGGCCAGCCGGACCAGCCAGCTCGGAGCCCCGGCACCGGCCAGGACGAGTCGGACGTCCGGCCGCCGGGCCCGAAGGGCGGGGAAGCCCGACCGAAGGAACCGACGGAGGCCTTCTGCATTGGGCGGCCACCCCAGCGTCCCCAGGAAGAGGAGCATGGGCTCGGCTGGGGGCTGGAGCGGGGGCCGGTCCAGCAGGCCCGCCTGCGCGACGTTGGGGAGGAGGCGCACCGAGCCGGGCCGAGGCCCCAACTCGTCGAGGGCACGGCGGTCTTCCTCGGAGACCGCGAAGACCACGTCGAAGCGCCGAACGGTTGCCGACTCATAGGCACGAACACGCGCATGCTCCATGCGGACGAGGGCCTTCCGCACGAAGTTCGTTTCCAGGTCGGCCTGGCGGCGCCACATGACGTGCTCCGCGTTGTGTTCGTGAAGCACCCGCAGGCGGTGGAAGCTGTTCGGGACGTACTGCGCCATCAACCAGCCGTCGGCGAAGGCCGCGTCGAAACCTTCCGAGGCGAGCCGTTCGGATACGAGTCGGGACATGCGCCGGCTCCGGTTGCGCAGCACGCTCATCGGGATCCCGGCCCCGTAGCTTCGAAGCAGGTTCCATGCGGACCGGCCGCGGTGGAGCGCAACCGTGACGACCGGTCCGACCTGTGCCGTCCAGGCCTCCTGCTCCGGACTGAGCGGCCCCCTACGGAAGCACAGCACATGGACCTCGTGAAGGCGTCGCAGGTGCTGGAGCACGCTGATCGTCTTGATGGTGCCGCCGCTCCGCGCCGGGTACGGCACTTCCGGGGTCAGGAACAGGATGCGCATGGGTGATCCGGGTCAGTCTAGGCTGCAACCGTCTCCATCACCGCCGCGCCGTGAGCGGCGGTAGACTCCGCCGTGATGTGGCCTCCCTCCCGCCTCGGTGCGTTCGGGGCGGCCACCATCCTGGCCCTGTCGGCAGTGGCGTGCTCGCCGCGAAGCCGGGCAGATGAACCATCCGCCCCCCCGACGAGATCCGATCGCCCAGCTCCCGTCGCTCCGACGCTTCACCCCGCCTGGCCGCCGGCGGCCTCGTTCACCACGCGGTGGCCCATCAAGCACGTCGTGTTCCTGATCAAGGAGAACCGCACGTTCGACAACCTCTTCGGGACGTTCCCCGGCGCCAACGGCGCCGCAAGCGCCGACGATGGTGGCACGATCCGACCGCTCACCCGCGGGACCGACGGACGGCTACCGGGTGACCTTCCGCATTGTTACGCGTGCGCGCTGCATGCCTGGGACTCTGGCCGGATGGACGGGTTCAACCAGGGCGGCCTGTCTACGAGATGGGCATTCACGCGACTGGACCGGGCCCAGCTCCCGAACTACTGGCACTGGGCGAGGCGATTCGTCCTGGCCGACAACTTCTTTGCCTCGGCGCAGGGTCCCTCGTTTCCGAATCATCTGTACTCGATCGCGGCGCAGTCGGGCGGCGCCGTCGACAACCCCAGGCGAACCGGGTTCTTCTCCAACACCTTCGGATGCGACGCGCCTTCGCAGCAGCGGGTCGAGGTATTCGACTCGGAGGGCCACGTCCGATTCATCCGCCCGTGCTTCGACTTCAAGACCGAGGGGGACCTCCTGGACACTGCCCATATCCCATGGGCGTACTACGCAGCCACCGAGTTGCAGAGTGGATACATCTGGTCGGCCTACTCGGCGATCCGACGCTACCGGGAGCACCCTCGGCGATGGGATAGGCACATGTTCTCGGTGGACCAGGTGATCCGGGACATCCGTCAGGACGAGCTGCCACCAGTCACGTGGATCACGCCTCGCTTCGAGCTCTCGGAGCATCCCGAGTACAACTTCTGCTATGGGGAGAACTGGAGCACGAAGGTGATCAACGCGATCATGCGTTCGGACATGTGGGAGGACACGGCGATCTTCCTGACGTGGGATGACTACGGCGGGTTCTACGATCACGTCCCCCCGCCGCAGGTGGATCGATTCGGGTTCGGGTTCCGGGTTCCGCTCCTGCTCATCTCGCCGTACGCGAAAAGGGGTCACGTCGATCACCGGCTCGGCGAGTTCTCGAGCGTGCTTCGATTCATCGAGGACAACTGGAGCCTGTCGCGGCTGACCCGTCGGGATAGCCGGGCCCGGAACCTCAGCTACGACTTCGATTTCGACCGTGAACCGAGGGCTCCCGACCCGCTTCCCCTCCGCACGGACTGCCGAGGCCCGATCTGGGCCAAGGCGTCGTGACTGGGGCTCTCGAGGCACTGGTACGCTCCCGCATCATGGCCAAGCGACCGGATCCGCCGCACGCGGAATCCTCGCGTGTGGCCCTGGAGCGTGAGCTCTACTGGGCTGAGGAGACCACCTCCCGGGCTACCATGGACGCGCAGGAGCTCCGGGTCGTCCTCCAGGACCTCGTCGCCGAAATGCGGGCCGACGAGCGATCCCCCATCCCTCGGAACGAGCCGCAGATCGGCTCACCGTACCGATGGCGGCGGCGGCTGAAGGCGGGCATCTTCTACTTCCTGCGACCGATGCGGCGTCGGTACGATCGCTTGCTCGGCGACGTCTGCGAGTTGGTGGCCATCCTGGCCGGCCGGGTGGCGGCACTGGAGGCCGAGGTAGCGCGGCTGCGTGCTCAGCGGGAGGTTCCGGGGGCGGACGAGGGCAACGACCGGGGGCGCGCCTGATGCGGATCGCCGCGTGCCGCCCGCAGACCCCGTTCGTGGGTACCCCAGAGCGGGGAGCCGCGCGTAGACCGCCGGTATGCTAGGAGAACTCGGGGGAGCGGATGAACGTCGATGACGTCAAGTCTGGGATGGGCGCAATCACCTGGTACCACACGATCGATCTGGGGCACGGGCTCGTGACCCCGGGAATCGACGACACGCCCAGACGGGTAGCGCAGTTGGAGCTCCCGAGCAACCTCAGCGGGAAGACTGTTCTCGACATCGGCGCGTGGGACGGTGCTTTCTCCTTCGAGTGCGAGCGTCGCGGTGCGGCCAGGGTTCTGGCGACGGACTCATTCTGTTGGAGCGGTGAGGGGTGGGGGACGAAGGATGGGTTCGAGTTCGCGCGGAAAGCGCTCCATTCGAAAGTCGAGGACCTGGACGTCGATGTGCTCGAACTATCGCCTGAAGTAATCGGTACGTTCGACGTAGTGCTCTTCGTGGGAGTGCTCTACCACATGCGCCACCCGCTGCTTGCGCTGGAGCGCGTAGCAAGTGTGACCGAGCAACTATTGATCCTGGACACGCACGTGGCCGCCCTCGACTTCAGGAAGCCTGCGATGGTCTTCTACCCAGACGCCGAGCTGAACAACGATTCCACGAACTGGTGGGGTCCGAACCCGCCGGCGGTGGAGGCGATGCTAGGAACGGTGGGGTTCTCGAGGTTCGAACGGAAGAACCCGAGCGCCGTCGCTGGGGGCCGCTTCACTGTTCATGCTTGGCGCTGAGCCGAGGATTTCGGCCCCCGGGGCTCGACCAAAGACCGGCCGGGCAGCCGAGCCCGTTCCAGTGGCAGGTTCGGTCACGCTTGCACCGAGTCTCTCGCGGACGACGGTCGGGGTGCTAGGCTGCCCGGGCGATGGATCCTGAGGTCGGAGCTCGGAACGTGTGAATGAAGCGCTGGATCGCGAGCCCTACTTGGCGGCGGAGGCGACGCCCCGCGCCCGATTGGGCATGGCCGATATCGGAGAGGCACTTCACCAGTTCGTGGTCCCCATGCGGGAGGACGAGCGGCAGATCATCTGCAGGGGCGAGACGAACGCTGCCCGCGCCTGGTGCAGGCGGGAGCTCAAGCCCCGTGCGAGGCTCCGGGCCCAACACTATGAGCGAGAACCGAACAAGGGGCCCGGCGAGAGGCGAGGCTGATGCGCATCGCCGTCTGCCACCCGCAGACACCATTCGTGCGGGGCGGGGCCGAGACCCACACGGAGTCTCTGGTTCGCGCGCTTAAGGCGGCCGGCCACGAGGCGGAGATTGTGACGGTGGCCGGGAACTGGTTTCCGGGGACTGAGCTCGTCCACCAAATGGCGGTGTGGCGGAGCTTGGACATCGCTGAGTCGAACGGCTTGAAGATCGATGTGGCAATCGCCCTAAAGTTCCCCGCCTACCTCGTGCCGCACGAGCGGAAGATCGTCTGGTTGATCCATCAGCACCGCTCTGCTTACGAACTATGGGACCGCCCCGAGTATCCCGATCTGTCCCAGCAGGAAGAAGGGGCCATGGTCCGAGACATGATCTGGCGGTCCGACCAGATCGCTCTTGGCGAGGCCAAGCGGGTATTCACGAGCTCCAGGAACGTCCAGGACCGGCTGTGGAGCTCCACGCGGGTGCACTCGGAGGTGCTCTACCACCTCTCGCCGATCAGCGAAGCGCTGCTCGCCATGGAATCAGGGCCGTACGGAGACTCGATCCTGTTCCCCAGCCGCTTGGAGGCCCTGAAGCGCCAGCCGCTGGTGGTCGAGGCCATGCGGCACGTCAGGACCGGCGTGCGACTCGTGCTCGTGGGCTCGGGCCCCGACGAGCCCACCATCCGCGAGCAGATTCGTAAGTACCGGCTAGAAGGCCGGGTCTCACTTCAGGTTGGGGTGCCTGACGAGGTCCTGCACCGGCTGTACGTGGGCGCCTTGGGTGTCTACTACGGGCCGTTCGACGAGGACTATGGCTACGTAACGCTGGAAGGCTTCGCCGCTAGACGCCCCCTCGTGACGCTTGCCGATAGCGGCGGGCCGCTCGAGTTCGTGACCGACGGAGAATCCGGCCTCGTCATCCCGCCCCGGCCGAAGGCGATCGCGGAGGCCTTTGATCGGCTCTTCACGGATCGAGCGCTGGCCAGACGGCTAGGGGCGGCCGGCCACGAGAAACTGCGGGCCACGGTCCCGGCGTGGCCGGAGGTCGTGGCCCGGCTGCTCGACTGACGTGGCCGGCGTCAGGGAGGTCATCGCGCGCCGCCTGTGGGGGGAGCGGCTTCGCCAGCGGATCGCCTGGCTATCGCCGATGCCGCCCGCCCGGACCGGCATCGCCACCTACTCCAGGTCGGTCCTCGACGGCCTGCACCGTATCGGGTTCCGCGAGGGCCTCGAGATCGAGGCCCTCTGGCCGGCGGCGCGCCGGTACGAGGGGGCCCTTCCATGGTACGCGCTGTGCGTCTACCACCTCGGCAACAACGTCGAGTTCCATCGAGACATCTACCGTGACGCCATCCGGGTGCCGGGCCTCGTCGTGATCCACGACCTGGCCCTCGACGACTTCGTGAAGGGAATGGTCGCCCAGGGCGATTGGGTGGGCCGTCAATCGGCCCGCGAGGCTATGAGGAGTAGCGAACGGGTGCGTTCGCATGACCCGGTGAGGAGCGAGCCGCTCCGCATCCCATGGGCGGCGCACGTCGCCCGGCGAGCTCGCGGGATCGTCGTGCATTCGGAGTTTGGCCGGCGGTACGTGCGGGAGATTGGGTCGAAGACGCCTGTCTTCGTGGTCCCGCACCCCGTCGTGGAGAGCGAGGGGGACATCCGGCGCGCGCTCGCGCGCCGGATGTCCCTCCGCCGGCCGCTCGAGGCCAGGGGGATGCGGACCCTGGTCGGCGTGTTCGGCGACCTGAACGCGGCGAAGCTGATCGATGTGGTGTGGCAGGCGGTCGACCGGCTCCCCGAGCCCGTGCACTTGGTCCTTGTGGGCCGGAGGATCGACGGGTACGACATCGACGCCGTGGTCCGGGAGAGCGGGCTCGGTGGGCGACTGACGCTCCTTGCCGACGTCCGGGACCCCGACTTCCTGGCTTGGATGGGCGCCGCGGACATCGCCATCGACCTCCGGCATCCTCATCGAGGCGAGGTCAGCGGATCCCTGGCCCGGGCCATGCAGTGCGGCACGCCGGCCATCGTCTCGGGGACCGGCACGTACCTCGACATCCCGGACGACCTGGTGGTGCGGGTCTCCTCCGGACGACCCGATCCCCGTGAGCTGGCGACGGCCATCGAGCGGCTGGCCGCGGACCCGGCGCTCGCGGCCCGCATGGGCGCTCGGGCCCGAACCCACGTGGAGGTTCAGGCCCGCGAGGAAACGACCGCTCGGGGATACGTGGATGCCATCGAGCGGACGCTGGGGCTGATGCGCGATCCGTCCCACCTGGCCATGGCAAGGTGGGCCGGATCCCTGGTCGACCTCAGCGTCACGAGTGAGCACCTCGCGCGGGGATACGGCCTCTCATACGCGCGCGCCCTCGAGGAGCTCACTCCGGGGGATCGCGGACGGTGAGCGAGAGCGCCGGGACCGTCGTCCGCACCTCCGAGCCCGCCAAGCTCCGGGTGGGCCGGCGCGTCCGGGAGGTGTACGACCGGCGAGAGGTCCTCCTGAACCTGGTGCGCAAAGAGCTGAAGGTCAAGTATACGGCCTCGATTCTCGGCGCGGTGTGGTCGCTGCTCAACCCGATCGTGTTCCTCGCCGTCTTCACGTTCGTGGTGAGGGTCACGCACAACTCGTTCCCGCACTTCCCCGTCTACCTCCTCGCCGGGCTCCTCGCCTGGAACATGTTCTCGGTCTCCCTCGCCGGCGGCGCGCGCTCGGTGATCGACAACGCCAACCTGGTCAAGAAGGTCTCGTTCCCCCGTGAGGTGCTCCCGCTCTCGGCGGTCGGGGTGGCCCTCGTGGATTTCGTCCTTCAGTCGGCTGTGTTCCTGCTGTTCATCCTGGTATCGGGGTACGGGTTCCACCTCCCCGAGCTGGCGATCTACCCGCTGGCGTTCGCGACGCTCCTCGTATTCACGCTGGCGCTCACGTTCTGGCTGGCCGCACTGAACGTTCGGTACCGGGACGTCCAGCACCTGCTGAACATCGCGCTGCTGGTGTGGTTCTGGATGACCCCCATCGTGTACTCGGGCTTTCTGGTCAAGGACGAGCTGTCGGGGAGGAAGATCCTCGGTGTGAGCCTGTGGGGCCTCTATCTGGCGAACCCGCTCGCATCGATCGCCCTGGGGTTCCAGCGGGCCTTGTACGGAGTGGTGCGGCCGGTGGTGGGCGAACGGCCGGTCCTGCCCGACGTCAGCCTGGCATGGCTGTCGGGGGTGCTTGCCATCGTGCTGGCGGCATCGCTCGTGTTTCTGCTGTACACGTGGCGACGGTTCTTCGAGCTGTCGGGCGACTTCGCGGAGGAACTGTAGGGGTGACCGCTCCCGCACTCGAGGCGGCCGACGTCAGCAAGAAGTTCCGGCTGTACCGGGAGCGGCCGACCTCCCTCAAGGCCAGGGTCCTCCGCTCCCGGATGCGGGCCGAGGACTTCTGGGCGCTTCGCGACGTGTCCTTCCACGTCCCCGAGGGAAGCTCGCTCGGCCTGATCGGGCACAACGGCTCGGGAAAGACCACCCTGCTCAAGATCGTGGCTGGGATCCTCCGTCCGACCTCGGGGGTCATGCGGCAGCGGGGGCGGCTGGCCGCTCTGCTGGAGCTGGGCGCGGGATTCCACCCCGAGCTCACCGGCAGGGAGAACGTGTACCTGAACGCGTCCTTCCTCGGGCTGTCCAGGCGGGAGACCGACGCGGCCTACGAGGGCATCGTGGCTTTCGCCGAGCTCCAGGACTTCATGGACAACCAGGTGAAGTTCTACTCCTCGGGGATGCTGGTCCGCCTGGGATTCGCGGTGGCCGTCCACGTCGACCCCGAGGTCCTGCTGATCGACGAGGTGCTCGCTGTGGGCGACGAGGCCTTCCAGGCGAAGTGCCTCGATCGCATCGGCCAGTTTCAGCGGGAGGGCCGGACGATCGTGCTCGTCACCCACGCCCTCGACACGGTGACGAAGATCTGTGACCGGGCCGTGATGCTGCACCATGGGGAGGTGCACGCGGCGGGTGCGCCCGCGGACGTGGTCCGCGAGATGCGCCACGTCCTGCTCGGAACCACCGATCCGGGGTTCGTGCCGGAGGAGGGAACGCGTCAGGCCGAGATCGATGGCGTCGAGCTGATCTGGGGATCGGGCGCGAGGGAGATCGCGCTGCGCCGCGGCGACGGCCTCACCGTCCAGGTCGACGTCCGGACGAACGAGCCGATCGCGGACCTCGACGTCGACTTCCAGATCCTCGACGGAGCCACGAACTACCCCGTGCTCGATGCCAGGACGTCCGCCCACGGCATCGCCATCGCCCGGTTCGACGGGAAGAAGCGGGTCCGGTTCCGGATCGGCTCGTTCCCCTACACCGCCGGCAAGTACTGGGTCACCGTCGGCCTGTCGTCGCGGGAGACCGGCCGGCTCTACCACGTCCAGACCCAACGGTACGGATTCGACGTCGTCGATGCCGTCCTGGTCCAGGATCGGATCGACGTGCCCATCGACGTGGAGGTGGAGGACCTGTGACCGCCCTCGACCACGTGGATACGACTTCGAAGAAAGGGAACCTCGCCATGCTGATCGCGCTGATCCTGCTGTCGGTGACCCTCGCCGCCGTGGCCCAGCTCACCCTGAAGCACGGGATGAACGCGGTGAACGACGACCTGGCTCCGGCGCGGTTCGGCGTCGACGCGCGGTCGCTCGGGGCGCTGGTCCGGATCCCGGCCATCTACGCCGGGCTGTTCCTGTTCGGGCTGTCCGCCCTGGTCTGGCTGGTGGTCCTGTCCCGGGCCTCCCTCTCCTTCGCCTACCCGTTCGCGGCCCTCACCTACGTGCTGATCCTCCTGTTCGACCTGTTCATCCTGGACGAGACCGTTCCGCCGCTCCGGTGGGCGGGGGTGACGCTCATCGTCGCCGGCATCTTCCTGGTCTCCCGGACGCCGCACGGCTGAAATGACGCGCCGCCGATGAGAGCGGTCGTCCTCGTCGGGGGGGAAGGGACCCGGCTTCGTCCCCTGACCGAGACCATCCCCAAGCCGCTCCTTCCGCTCATGGACCGGCCCAGCCTGGACCACGTCCTGGACCACCTGGCCCGCCACGGGGTCCACGAGGTCGTGCTGTCCTCCCCGTACCTCGAGTCGACGTTCCATAACTTCATCGAGGCCCGCCGCGACCCAACGATCACGTGGATCACCGAACGGGAGCCGCTCGGCACCGGTGGGGCCATCGTGCACGCGATGGAGCATCTGGGCGATGAGCCGTTCTTCGCGTTGAACGGCGACATCCTGACCGACCTCGATCTCACCGTCATGGCCGCCTTCCACCGGGAACGGGGGGCCGACGCCACCATCGCGCTCCACCACGTAGAGGACGCGCGGGCGTTCGGACTGGTGGGGACGGGACCCGACGGCCGGGTGGTCGAGTTCCGGGAGAAGCCCGAGGAGCCGATACCCGGCGACGTGAACGCGGGAACCTACGTCCTCGAACCGGGAGCCCTGTCCGGATGGAGGGGGAGCGGGAACGTCTCGATCGAGCGCCGGATCTTCCCGGCGCTCATCGATGCGGGGCGACGCGTGTTCGGGTTGGTCACCGAGGCGTACTGGCTCGACATCGGCACGCCGCAGACCTATCTCCGCGCCCAGTTCGACATCCTCGAGGGGAAGGTGGGGGGCGAACGCTATCCGGCGCCGTTCGTTGCCGACGGGGCGATCGTCGATCGCCGCGCGCACCTGGGCCGATGGGTGGTCGTGGGCGCGGGAGCGTCGATTGGCCCGGACGCGGAGATCGACGACTCCGTGCTCCTCGGGGGCACCGTCGTTGAGCAGGGGGCGAAGGTGCTCGGTTCGATCCTCGGCCCTCGCTCGGTGGTGGGGGTGGGGGCCACGGTCATCGAATCCGTACTCGCGGCATCGGCTCGGGTTCGCCCCGGGACGAGCGTGCGCGGGGCGAGGATCTCCGCCGGCGAGGAGGGGCCCGAAGGGTAACGTGGGGAACCGGGCCGGCCGATGTGCTAGGGTGCGGCCCCGTTCGGACCCCCGGAGTGTCATGAAGAAAGCGCTTGCGTTCGCCCTGGTCCTGTGCGTTGCCACCATCCTGCCTGCGGAAGCCGGGTATGCCGGGGACTCGTTCCGGTTCTTCGGCTCCGGCTGGGGCCACGGCCTGGGCATGTCGCAGTGGGGCGCGTACGGGCTGGCCAAGCAGGGGTGGGGAGAGGCCCGCATCCTGACCCACTTCTACTCGGGGACCAAGGTGGCGCCGGCGCCATCGCCGCCGGGCAAGCTCCGCGTTGGATTGGTCCAGGGCAGGCAGAAGGTGCGGCTGGCGCCGACCGGCGGACCGGCCGACCTGCGACTCGGCGACCCGAACTCCGGCGAGGTGGTGGCCACGGTTCCAGAGGGCGAAACCTGGACCGTGCAGGTGGCCGGCCAGGCGTACCGGATCCTCGACGGGACGGGGACGAAGGTGGGGGAGGATGTGGGCGGTCCCGCGAACAACCTGTACGTGGCGTACGCGAACGGCGCCCGCGTCGTGGTTCCCGAGGCGGGTCACGCCTACAGCCGGGGATTCATCGAGCTCAACCTGTACAACTGTGAATCCGGGTGCCGTGAGCGGATGATCCTCGTGGTGGGAGCCGAGGAGTACCTCTACGGCCTGTCCGAGGTCCCCAGCAGCTGGCCGGTCCCGGCCCTCCAGGCGCAGGCTGTCGCCGCCCGAACCTATGCATTCACCAAAGCGGCCACCTCCGGGCAGAACCGTCCCGTGTGCAACTGCGCGCTGTTCGCCAGCTCCTTCGACCAGGTGTACGCGGGCTGGGACAAGGAAGCCGGGCTGGACGGCGACCGATGGGTCGCTGCGGTCGATGCGACCGCCGGACAGGTCGTCACGTACCAGGGCCAGACCATTCAGGCCTTCTACATGTCCTCGAGCGGAGGATTCACCGAGGACAACGAGAACGTGTGGGGCGGAACGCCGATCCCCTATCTGCGCGGT
>DASPWN010000274.1:0-8133 GCA_035637835.1 Actinomycetota bacterium | reverse complement strand
CGGGTCCATGCCCAGCTCGTAGGCGGCGTTCTGCACCAGGCGCTCGATCAGGTAGGAGGCCTCGGTGACCCGGAACGAGCATCGGTAGGCCACACCGCCCGGCGCCTTGTTCGTGTACGCGCCGTCCGCGGTGACGTGGGCGGCCGGAAGGTCGTAGGAGCCGGTCACAATGTGGAACAAACCCACCTTGAACTTCGACGGCTGTGCGTCGGCATGGAACGCCCCCTCGTCGGCTAGGAGCGACACCCGGAGGCCCGTCATCGTCCCGTCGTCCTTCAGGGCCATCTCCCCGTGCATGTGGAAGTCCCGGGCGAAGCCGGTGGAGATGAGGTTCTCGGTCCGATCCTCGATCCATTTCACCGGGCGCCCGAGCAGCAGCGACGCGGCCGTAGCCACGACGTACCCCGGGTAGACCGGGACCTTGTTCCCGAACCCACCGCCGATGTCCGGGGACACGATCCGGATGTTCTCCTCGGGCAACCCGGCCACCAGGGCGAACACGGTCCGGATGGCGTGGGGAGCCTGCGAGGTCATGTAGATCGTGGCCTGTCCGGTGGCCGGGTTGATGTCGGCCACGCAGCCGCAGGTCTCGACCGGTGCGGGATGGGACCGCGGGTAGAACGTGTCGAGCGCGACCACCACGTCGGCTCCGGCGAACGCCCTGTCCGTGGCGTCCTTGTCGCCGGACTCCCAGTGATAGATGTGGTTGGAGTCCTGGCCCTCCTTGTCGGTGCGGATGACCGGGGCGTTCGCCTCCATGGCTCGCTGCGGGGTCACGATGGGCTCGATCGGCTCGTACTCCACCACGATCAGCTCGAGGGCGTCCTTCGCCGTGTAGAGGTCCTCCGCGATGACCGCGGCCACCTCCTGCCCCTGGAACCGAACCTTGTCCGTGGCCAGCACGGCCTGCGTATCGCCGGAGAGCGTGGGCATCCAGGCCAG
Organism: Actinomycetota bacterium; assembly: GCA_035637835.1. Lineage (GTDB taxonomy): Bacteria > Actinomycetota > UBA4738 > UBA4738 > HRBIN12 > AC-69. The sequence goes on along the minus strand of DASPWN010000274.1, from coordinate 7,191 downwards.
CTTGTGCTGGGCCATCAGCTCACCGGTGACGACCGCGACCACGCCGGGGATGGCCTGGGCCTTGGAGGCGTCGATCCCGGTGATCGTGGCGTGCGCGTAGGGGCTGCGGAGGATGGCCATGTGGAGCATGCCCGGCAATTTGATGTCGTCGATATAGGTGCCCTTGCCCCGGATGAACCGGTCATCCTCCTTGCGCTTGACCCGGTGTCCCAGGCCGCGGATCTCCTCGGTCTCGGTTGCCATGGATCTCCCTCTCTACACCTTCGCCGGCTCGGTCGCCCCGGCCTTGATCCGGGCGGCGTGCTGGATGGCCTTCACGATGTTCATGTAGCCGGTGCACCGGCAGATGTTGCCGGAGATGGCCCATCGGACGTCCTCGTCAGACGGGTCCGCGTTTCGTTCGAGGAGGGCCTTTCCGACCAACATCATCCCGGGAGTGCAGAAGCCGCACTGGAGGCCGTGCTCCTCCTTGAACGCCACCTGGACCGGATCGAGCTGTCCTTCTGCCATGAGTCCCTCGACCGTCGTGACCTCCCTCCCGTCCGCCTGGACGCCGAACAGCGTGCAGGATTTCACCGGCGTCCCGTCCAGCAGCACCGTGCACGCCCCGCAGCTCGTGGTGTCACATCCCTCATGGGTCCCGGTCATGCCGAACGTGTCCCTGACGAGGTGGACCAGCAGGAGCCGGGGATCGACGTCGGCGGTTCGCTCCGTCCCGTTGACATTGACGCTGATCTGCATGCTTGCCCCCCGTCAGGCCGCGCGAGCCATCTCGACGGCGCGGGCCAGGCCGCGCCGCACGAACACCTCAACGACGTGGCGCTTGTACTCGGCCGAACCGCGGACGTCCGCCACCGGATGACACGCCGCGGCGGCCAGTCGGCCGGCCTCGGCGAACAGCTCCTCGCTGGGTTCCTTGGCGGCCAGCGCCGACTCGGCTTCGGCCGGCTGGATGTTCTTGGTCCCCACCGCGGTGAGGCCGATCCCGGCCCGGCCGATCGTCCCGTCCTCCATCGACACGTGGACGGCGGCGGCCACGGTGGCGAAGTCCCCTACCTTTCGTTCGAGCTTCAGGTACGCACCCCCGGTCCTTGGGCCGGGCGCCGGCACCCGAACCTCGGTCAGGATCTCGTCGGAGGACAGCGCGGTTGTGAAGATGTCCTGGAGGAAGTCCGCGATGGGGATCTCGCGTTCGCCGCGCGCGCTACGGGCCACGACGCTCCCGCCGACGGCGAGCATCACCGATCCCCAGTCGCCCGCCGGATCGGCATGGGCCAGCGAACCCCCCACCGTCCCCAGGTTGCGAACGATGGGATCGGCGATCTGCGGTGCAGCAGCAGCGAGGGTGGGATAGCGGGCCGAAATCAGATCCGATCCCGCCATCTGGTTGTGGCGGACGAGCGCGCCGATCCGGAGCGAGCCGCCGTCCTCCCTGATGCCGTCGAGGCCCGGGACGCGGTTCACGTCGATCAGGTGGGCGGGAGCGGCGAACCGGAACTTCAGCAGCGGGATCAGGCTCTGTCCTCCGGCGAGGACCTTGGCCTCATCGAGGCTGGATAGCAGCTGGACCGCCTCGTCCAGCGAGGACGGCCGGTGGTACTCGAACGGTGCCGGCAGCATGCGGACCTCCCCCAGGTCTACGGACGAGCGGCGCTCCCGGACGGCGAGGCCATTATCGCTCCGCGCTATCGTCGGTGGGAAATGGGGGATCCCGCAAGGACATCGAACCGGCGGTTCTGGCTGGTCGTGGGTCTGATGGCGGCGGCCAGCTCCGTCCTCCTGGTCCTGATCCTCCTGAACCGGCCGGCGGCCGAGCGCGCCTCGGAGTTCACTGCCCGCGACAACCTGCGCACGGCCCTCGCCGCGGCGGAGACCGTGCGGGACCAGGAGGGCACGTTCGGCGCGGCGAACGCGCTCCGCCTGCGTCAGGCCGAGCCCGACCTGCTGTTCATCGACCCCGACGAGTCGTCGAACAACGCCGAGGTCATCAGCGTCCTGGCCACCGACTCGATGTGGGCGGCGGCTGCCCGGGCCGAGACCGGGGCCTGCTTCTGGCTCCGGGTCCGGCCGGGTCGGCCGACGGTCTATGGTCGCGGCACCGACTGCAGTGGGCAGGCGGCCGGCGCCGCGGCGCCGGCCGCCTGGCCGTCACCCTGATCGATTTCCCGCTCCCCGGCTGACCGGACTACTATCCAAGCCCTCAACGGGTTGGCGAAAGGGGGACGCCCGTGGCGCGGGTCGAGGTCATCGTCAACGGGGCCATGCGGGAGGCCGACGTCGAGCCTCGCACGCTCCTCGTGTACTTCCTCCGGGAAACCCTCGGACTCACCGGTACCAATGTGGGGTGTGACACCTCGTCCTGTGGCGCGTGCACCGTCCTGCTCGACGGCGAATCGGTGAAGTCGTGCACGATGCTCGCCGTCCAGGCCGACGGGCGAGAGGTGACCACGATCGAGGGCCTCGCGTCGGACGGAGAGCTCCATCCGCTCCAGGAGTCCTTCCACCGGAACCACGGTCTCCAGTGCGGCTACTGCACGCCCGGGATGATCATGGCCGCGGTGAGCTATCTGAAGGAGAACCCAACGCCCACGGAAGAGGAGGTTCGGGAGTCGCTGGAGGGAAACCTCTGCCGATGTACCGGCTACCAGAACATCGTGAAGTCGATCCTGGACGCCGCCGGGCAACTGACCGGCACGAAAGCGTAGGGGGCAGCCGAGATGGCGAAGACCGAATCGCGGGTGATCGGCACTCCCGTCCTTCGAAAGGAGGACCCCGAGCTCTTGACCGGCCAGGCGAAGTACACGGACGACCTGACCGCTCAGGGGATGCTCTGGATGCACGTCGTGCGCAGCCCCTACGCGCACGCGAGGATCGGCCGGGTCGATGTGTCGAAGGCCCTGGCCATGCCGGGCGTGGTCGCGGCCTTCTCCGGCCAGGACCTGGCAGATTGGACCGGGCCGTTGCTGATGGCCTGGCCGGTGACCGAGGACATCAACAACCCGCCGCACTGGCCGCTGGCCAAGGACAAGGCCCGGTACCAAGGGGACGGCGTCGCCGTGGTGGTCGCGGAGTCTCGAGCCCAGGCGGCCGATGCCGCCGAAGTCGTCGAGATCGACTACGAGTCGTTGCCGGTCGCCGTCGACATGGAGGCCGCGCTCGCGAGCGGCGCCCCGCTGGTGCACGAGGAGTTCGGCACGAACAAGAGCTACACGTGGACCCTGACCAACGGCGACGTCGACAAGGTGTTCTCCGAAGCCCCTATCGTCGTGAAGCAGCGGAACGTCATCCGCCGGCTCATCGCCAACGCCATCGAGCCTCGTTCGGTGCTGGTCGAGCCGATCCCTGCCACCGGGCGGTTCACGTTGTGGTCGTCCACCCAGATTCCCCACGTCCTGCGAACGGCCATGGCCCTGGCCACGGGCATCCCGGAGTCCAGGCTGCGGATCGTCGCGCCTCGAGTGGGTGGTGGGTTCGGCTCCAAACTCCAGGTGTACCCAGAGGAAGCTCTCGCCCTGGAGCTGGCCAGGAGGCTGGGGCGTCCCATCAAGTGGACCGAGACCAGGTCCGAAGGCTACCTGGCCACCCACCACGGTCGGGATCAGATCCAGGAGATGGAGCTGGCCGCCGACGAGGACGGAAAGATCCGCGGCTACCGAGCCCGAGTCCTCGCCAATATGGGCGCCTACCTCAGGATCATCGCTCCGGGCACCCCCGTCCTCGGGGCATTCCTGTTCTGCGGGTGCTATGGCGGGGAGGCTTACCAGATCGAGATCAGCGGAGTCTTCACCAACACCACCCCCGTCGACGCGTACCGGGGAGCCGGAAGACCCGAATCGGCGTACGCCATTGAGCACGCGATGGACGCCCTGGCGAAACGCGTCGGCAAGGACCCGATGGAGATCAGGCGCATGAACTTCATGCCGCCCTTCACCGAACCCACACCCTCGATCGGGGGCCTGACGATCGACTCGGGCAACTACCCGGCCACCTTGGACAGGGCCCTCGACCTCGTGGGATACGAGCAGCTGCGGAAGGAGCAGCAGGTCCGCCGGGAGCAAGGTGACCGAAGGCAGCTCGGCATCGGATTCTCCACGTACCTCGAGAACTGCGGGTGGGGACCTTCCCGGATCATCGGAGGTGTCCTGAAGTATGCGGGCGGGGGCTGGGAGGCCGCGACGATCCGATGCCACCCCACCGGGAAGGTCGTGGTGGTCACGGGAACCACCCCTCACGGCCAGGGCGGTCAGACGACCCTCGCCCAGGTCGTCGCCGACGACCTGGGCGTCCCGATCGACGACGTCGAGGTCCTGTTCGGGGACACGGACATCTCCCCGAGCGGGTGGGACACCTATGGCAGTCGGAGCGCCGCCGTGGGCACGCCCGCCGTTCACCAGGCTGCGAAAAAGATCGTGGACAAGGCACGCAAGATCGCGGCCCATGAACTGGAGGTGGCGGAGGAGGACCTCGAGTACGAGGCGGGGACCTTCACCGTGAAGGGGGCGCCGGACCAGACGAAGACCATGGCGTCACTTGCGTTCTCGGCCTGGACCAGCCACGACCTCCCCGAGGGACTGGAGCCCGGGCTCGAGGAGACAGCGTTCTTCGATCCGAGCAACCTGGTGTTCCCCTACGGGGCCCACGTCTGCGCGGTCGAGGTGGATACGGAAACCGGGGACGTCGAAATCGTGAAGTACGTGGCGGTCGACGACGTGGGAACGATCATCAATCCTCAGATCGTGGAGGGTCAAGTGATGGGTGGGGTCCTCCAAGGGATCGCCGAGGCGCTCTCCGAGGAGGCCGTCTACGACGAGAACGGCACGCTCCTCACCAGCTCCATGACGAACTACCTCATCCCCGCAGCTACCGAGGCACACCACGTGACGTTGGGCAGCCACGTGACCCCATCGACGACCAACGAACTGGGGATCAAGGGCGTTGGCGAGACGGGGACCATCGCATCACCCCCGGCCGTGATGAACGCCGTCGTCGATGCCCTTTCGCACCTTGGGGTCACCGACGTCGAGCGGCCCGCCACGCCGGAACGCGTGTGGAGGGCCATCCGACAGGCAACAGGAGGTGCGGCATGATCCCGGCGCCGTTCGACTACGCTCGGGCCGAGTCGGTGGACCACGCCATCGAGCTGCTGTCGGACAACGACGAGGCGAAGATCATCGCTGGCGGCCACTCGCTTCTCCCGCTCATGCGGCTCCGCTTGGCCAGGCCGGCCATGCTGGTCGACATCTCGCGCATCGGCGACCTCGGGTACATCCGCGAGGACGGTTCGCAGGTCGCCATCGGCGCCCTGGCTCGGCACCACGACGTGGCCAATAGCGACGCGTTACGGGAGCTGGCGCCGATCGTGGCGTACGCCGCGAGCCTCATTGGCGACCCTCAGGTCCGTCACGTCGGCACGATCGGGGGGTCGTGCGCGCACGCGGACCCGGCCTCTGACATGCCCACGGTGCTCCTGGCCCTTGGAGCCGACCTCACCATCCGCGGGCCGAAGGGGAAGTCGCGAACCGTCACCGCCGCCGACTTCTTCAAGGGCCTGTTCCAGCCCGACCTGACATCGAACGAGGTGCTGGCGGAGATTCGGGTGCCGAAGACCACGGGGCGAGGCTGGAGCTACCTGAAGTTCCACCGTCGGGCCCAGGACTGGGCCATGGTCGGGGTGGCCGCCCTCGCCGGTGACGGGGCCGGTCCCGCCGTGGCGCTGACGAACATGGGGGAGCGGCCCCTTCGCGCGGGCGGTGTGGAGCAAGCTCTAGCTGGGGGAGCCGATCCCGCGACCGCGGCCCAGCGAGCCGACGAGGGCACGAGCCCGCCGTCGGACACGTTCGGGAGCGCGGAGTACCGGAGGGAGCTGTCGAAGGTGCTCGTTCGCCGGGCCCTCGAGGAGGCCATGTCCCGGTAGCCGAGCGAAGGCTTTGACGCCCGGACGCTCGTCTGCGTAGATGAAGGCCATGCCGCCCCTGGCCGCACCGAAGCTGGACTTCGAACGCTGGTTCGACAACAACGGGGTCAAGGTCATCGCGATCGTGGTCGTCGCGATCGTGGTGTCCATCGTGACCCGATTCCTGGTCCGGCGGTTCCGCCGCAAGCTCGAGGGCAAGCCCAGCCTGACCCAGGAGCTGAACCTCCAGCGGGCCACCACCCTGGCCCACGCCCTGTCCACCGCGGTGGTGGTGATCATCTGGGCGATCGCCGTCCTCCTCGTCCTGGGAACCCTGGACGTCCCCCTCGCCCCGTTCCTGGCCAGTGCGGGGGTCGCCGGCGTCGCGCTCGGCTTCGGGGCCCAGAGCCTCGTCAAGGACACCCTGTCGGGGTTCTTCATCCTGCTGGAGAACCAGTTCGGCGTGGGGGACGTGATCGAGGTCCAGACCACGGCCGGCCCCGTGTCGGGCAAGGTCGAGGACCTCACGCTTCGCATCACCACCCTTCGGGCCTTCGACGGCACGCTGCACGTCGTTCCGAACGGCAACATCCAGGTCGTGTCGAACAAGTCGAAGGGCTGGGCCCGGGCCATCGTCGACGTCCGGGTTGCCTACGGGGAGGACGTGGATCGGGTCCGTGAGGTCCTCGAGGAGCTGTTCGAGGAGATCCGGAAGGACACCGTCCTGAAGGAATGGATCATGGAAGGACCGAGCATCCTCGGTGTGGAGAGCCTGGCCGACTATGCGCTGGTGGTGCGGGTGGTCGCGGACACCAGGCCCTCCAAGCGGTGGGACGCCGAGCGCCGCCTTCGGGAGCGCATCACGCGCCGCCTTTCCGAGCGTGGGATCCGCGTGCCGTTCCCGCCGGCCGTCTCACCGAGGCCGGACGACGCCTCCGCCACCGGGTCCATGCCGTAAAGGCGACGAGTCGGCTTCCATCGCGGCCCGCGGTGGGAGCCGTTACCCTGGAATCGTGACGGGCAGGCTGTCGTTCGACTCGGTCCAGGATCTGCAAGCGGGGCTTCGCGGGGAGAGCTATCTCGCGGATCGGGGGCTGGCCACGGCGATCTACCTCGCCGTGTCGCTGGACAGGCCGCTGCTGCTCGAAGGCGAAGCCGGTGTGGGCAAGACCGAGGTGGCGAAGGCGCTGGCGTCGCTCCTGTCGCGCGAGCTCATCAGGCTCCAGTGCTACGAGGGCATCGACGCGTCCCAGGCGCTCTACGAGTGGAACTACTCGCGCCAGCTGATCGCCGTTCGG
>DASPWN010000273.1:0-2280 GCA_035637835.1 Actinomycetota bacterium | reverse complement strand
GGGGAACAGGTACAGGGCCGTGCGCTTTGGATCGGACAGGACCTCTGCGGCGAAGGCCAGGTTGTACACGAGCGTCTTGCCGCTCGCGGTTCCGGTGGCCATGATGACGTTTCGGCCCGTTCGCACGGCGTCGAGGGCGATGCGTTGGTGCCGGTACAACCCCTCGACCCTCAGCATCTCCAGGCGACCGAGCACCACCTCGGGGAGATCGTCGGGGAACGGTTGGAGTGCGGTTGGCCGTGCGGGCAGCTCACGCACGTGCACGAGCGACTCCTCACCGGCGACGGAGGCGAGGAACGCGCGGGGGTCCACGGGGTGGATGGTATCGGGGGAGACTAGGAACCATCCGCCGCTCGACCTGGCTCGGCAAGCTCGCGGTACGGCGTCCTGAAGCCGTCGCGGATCAGTGGGACGACATGTGCTCGATCCCGGAGGAAGACGAGGGTGCCAAGGACCAGGTACGCGACGCCCAGCCCGACTAGCTCGAGCCCCCCGAACGAGTCCGGCACGGCCGCCCCGATGGCGAACTGGGCCCAGAACAGCGAGAAGAGCAGCAGCGCCTCCCGGGTGGTGATCGACAGCGTCACCAACACGGCCAGGGCGAAGAACGACTGTGCAGCGGTCAGGAACAGCTCCTCACGCTGATGCGGGTCGATCGGAAGACCGTGCAATCCCCCGAGACCCAGGGCGAAGACGATCGGAAGCGTGCCGACGAGCAGGGTCCACTGGTTCACCTTCGAGGACACCAACGTCCCCAGTCCCGCGTTCGTGTTCAGCCGCCACGCGTACAGCCCAGCCACCAGGAGCTCGGGCGCTTCGGACGCGAGCGGGGCCACCCACTGGACGAGGAGGAACTCGCTGATCCCGAGCTCTTGGCCCGTGGAGACGAGCGCGTCGGCGAAGCGCTCCGCGCAGAGCAGGATGACGGCGGCCGAGAACAGGAACAGGCCGACGACCCACGTTCGCCGGGCCGAAGGAGTGAACATTCCCAGGTAGCGCGCCGGACCGACGAGATGCGGTTCTTCCGCCGGCGCTCGCGAGACCCGCACCGTGTATGCGGCGAAGATGGCCACCAGCACGGCGGCGTCCACCTGCGTGATCGAGTGCTTGAGCGGCAGGGACAGGCAGTACACGGTGGCCAGGGCGAGGAAAGCGACCTCGACGGAGTGGGACCGCTCCAACCGGATCTCCCGGATCGGGCGGCGCGCGACACGGGCCCGGTACCACGCGATGAACACGACCATGGACCACCCGATCCCGATCAGCAGCCGGTTCGCGCCCGTCATGTTGGCCAGGGCCAGGGAGCACGCCGTCTCGCCGGGCGCACCCGGCGGGTGACATGCGGGGCCGAACGCCTGCACCGCGTTGCCGCCCTTGAGCGCGAACACCATGTCCACCGCGTACTCGGGAAGCACTGCGATGAACGCCAGCACCGCGATGGCCAGCCCCGCCGAGACGTCGAGCTGCGCGACCTCGGCGGCCCACGAGAGGAGGAACGCGGCGCCCACGATGGCCAGCCCGAAGAGCAGGGCGGCCAGGGCCTCGGGAACGTGGGCTCCCGTCGCCCGCAGGACGAGGCCGGGCACGGTCGCGGCGAAGGCCAGGCCGAGCGAGAACGACTGGCGGACGGGATGGAGCCCTTCGAGCTCCTCCTTCCGCGTCGTGGTCACGAAACCTCCTCAGCCCGACTCGCCGGTCCAGGCCGAAGGTCTCGTCCCCGCCGCCGCGGAGGACCCACCGGGCCGCGACGCGCGGCCGTGATGACGGCGAGCCCGCTTCCGGACTACTCCCCTTCGAGCGAGCCGCAGCCTAGCAAACCGCGACGTCAACCCGACGCTGCTCGCGCGAAGCATCTCCGGGCGTCAGGCGCTCCTCTCCTCGATCCGCCCGTCCGACATGGAAAGGATCCGGTCCAGGTACCGGACGATGTCCTCGTTGTGGGTCGCCGTCAGACACGTCGTGCCCTCTTCACTTGCGCGCCGCAGTGCTTCGAACACCGCATCAGCCGATCCCCGATCCTGATGGCCGGTTGGCTCATCGGCCAGAAGGAGTCGGGGCGAGAGCACGAGGGCACGAGCGATCGCGGCCCGTTGTTGCTCTCCCACGGACGTCTCGCTCGGGTACCGCGTCTGCAAACCATCCAGGCCGAGGCTGTCGATGAGGCCCTCGACCAACCACCGGACCTCATCGAGCCTTCTGCTGAGTCGGGCCGGATATTCGATGTTCTCCCGAATCGTGAGCTCGTCGATCAAGCCGAGACGCTGCGGAACCACCGAAACA
>DASPWN010000272.1:0-4896 GCA_035637835.1 Actinomycetota bacterium | reverse complement strand
ACTGGGACGATGAGACGGCGCGGCGGGTGAGATCACAGACGGTGCCAGTCGCTGATCGCGGACCACAGCTGGTGCCCGCCCGGCCCGGGGGCGCTCCCCAGGTCCCCGATGGGGCCCACGAGCTTCACCAGACGACCGGAGATGGGGTCCACCCGAACCAGGAGCAGGCTCCCCGGGGACGACCAACGGCTGCCGGAACGCAGGACCACCAGGATGACCGATCCATCCGATGACCACTGCGGGAACTCCAGAGCCCCGTTGGTGCCGGGGACGAGGAGCCGGCGGGAGGACCCGTCGGCGGCGAGCAGCCACAGCGCCCTGGGGACCGTCTGGTTCGCCGACTCCTTCTGGTTGTAGGTGTCGGTGGCCGCGACCCACCGCCCGTCGGGCGAGCAGGCCGGCCAGAACCAGCTCCTGGTGAAGTCGTCGGTGAGGTCGTGGAAGGCCCAGTCCGGTGGCCCGGTGAGGACAATCTGCTTCCCAGTGCTCACCTGCTGTCCGGCACCGGCGGACAGGGCGATCCGAGAGCCGCAGGAGGAGAGGAAGTCACGGTAGGGGAGCACCGGGTCGAACACGTTCACCCACGGACCGCCCGAGGAGGGGACGGCGTCGAGGGGTCCGCCTTCCTTGCCGACCGGTCCCCGCCAATAGAGCACCCAGCGTCCGTCCTTCGACCACCCGGCTACCTCCGGCACCAAGGCGGCATCCGGCTGGGGAAAGACCGTCCGGGCCTGCCCGGTGGCGACGTCGAGCACCTGGAGCCCTCGCCCCGCCCGATCGACTGCAAGGCGTCGCCCGTCTGGCGAGAAGGCCAGGTGGCCAACCCTCGAGCCCCCCGGGAGCAACGCGATCGGCCCGCTCCCCGGGCCGGCGATGAGCACGCCCTCCGTCTCGCTCACTCCCGCCAGGACGTCGGCGGTCGGTGACCACTCCCAGGTCTTGACCGGGGATCCGAAGGGTTGTTGCACCGCCCCTCCCGCCGAGGGCACCACCTCGCCGTCTCGGAAGGCCAGCCACCTGCCGTCAGGGCTGAACCGTACCGGTGGCCCGGCGCCGGTGCGGACCAGGATCGTCTGTCGGCACGTCCCGAGGTCGATCACCATGAGCGAGCCGGCTTGGATCCAGGCCACTTCCCCCAGGCGGGCGGCGTGGGGAAGGCGTGCGGTTGGGCAGGCGGGCTTGGTCGGAGGGACGCTCACGATGGAGCGAGGAGGGCTGGGCAGAGCCGGTATCGGGGGCGACAGGCGCATCAGGTGAACGAAAACCACGAGGTACCCGGCGACCGAAAGCCCCGCCGCCACGAAGAGCGCGATGAGGATGAGGGGCCCTCGCGAATCTCGACGCATCGTTCCAGAGGCAGCGTGCCACGGGAGGACCAGGACAGCCACCCAATGTGCGCTGCTCCGGCTGCCAAGAATTCCTCACGCTGAAAACGCCGCCCAGTCTCCCTCTTAAGATGGACGAAGGCCGCGGTAGCTACAGCCCCCTACGGGCCTTGCCGCTGGTTCGGGAGGGGGTTCCAGCAGGAGCCGGCGGAGGAATGGTAGCGCTCTGCGTGAGAGAGACTCGGGTGTGGCCCCGAAGATAGTTGACCGGCTGGCGCAGGCGAACCTCGCAAGGTCATAGCCCGTTGTTGGGCGGGCAAACCGAGTGGCCAATGAGACATTGCACGAAGTGGTAGAGGGCATCCGCGGCTCGATGCGCTTGGCTTCGATCAACCGGCACGCTCTGCTCGACTCGGCAGTCAAGCCAAAAGTGGACGAGCGATGCACAACCAAGCCCCCAAAGTCGGACTCAGTTGCCTGGCACCGCGCGACGTCAAGGTCCGCTGTCACTCGACCGATATCGAAGACCAGCCAGGCGATCGTCGTGGCGGTGTCGTCCGGGAACCCCAGGGGGTGAGGGTTGCCAGCGGTTGTGATCAAGACCGGTCCGGAGGCTGGCCGTCGGGTCGAACTGGGCGTGGAGGTGGTCATCGGTCGCCAGGACGCCGATCTCGTATTGAAGGACCCGGAGGTGTCGCGACGCCATGCAGTGCTACGACGCTCGGGCGAATCGGTTGTCATAGAAGACCTCGATTCGACCAACGGCACCTTCGTCAAGGGTGAAAGGATTCGAAGGCCCATCACGGTGGGTCCCGGTGACCAAGTCAGGGTCGGACGGACCACGCTTGAGATTGAGCCGGACTGGCAAGCCGCGGAGACGGTCGTGTTACCAACCTTGCAACCGGATCAGATCCGATCCGCCGAGGTGCGACCGTCCGGTGATCCCGCCGCGGAGCATGAAGACGCGATCCGGACCCAGCCCTTGCCCTCTCGAATGATCGAAAGCGCTTTGCGACCGGCGCGCTCGAAGAGGAGCTGGTTCGCGGTCGGGGCCGTAGTCTTGGCCGTAGTCTTCGCCGTCCTCTTGGGAGTGATCGCTTACGCGGGACACGTTGACAGCCCGGCCGAGGATGACTTCGCCGCAAGCGCCAACGATGCGTGCGCGTCCGTGCAGCTATCGGAAGGGCGCGTGGATCTGGGCCGCAATCTAACGCGCCGCGAACTCGAGGGAGCCCGCAATCTCCGGCTCAAGGCGCTCGACGCGATTCGCGGCCTCCCGCGGCCCGAGCAAGACGCCGTGCTGGTGGGCAGGTTCCTTTCCGCCTTCGGTGAGACGAACGCTTCGATCACCCGCCTGGAGAGAGCGATTGGCTCTGACAAGCGCAACGTCGCCCGCGCCCGACGAAGCCTTCGAGGGGATGTCAGGGACGAACGTGAGCTGGCAGCGAAGGCCGGTATCACGGGATGTGGGGGTCTTGCAATTCGTTAGGGACGCGGAACAGCATGGTCTCCGTCCCATGCTTCCATTCGGTGCGGGTTCGATTCGCACCTGCGCTCATTACACTTTCCATCGGCATCTCGCTCGTCGAGCGCTCAAGCTTTCTGCTTCCCCCAAGATGTCGGCGTTACCCACAGGACCGACCGCCCTCGGCCGGGGTCGTATGCCTGCACGTCGCGTCGCGAAGGGATCGTCGTTCTCATCGGCCATGTCGGAGGGGGCAACCCGAGGCTGCCCTGAAGCGTCCTGTTATCGTGAACACGCGAAGGGAATCGGGACCGGCCGTGGCTCTCTCGCTCGACCTTGAGGCCTTTGTCACGCCGACTACAAGAGCTCGACGTCTCCCGAGTGGCGTTGCCGTGGGCTGGCGAGCGTGATTGAAGAGCGTCCAGCGTGGGGCGTCCTTGACCGCGGCACAGCGAGATGGCAACCCGGCGGCCACTCGGACGTTCTAAAGAGACGAGGGGACGCGTCACTCATCGAGGTTCGGAGCAGCGTAGTCACCTCTGGAGGTGCATAGCGACGATACGACGAATGATCCGAGAGGCGGCCAGCGCGGCCGCCATCGTGACCCTTGTCGTGGTTTCAATTTCTGCGGTCCCCGCAGCGGCTGCGGAGGGATCGGGGTACGGCGGCCGGTCTCTCCAGTCCCCGATTCGCCAGTACGTCGCCACGGAGCAACCGGTCGGGGCGACACCGGGGATCGACGTGTCGCACCATCAGGGCACGATCGACTGGGCACAGGTGGCGGCCTCGGGTCAGCGGTTCGTCATCGCGAAGGCCACCGAGGGCCTGTTCTCCGTCGACCCGACGTACGCGACCAACCGCGCCGGCGCGATGGCGGCCGGGCTCGTCTTCGGCGCCTACCACTTCGCCCGGCCGGATCTGCATCCCAACGACCCGACGGGCGAGGCCGACCATTTCGTCGACACCGCTCAGCTCGGCCCCGGGAACATCGTGCCGGTCCTCGACCTCGAGCGCTCCGGGGACCTCACGCAGGCGCAGCTCACGGCGTGGATCCTCGCGTGGCTCGGCGAGGTCACGGCCCGTACCGGCGTGCGCCCCATGGTCTACACGAGCCCGAACGGATGGGCCAATCGGACCGGGGACACCACCGCGGTGGCCGACGCAGGGTACTCCTTGCTCTGGATCGCTCACTGGTTCGTCGCGGAGCCGACGGTGCCGGCGAACGACTGGCAGGGAAACGGCTGGGCATTCTGGCAGTACAGCAACTGCGGCACGGTCCCCGGTATCTCGGGCTGCGTCGACCTCGACTGGTACGAGAGCTCGGACTTCGCGCCGGTCACGATCCCCTCACCCGACACGGCCGCCCCGGTCGCCACGGTCGCGACCCCCACCGGCGTCGAGGGGCCCATCACCGTCTCGTTCAGCGAGATCGTCCACGGCGTGACGAAGGCAAACGTCGCCGTGACGGCCCTGGGCACGACGAGCACGGTGCCCTCGACGCTTGCGTGTTGGTCGAGGAGGGGGGAGCGGGTCGATTGCTCCACCGGCATGGTGAACACGGCGATCATCACGCCGAGCGGCCCGCTGATCCCCGGCCAGTCCTACACGGCGGCCGTCAACCCGGCCGGCGTCGTGCCGCAGATCGTGGACCTGGCGGGCAACCCGGTCACGCCCGTCGAGCAGGCGTTCGCTCCGCCGACGGAGGTCGAGCAGGGCAGTCCGGCGATCGCCTATACCTGGCGACAGGTCCGGGCGCCGAGGGCGTACGGCCGCTCGTACATGGTCGAGCGCTCGGCCGGGGCGACCGCGACGTTCGCGTTCACCGGGAGCTCGGTGACCTGGTACACGGCGAGAGGCCCGACGCAGGGGAAGGCATCGGTGTCGATCGACCAGCATCTCCGGGGCACGTTCGACCAGCACGACGCCGCCCGGCACGTCCGGGTGCCACGCACGTTCCGGCACCTGGGGCCGGGCGAGCACACGATCACGATCAGGGTCCTCGGCGTGAAGGGATCCTCGACGGGAACCGACACGCAGGTCGTGGTGGATGCGTTCGCGGTGGGCTCGAGGGTCGTGTCGAACCCGGAGCTGACAATGTCCTGGGGG
>DASPWN010000271.1:0-11437 GCA_035637835.1 Actinomycetota bacterium | reverse complement strand
CAGGCTCCGGAGGTCGTCACGTGACTTGCACACGAAGCCGAGGGGCCGGGGAGGTGGCGTCCCAGTCCTCCCACCTCCCCTCCTTGGCTGCCGGATCGGGAAGCCGGCGGTGACGCGGTCAAGCCCGCAGCCCCGGAGGGGTGTAGGGCACGAATACTCCGATCGGCCTCTTGACCTGCAGAAACGCGGGGCGCGATCTAGGGTCGGACTCGGACGCTCCTACCGTGGTAGGAAGAGTCGCGCCCCGTCCGATGGACGCGCCCGCCTGTTCCTACTCCGGTGGTAGCGATCGGTCGCCCCAGCGCGTTTTCCCTGGTCAGCGCCGCGTTCGAATAAATGCGCCCCACAGGCGGATCGACAAGGCCGTGGCCATGCTCGGGGACCGGGGCTCGGCCGGGAACGGTGCGACCAGCGGCACGAAACGATCACCGCGAGGTCGGGCACGGCGATAGCCCGACAGGTCGGCCTTGGCCTTTCTACGACCACCCAGCCCCCGCCGCGGGCGCCTCGGCGGTCAGCACCTGGCCGGTGCGCTCCGGGCCCATCACGCGAGCAAAGTCGGCCGCCACCATGAACAGCGTCTTCCCATCCGGGCCCCCCAGCGCACAGGCGAAGCATCCCCGGTCAAGATCGACGGCGGCGGCCACCTCGCCCCCCTCGCGCACGCGGACGCAGCGCTGGGCGGGCACGTCGGCATACCAGACCGCCCCATCGGCGTCGAGGCAGATGCCGTCGGGATGGCCCCCCGGGAGCGGCGCCCACGTCCTCCGGTTGGAGAGGCTGCCGTCGGCGGCGATGTCGAAGGCGGTGAGCCTCTCGCCGTAGGACTCCGCGACGATAAGGGTCGAGTCGTCGGGTGTCACGACCATGCCGTTGGGGAACGCCAGCCCATCGGCCGCCTGCCGGGCCGAGCCGTGTGAGCCGACCAGGGCGATGATCCCCGGGGCGAACTCCCCGGCTGGGAAGTCGAACCCGATGTTGTTGACGAATACGTTCCCGCGCCCATCCAGGGTGATGTCATTCCAGGGGTGGATGGACAGGCTGCGCAGGTCGGCGTGCGAGACCAGTGAGCCGTCCGGCTCCTGGCGGAGAAGCCGGCCTTGACGTCCCGACACGACCAACAGCCTCCCATCGGGAAGGAAGTCGATGCAGAACGGCATGTCCTGGCTCTCAAGAATCACCTCGGTCTTTCCGTCCAGGTCAGCGGCGAGGACCTGATGAGCCATCCAGTCCGAGAACCACAGACGGCCCTCATGCCACCGGGGGGACTCCCCGAGCGCCAGGCCGTCGACCAGCACGTTCGGCTCGGTCATGGGAAACCTCCTCTCCTTCTCGGACGACCGGAAGAGCGCCTGGCACCCCGCCGCGACGGGCGGCATAGACGACGGCGCCTGTTGATCGAGATTACTCCTGCGGGTCGGAGAGGCGAGGGGCTCGGACTCTCGCCTCCGGAGAGGGACGATCAGCGCTCGGGGCCATGACGGGCGAGCTATGGTGGTCAGGATGACGTTCCGGGCGGATCCTCGCGTTGACGACTACATCGACGCCCTGCCCGATTGGCAGCAGGCGATATGCCGCAAGGTGCGCAAGCTCGTCCACGCCGCCGATCCTGAGGTCGTGGAGACCATCAAACGCAGGGACCGCCCGTACTTCGTCTTGGACGGCAACATCTGCGCCCTCCTCGCGGCCAAGGACCACGTGAACGTGTTCATCTACGATCCGATCGCCCCCGATCCCGAGGGCATCATCACCTCCGGCCAGGGGAACAAGGCGGCTCGCACCGTCGCGATCTATCGGGGCGAGAGGATCAATGAGCCGGCGCTCACCGCGCTCTGCCGAGCGGTCATCGCAAACAACCGCGCAGGGGGGTGGCGCAGACTCCCGCGCGAGGCGTAGGTCCGGCGCCGGATCAGGTCGGGAGTACCCCTCACTCCGTTCGCCGTGGATGACCTGGCCAAGGCGAAGGCGTTCTACGGCCCAACCCTCGGCGTCTTCGAGGTAGCCGAGCGGTCCGCAGACCTGCTGTCGCTCCGAGCGGCGAACGGCTATGCGGTCCTGATCTATCGGAAGCCTGGCCACGAACTGGCGGGGCACACGATCCTGAACTTCCCCGTCGACGACATCGAGGCCGCGGTGGATGAGCTCCGCACTGCGGGCGTCGAATTCGAGCAAACGACCAAGGCCCCATCAAGACGAACGAAAGCGCATCGCCACGCCCGGACCAAAGCAGGCCTGGTTCAAGGATCCGGCCGAAAGTATCCTGTCGGTGATCCAGGAGTGATGCCATGGCCACGACGCACACGCTTGAGACGGCGGAAGTCGACCTCGTCTACGACGTCCACGGCCCGTTGCCCACCGCGGACGGCCGCCCACCGCTGCTCATGATTGCCCAGCCCATGGATGCAAGAGGCTTCGCGACGCTGGCGTCGTACTTCCCCGAGCGGACCGTGGTGACCTACGACCCGCGTGGCCTCGGTCGCAGCATCCGCAAGGACGGCCGGGTCGACAACTCCCCGACCGTCCAGGCCGGCGACGTGCACGCCCTGATCGAGGCGCTCGGCGTCGGACCCGTCGAGATGTTCGCCAGCAGCGGGGGAGCGGTCACGGCGCTCGCGCTGGTCGCCGCTCACCCCTCCGACGTGACGACCCTGGTGGCCCACGAGCCGCCCATCATCCCGGTACTTCCGGACGCTGAGGCCGCCGAGCGCGCCCAGGCGGGGATCCGCGCGGCGTATCAGGCCGGGGGGTCGAACGCGGGGATGGCGGCGTTCATCGCGATGACCTCGTGGCGCGGCGAATTCACGGATGACTACTTCGCCCGGCCGGCACCCGATCCGGCGCAGTTCGGGATGCCGACGGAGGACGACGGATCCCGCGACGACCCCCTGCTGTCGGACCGGTCCTCGTCGATCACCGCTTATCGCCCGGACGTCGACGCGCTGGCCGCCGCGCCGACCCGAATCGTGATCGCGGTGGGCGAAGAGTCCCTGGGCACCTTCACCGGGCGGACTTCGGTGGCCACCGCCGAACTGCTCGGGCAGCAGGCGACCGTGTTCCCCAGCCACCACGGCGGGTTCATGGGCGGTGAGTTCGGCTACCCGGGCCAACCCGAGGCCTTCGCGCGCAGGCTGCACGAAGTCCTCGATGCGGACGACTGACGGGCGCGGAGCGTGTCTGAGATCTGATGCTCACGGCAGACCTCCTTCACCGAGCGGTCGCCGGCCCATGTTCCGGGAGCCGATCCCGTTCCGAACGACCGAGGTCGTCACCAGAGACGGCTTCGTCTACTGCGACGTCGTCCCCTCGACCACCACGGACTTCCGCGACGTGGCGCCGGAGGGCGCCTCCGGCCGAGCCGCGGCATCGGTGTGAGTGTGGGCAAGGGCGGCAACTAGCTCATCCTCGGAAGGCCGGTGGCTGGAGTATCTAGGCTGGTGTCATGGTCAGGTTGACCAAGGACGGCAGCACGTGGCGCATTGGGACAGACGCCGAGGTCGCGTGGATCGCCAACGGCACGTCTGAGGACCACACCATCACCGCTGCGATCCCGCCGAGCTTTGAGGCCTATGCCACAGTCATGTTGCCGTACGCGGGTAGGGGGCAGGACAGGCATGACCGGGCCGTGCTTGCACTGCTGAGGGGGCAGTCGGCAAGACAGCCGTGGTGGCTTGGCTATCTCGACACCGGCGCCGATGACATCGTGTTCCCCGATGCGCCGAAGGTGACCTTGTATTCGGACTGGCAGTACGTACTGGTCGAGGCGGGGCCCGAGCAGGCCGCCACCTGGCGCCACAGCGGCGACTGGTCGTTCTGGAAGGGTGCCTTGCCCAACCTGATGTTTCCCGCCGACCGCTCCTGGCTGGCTTCGACGCTGTGGGACGACGACTGGACCTGCATCGGCGGACCGGCCGGGCTCGTGGACAGGTTCGTGCGCCACCCCGACCTGCAGGCCAGGCCGGTCGCCCTCGAGGAAGATGCCACACCACCAGGTCATCAGGCGCTCTGAGCGCTGTGGACCATGGGCAGGAACTCACCTCGAGTTGGACCGGCCACCCAATCCTATGCGCCGGAGATCCGCCGGGTGCTGGCCGTCCTGACGTCCAGCGCAGCCTCTGTCAAGACAGGAGGAACTCCAGCAGCACCCCGACCAACACCTCGGGTGCTGGCCTATGACCTTTGCCCTGGCAGGGTGCGGCGCGTGGCCTTCGGCATGTTCGACGTGCCCTTCGAGGAGATCGCACCCATCGCAGGGCGCTCCCCCGGTGGGCCAGGCAGCTCGCCAACCGGGCACGGCGGCGCGTCAAGGGGGATGCCCGAATTGCGAAGCGGATCCGGCTCGGCAGCGGGCCATTGTCGATGTCTTCCTCGCTGCGGGGCGAGACGGAGACTTCGAGGTGCTTCTTCGAATGCTCGACCCCCGATGTGGTGCTTCGAGTCGACGTCGGCGTCCCAGCGGCGTCGAGGGTGTTCCGGGGGGCGCGCGACGTGGCCGAGCAAGTCGTCGCCTTCGGCCGGCGGATCGGCCCGGGCTCCGAGGTGCGCCTGGTACTCGTGAACGGAGTCGCCGGGATCATCGGGATCTCGGACGGTCGGCTTGCCTCCGTATTGAGCTTCGCGATCGCGCGGGAAGGGAAGATTGTCGAGATCGACATCCTCGCCGACCCCCATCGTCCATCCCAAATGGACGTGGCGGGGTTGGAGAAGGGATGAGATCGCGTCTCGCGCCTTCGTGGTCCCTAATCGTGGATCGCGGACCAGCGACTGCCAGAATGGTCAGTGGCTACTGCTCCAAACGGCCTCGACCGTTCGAGGCTCACCTGGGTCTCTTCCGCTGGGTGAAGCGGACCTCGAACCGAAAGGAATGGTTACTAACCGACGGCCGGGTTCGCCTGGTTTCAAGCTTGACCGGCGATTGACGAGCCTGCGTACGTTTCGACCGGCCCGAGACAGAGAACGGCCGCGCCGAAGTAGGGACGCTCCCGACGCGCCGCTCTCAACTTGCTGGCTCGTGACTTCGCGCACTATGCGTTCTCCCCGGCCGCTGGCGCTGTCCAAAGAACACGTGCGACGGGTCACCCCGCCCCGCCTCCCGGGGACGGCTTCCACCGTCGATAGATCGGCATCTCATCGTCGGTGTACTCGGTCGCCACCGCTTCCTCGATCGAGCACGCGTAGTGCACGAGCCCGTAGGGGGTCTGGCCGGGGCGCGCCACCGCGGGGTGGGAGGGGGCGATCGGTTCGAGACGCCCGCGGGCCATGAACTCCCCGGATGCGCCGGCATGGTCCTCCCAGGGCTGCGCCGTGTGCAGCGCGTAGCGCGGATCGCGGGCCACTTCGCGGATCTTGGGGCTCGTGTCGCGGAACGAGACGCACGGCTGTCCGGCCCCGACCCAGGGAGAGACCGGGTGCACGCGCGGTCCGCCGTCGAGCCGGAGCGTTGCCTGGTACACGATCCGATGCCCCATCCGCTCCCGAGCGAACGCGGCCAGATCCGGCTCGGCGTCAGCGAACTCAGCCCAGGTAACCACGCCGACCTAGCCCGCCGGGGTGGCCCGACCCCGCTGTGATCGATCCTTGGCGCGGCTCGGACGGCCCCCGGCCGCCTGCCCTTCCCGGAGCGTCGCCACCGCCTTCTCGATCCGCCGTTTGCGCGTTTCGGGCTTCTTCGCGCCTTCGATGGCGCGCACGTGCTGCAGCTTCTGACCGTACGGGAGGCGGCCGTAGGCGGCGCGGGCGACGGGATCGGCATCCAGAGCGCGGGCGAAGTCCGCTGGCTCGACGACGACACGGGGCTCGACATCCAGTTCGACGTCGACGTCGACCTCATCGCCCGTCACGACGCCGGCGGCCTGTCGGTTGGCGTTGCTGAGGCCCAGCAGGTGGCGGCCACGCATGATGGCGACCCTACTTCTCCAGGAATGCCCGTTGATCGTGATGGTCACCGGAGGCCGCTTACCTCCACCGAGCGCCTCCACGACTTCGGGGGGAACTTCCAGCCCCCTCATGGGCTCCGGCGGCTCCACGTGGGTTCGAAATCTCATGATCTGCTCCTGCCAGGTTGAGTCAGCTCGGGGGTCCAGGTCCAGCACGGACCGGCGAAGGGGGCCATGGTGGTCAACGCGGTTCCCGGCTCCCGGTCACCGCCGGATCGCCCCGCATTGGCCATGAAGCTCCCTCGGCGGCTACTCGGCGTATGGCTGGCCTTTCCCTGAGCGCTGTAGCCGATGTCCCAGATGTAGCCATCGGGGTCCGCGAAGGAACCGCCGTACCCGCCCCACTGCTTGGTTTCGGCAGCCTTGAGGATCGTGGCGCCGGCCTTCTCGGCTTCCGCCATGATCTCGTCGACGCGTGCTTCGTTGCGGACGACGTAGGTGAGGACCACCCCGCTGAAGCCGCTGCCCTCCGGGCTCGCGCCCACGTTGGGGGCCAGACCCTCACGACCGTAGAAGCCAATGAGCGAGCCGCCGTCCGGCTCGAAGAACACCGAGATGCCGTAGTCCCGCTGGACCTTCCACCCGAGGCCCTCCGTGTAGAACCGTTTGGACCGGTCCATGGCTCATGTAACGAGCCTCGGTGCTTGATCGGCCCGAGGTCCCAGGGTTGCATGAGGCAGCCCGGCTGGTCCGGGAGGGAGGCGTCGAAGTTGACTCTGAGGGAAGCACCGGAAGGTGTGGAGCCTCGCTCGGCTGATGGCCTCCTCCGGCCCGGCCACGGATGCCCCGCATGAGGGAAGTGGGACGGCCCCGTGCGGCCGGGCCCGTTTGCAGCACATGAGTGGGAGCCGCGGTGGGGCTCAGCCACCTTGGGACCGTGGTCGATGAGGCGTCGCCCCTCGGGCGGCTGAGGCCGACGATCAGGCGCGGCCCCGGGAAGGAGGAGCCATGGTCGAGCGACGACTGCTCGGCATCGACCTCGGCATCACGAGCGCCCACACCGCGGTGGTGCTCCGTGGAGACGGCACCGTGGTGTGTCGGCGCCGGTGCCACCCCACCGCGGAGAGCTTCGAGGACCTCGAACGGGCCGCTCTCGAGGGCGCCCCCGAGGGAACGCAGATCGAGGTGGTCATCGAGCCCACCGGCCCGGCCTGGATGCCCGTCGCCGTGTTCTTCGGCCGGCGCCACCCGGTGTTCCGGGTCAGCTCGCAGTAGGCCGCCGACCTCCGGCGGTTCCTCCACCGCCACGCCAAGTCGAACTCCATCGACGCCGAGACCCTGGCCCGCCTTCCCCTGGTCGACCCCGACAGCCTCCGTCCGGTGGAGCTCCCCGGCGCCGACCGGGCTACGCTCGACCGCCGGGTCCGGGCCTGCGACCGCCTCACCCGGGAGGCCTCCGAGCACAAGGTCCGGATCTAGGACCTCCTCCGCCAGCTCATGCCGATGACCCCGCTCACCGGAGACATCGGGACGTCCGACCTGGCCGTCCTGGAGCGCTGGGCCGACCCGAACGCCCTGCTCAGGGCGGGAAAGGCCCGCCTCACCGCGGTGATCGCGGAGGCCTCGCACGGCCAGCAGGGGACGGGTCGGGCCGAGGAGTGGCTCCGGGCGGCCCGGGCGGCGGTCGACCTCTACGGAGGGGACTCCGCGGTGGCGTTCGCCGACTTGGCGGCGGAGGTGGCGACGGAGGTCCGGCTGCTGCGGGCCACCCAGGCGGAGCTCGACTCCCACGCCGCGGTTCGCGAGGACGCCTACCGCCGGGTGGACCCCGAGGAGCTCGCCCGGTCCCTCCCCGGTGTGGCCGAGGTCATCGGACCGGTCCTCGTCGCCGCCATGGCCCGGCCGGGGCGCTTCGCCCGGGGGGAGCAGTTCAAGAGCTTCACTGGCCTGGTGGCCCGGGCTTCTGAGACCGGGGAGTCCGACCGCAAGGGCCAGCCCATGTCCAAGGCCGGGCCCTCCTTGCTGCGAACCACGCTGCAGCGGGCCGCCGATCACGCCCGGGCCCAGGACCCCCAGCTGGCCCGAATCTACTTCCTCCAGATGGTGGAGCGCGGAGCCAACCACACCAAGGCCCTGTGTGTGGTGGCAGCGCACCTGGCCGAGCGGGCCTGGGCGGTCATGGCCAGGGGCACCCCCTACGTGGTGCGCGACACCGACGGACGCCCCGTGGCCAAGGCCGAGGCCGGGGCCATCATCGCCGAGCACTGGACGGTGCCGGAGGAGGTCCGGCGGCGCCGGCGGCACAAGAAGGTGGGGAAGGTCCCTCACCAAGTCCTCGTGGGACATGTCTCTCGCGCTCGTAGCGCAGTTCCGAGGCGGCCTTCCCCACCCGCATCCTCGGTCCCCGAGGCGGTCGCGTCAACGACGCAGGAAGGAGGTGCTTGACACCCGAGCTCCGATAGGGAATCAGCCGACCGCCTTCTTCACCAGCGCGCGGATCTTGGTCTCGGCCTGGGCAGTCAGCTCCTTCAGCGCGAAGGAGGTCGGCCACATGGCGCCGCTATCGAGCTTCGCCGCGTCGTTGAACCCCAAGGTCGCGTACCGCGCCTTGAACTTCTCCGCGCTCTGGAAGAAGCAGATGACCTTGCCGTCCTTCGCGTAGGCGGGCATGCCGTACCACGTCCTCGGCTCGAGGGAGGGAGCGGCGGTGGTGACGATCTCGTGGATCCGCTTGGCCATGGAACGGTCCTTCGGCGGCATCTCGGCGATCCGGTCGAGGAGCTCGCGCAGCATGTCCGCCCCCTGTGCGGCCGCCTTCTGCTCCTTGAGGTAGGCCTTCATCGCGGCGCGCTCCTCGGCCGTCAATCGCACGGTCTTCCCGCGGGCCGTGGTGGTGCGCTTGGCAGGCTTCTCCGTGGTCTTCTTTGCGCTCATCGTTCCCTCCTCTTCATGCGTCGCCGTGTCCATCTTGATCGTGGCCTCACTCTCCAGGACAACATTCGGCGTCCTCCCGTGACAGATGTCGCGTGTTCGGGCAGTGTCACAGACGGGGAGGATCTCTTGTCTGGAGTTCCATGAGCATCGAGCCCGAGCCACCGGTGGAGGACGTGTACCAGGAACTTCGGCCGCTCCTGTTCTCGATCGCCTACGGCATCGTGGGCAGCGTGACCGAGGCGGAGGACATCGTGCAGGAGGCCCTCCTTCGCTACCACCGCGAAGGGCCCAAGCAGGCCGAGATCGAGTCGCCCAAGGCCTGGCTGTCGACGGTGACCACCAGGCTCGCCATCAACCACGTTCGCTCGGCCCGGGTGCGCCGGGAGACCTACCCGGGCACGTGGCTGCCGGAGCCGCTGCTCACCGACCCCGTGCCCGACGCTTCCCAGCAGGCGGAGACGGCCGACTCGCTCTCCATGGCGTTCCTTGTGCTGCTGGAGAGCCTGAGTCCGGCCGAACGGGCGGTCTTCCTCCTGCGCGAGGTGTTCGAGTACGACTACGACGAGATCGCCGAGGTCGTCGGCAAGAGCGAGGAGAACTGCCGGCAGATCCTGGTCCGGGCCAGGCGCCGGATCGAAGAGAAGAAGCCACGGTTCGAGGCATCGCGGCGGCGGCGCGAGGAGCTGGCCCGGCGGTTCTTCGAAGCGGTGGGCGACGGTGACAGCGAAGGATTGCTCGAGATGCTCGCGGCCGACGTCGTGTCCTACAGCGACGGCGGTGGGAAGGCCTCGGCGATCCCCCATCCGGTCCACGGGCGGGAGAAGGTGTCTCGGCTCATGCTCGGGTTCGGAGCGTGGCGAGAGCGGCTCGGCGCCGTCGAGATGCAGCCTGCGCACATCAACGGACAGCCCGGCGCGATCTTCCGGAACACGGATGGGGACGCCGTTCTGGTGGTCGCGCTCGACATCGTGGACGGCGTGGTCCAGACGTTTCGCGCCATCACTAACCCGGAGAAGCTCCGCCACCTCAGCCGTCGCGTGTCACAGGGCTGACCCCCGTCTTGTCCTCTTCTCGGGACACAAAGACCGAAGGAGGTTCGTCATGAAGATCTTCGTCGCGGGAGCGACCGGAGCGGTGGGGAGCAAGCTCGTCCCCACACTCGTCGAGCACGGCCACACCGTCGTCGGCACCACGACGACGCCCGGCAAGGTGGAGGGGCTTCGAGCCGCGGGGGGGACCCCGGTGGTGCTCGACGTGCTCGATCGCGACGCGGTCGTCGAGGCGATCGCCCACGCTCAGCCCGACGTGGTGGTGCACCAGGCCACGGCGCTCGCGGGGTTCGTGGACTTCCGGAAGTTCGACGAGGGCTTCGCGCTCACGAACCGGCTCCGGACCGAGGGAACCGACAACCTGCTCGAGGGGATGCGACGGGCCGGCGTTCGACGCATCGTCGCGCAGTCCTACGCGGGTCCCGGCCGGTTCGCCCGATCGGGCGCGATGGTGAAGACCGAGGACGATCCATTCGACCCCGATCCCCCGGCCGCGATGCGGCGAACCGTGGAGGCCATGGCGCACCTGGAGCGAGCGGTCCTCGGAGCCGAGGGCGTCGAGGCCACGGTGTTGCGGTACGGAGGCTTCTACGGGCCGGGCACCGGGCTCACCGAGGGCGGGCCCCAGCTGGAGGCCGTCCGCCGGCGCCGATACCCCGTCGTGAGCACCGGCGCCGGGGTGTGGTCGTTCGCGCACATCGACGACGTCTCAGCCGCGACGGTGCTGGCCATCGAGGGCGGCGTGACGGGCGCGTACAACATCGTGGACGACGAGCCCGCAGCGGTGGCGGAGTGGCTCCCTGCTCTCGCCGAGGCCATCGGGGCCAAGCCTCCCCGGCACGTTCCGGCTTGGTTGGGTCGTCTGTTCGCCGGAGAGCTCGGCGTGGTCAT
Organism: Actinomycetota bacterium; assembly: GCA_035637835.1. Lineage (GTDB taxonomy): Bacteria > Actinomycetota > UBA4738 > UBA4738 > HRBIN12 > AC-69. Next base: position 690 of record DASPWN010000271.1, on the reverse strand, counting down.
GATGACGGAGTCGCGCGGGGCCTCGAACGCCAAGGCCAAGCGCGAGCTCGGCTGGCGGCCCATCTACCCGAGCTGGAGGGCCGGCTTCAGAACCGGACTGGGGACGGCGGACGGCACGCAGGCGGTCTGAGGCCGGCCGGCGCTTCGCGCGGGCGGACGGATACGATACGGGCGTGTCGGTGACTGAGATCGACGACTACCTCGATGCCCTCGAGGAGCCCAAACGGGCCACGCTGTCGCAACTGCGCGACACCATCATGGCGATCGTCCCCGACGCCGAACAGTGCATCTCCTACGGTATGCCGGCGTTCAAGGTTCGGGGCAAGACCATCGCCGGGTTCGCCGCGTTCAAGAACCACCTGAGCTACCTCCCGCACAGCGGATCGGTGATCGCCAAGCTCAGCAAGGAGACCGAGGGGTACACGTCCACCGGTGGTTCGCTTCACTTCGCGATCGACAAGCCCTTGCCCAAGTCGCTCGTGAAGAAGCTCTTGGCCGTTCGAATGGACGAGGCGTTCCGCAAGCGGTAGACACCCGTAGACGTTAGGACGGACCATGCGAGGAGCAGTCATCCACGGTCCGCGGGACGTCCGCTTGAGGAGCTCGACGACCCCAGGGTCATCGAGCCGACCGACGCGATCATCCGGCTGCCGGCTACGTGTATCTGCGGCTCAGACCTCTGGCCCTACC
>DASPWN010000270.1:0-5433 GCA_035637835.1 Actinomycetota bacterium | reverse complement strand
CATCCCGAACCCGGAAGTTAAGCCCTCCAGCGCCGATGGTACTGCCCGGGCGACCGGGTGGGAGAGTAGGTCGCTGCCGGAACACCTTGCGAGAGAGCCGCCTTCGGGCGGCTCTCTCGCATTCCGGCCCCGGCCGGCAGGCCCACAGGTACGCTAGGTCTTGCCATGCCCAAGGCCTTCCGTCCTCGCCCGGCTCCCCGCCGATCTCCCGGGCCGCACCCTCGGGGGCTCCCCCGCGACATCCGCGACGAGCTGAATCGAACCGCCCGGACGGGCAAGCAGCAGGCTGCGATGGCCAGGCTGGAGCGGGCCATCGAGCTGCTCGAGCGAGGCGACGCGAAGGGTGCTGCGAGCGAGGCGCGAAAGGCGAAGGAGCTCGCGACTCGCTCACCGACCATCCGGGAGATCCTGGGGTTGGCCCTGTACGTCCAGGACCGGTTCGGCGAGGCCCTCTCCGAGATGCAGGCGTACCGACGGATGTCGGGGCGGGCCGATCAGAACCACATCATCGCGGATTGCCTGCGCGCGGCGGGTCATCCCGAGCGCGCGGTCCCGCTGGCCGAGGAGGCCCTGGCGGCCCGAGGGGTCCCGTTGTCGGCGAAAGCGGAGGCGGTGATCGTCGCCGCCAGTGCGCTGGCGGACATGGGCAAATTCGATGAAGCGCTCGGACTGTTGCGCCGGGTGAAGACCAGGGACGACGTGGCCGGCCCCGAGGTGCTCCGCGTATGGTACGTGATGGCCGACGTCCTTCAGCGCGCCGGCCGGACCCAGGAGGCCGAGCGAACGTTTCGCAGGATCATGCGGCACGATCCGGCGGCGTACGACGTCGCCGAGCGCCTGGCTCAGCTCGGCTGAGACCGCTCCTCGCCAGCACGCTCAGTGTCCCGTCGTTTGGTCCAGTAGCGCATCAGCCCCATGGCGTTCATCCGGATGCTGGACAGCAGCTGCAACCGCTCCTCGAGCGCGTCGAGGTCGAGCTCGGCTTCCGACCCAGTCTCGATGTCGCGAGCGCTCTCGCGGACGAGCCGTTCCGCGATCTCGTCGAGGTCGTCGGTCGTCTCCAGCGCCTCCCGGACGGCCTCGGCCCAGCTTCGCACGCGCTGCCCGGCCAGCTCACATGTCCGGTCGATGTCATGGATCGGGCCGAAGTGGGCGAATAGGAGCACCGAGGTCGCACGGGACCGGATCCGCTCGATGCTGTCGAGCGCGAGCTCGAGGTCGAAGTCGGGGGGTGGCGTGGCCGGTCGCAGCACCGGGAGGTCGGGCACGTGGATGCCGAGCGCGTCGCCCGTCAGCACGGCACCGGACTCAGAATCGACGAGGGCCACGTGGTGGGACGCATGGCCGGGCGTGTACAGGACCTCGAGATCCCTGCTGCGCAACTGGATGCGCTGACCGTCCTCAACCGCTTTCAGACGGTCCTCGGCGACCGGCTCGACGGGGCCAAACCACTCGGCCATCCGCTCCTCCCCGTAGACACGGGTGGCGCTGGCCACCAGCTTGGCCGGGTCGGCGAGATGCGGTGCCCCTCGCTCGTGGACCCAGATCGTTGACCGTGGGAACGCCGCAGCAAGGCGCCCCACACCGCCGGCGTGGTCCAGATGGATGTGGGTCAGCACGACGTTGGCCAGATCGGAGGGGCCGACACCGAGGGAGGCCAACCCTTCGGTCACCGGCTCGACGGAGGTGGTGGGGCCCGTCTCGACGATGGTCGTCTCCTCGTCGTGAAGCAAGTAGGCGGCCGTGGATCGCTCGCGTCCGGCCATCTGCGTGTCGATGGCCGTGATGCCGGGAGCCACGTCGAACGTGACCGCTCGCATGGCGGAAGTGTATCGGCGGTGCCGTGCACCTCCCGCCGATGGCACCCGTGGGTGTGTCACTGGGTGCTGCTAGCGTCCGTCGGGAGAGGGGGAGTAGTGATCGCATGGTGACGGTCAACGTGGTCGTGCTCGCCGGCACGGTGGCAGCGGATCCGGTGGACCGGACGATGCCATCAGGAGACGAGGTCACCGAGCTCCGGCTCTCGGTGCCGGAGCCCGGGAAGCGCCTCCTCCCCCTCCCGGTCGCCGTGTGGCACAAGACCGTGGGCAAGCGAGCGGTCAAGGGCATCACCAAGGGCGACGACGTCCTCGTGTACGGCCAGCTTGCCAGGCGGTTCTACCGGAGCGGGGCCGGCGCCCGGAGCCTCACCGAGGTGGTGGCCACCGGGATCAAGAAACTGGATCCCGAAGAGGAGGAGTAGCGGCGGGCGGGGTGAGTGGACGACCGCGGATCACGCCAAGTGATCGAGGGGTTGGATGACCATGCCGGTGCGAGGCTTGGGCCAGAAGAACGTGGACTTCTGGGGCAGCTGTTCGCGCCGGTCGATCACCTCGCGGATTCGGGCGGCCGTGGTGGGCGGGAGGAACAACGCGGCCTCCGCCTGGCCCAACCGCACAGCGTCCTCCGCCCGAACCGCGTCCGGCGTGAATGCGAGGTCGTGGTCTCTCCCATCGAGCAGCAGACGGTGCAGGGCCGACACCGTGGGCGGCTCGCCCTCCAAGCGGGCCACCCGATGGAGGAGCTCTCCACCTTCCATGGTGGCCGCGCCGAACACCAGGCCCTCGTCGTCGACCTGGTCCAGCACCTCCTGGAGGTCCCTGACCCGGGTCCCGCTCAAGGGTGGAGCGGGGGCCCGCACGATGCGATGGTACGGAAGGACCGGCGGATCCTCCGCAGCCGCGTCCATGAGCAGCATCATGGTTCTGTCCCACGGTCCCGGCCCCCGGGCGGCACGCATCTCGTCACGAAAGGCCAGTGCCATCGCGTAGCGGTGATGGCCGTCGGCGATCAGTACGGTTTCCCGGGCCAGGGACGTCCCAACGCCCTCCTCGTCGTCGGCCATCCACAGGCGATGAGTGACCCCCTCCTCGTCCAGGGCCTCTGCAAGTGGCTCGGTCCTCCCCACTCGCTCCAACAGTGCCGCGAGCGGTGGCGACGGGTCGAAGAACACGGCGTGGATGCAGGAGAGGTTGGCCCGGATCTCCCTGATGAGCCGGAGGCGGTCCTCCACCGGTCCTTGCGCCGTGCGCTCGTGCGGGACGATCGAGCCTCCCCAGTCCTCCAGCTCCACGGCACCGATCACCCCGCGGATCCTTCGATGACGGCCGTGGAGGGTGAACCGCATCTCGTACGGGAAGTAGGCAGGTCGCGGCGTCGGGGCCAGGATGCCGTGCGCACGCCACTCGCGGAGCTGCTCGGAGGCCCGCCTATACTTGTTGCTGGTCCCGTCGTCTCCTGGACGGTCCTCGCCGAGGTCGAGCCGGATGACGTTGTGGGGGCTCGCCTGCAGGTACCGGTCGTGCTCCTCGGGCGAGACGGTGTCGTAAGGCGGGGTGGTGACATCCTCCAACGGACCGACCCGGGACCGATCGAAGAGCAGGCCGACGAACGGTGAGATCTGAGGCACGGCGACACTGTGTATAGCAAACGGCTGGAACGCGAAAGTGCGTACGACCTGTTCTCCAAGGGCGTGCGGTTCCTGGATGAGGGCCACCCCCACCAGGCGGTGATGATGCTCTCCATGGCCAAGCTGATCGAGCCGGACAAGGGCTCGATCCGCTCGGCGTTGGGCAGGGCACTGTTCATGACGGGGCGGATGGCCCGAGCCCGCCGCGAGTTCGCGAAGGCCGTCGACATCAACCCCTCGGACGACTGGGCCCACTTTGCGCTCGCCCTCGCGTGCGAGCGGACGGGCGAGCGGGCCCGGGCCCTCGGCCACGTCAAGCTCGCCATCGCCATGCGTCCGGGGGTGGAGCATTACGAGCGGGCCCTCCGCCGGCTGGCCGGCTGATGCTGGCGGCCCGGTACGATGCCCTCCTGTTCGACCTGGACGGCGTCCTGTACCGAGGGGATGAGCCGGTCCCGGGCGCACCGGAGACGATGGGCGCCCTGCGTGAGGCCGGAGCCCACGTCGTCTTCCTGACGAACAACTCCTCGCGGACACCCGAGCAGGTCAGCGCCAAGCTCGTCGCGATGGGGATGCACTCGGCCCCGGCCGAGGTCGTCACGTCGGCCACCGCCACCGCGGACATGCTCGCCGTGCGAGGCGGCGGGACGGCGTTCGTGATGGGCGGCGACGGGGTCGTCGGCGCGCTCAGGGACGCGGGCCTGCAGGTGGTGGATGGCGAGCCGGAGGCGGTCGACCTGGTTGTCGTGGGCATCGATGACGATCTCACGTACGCGCGGTTGCGGACCGCATGCGTCCTCGTGCATCGCGGCGCCTCATTCGTGGCAACGAACGCCGACCCCACGTTCCCGGCGACCGGCGGGGACCTGTGGCCGGGCGCCGGGGCCCTGGTCGCGGCGATCACCACGGCGACCGGGGTCGAGGCGGAGGTGGTGGGCAAGCCGCACGCCCCCCTGTTCCATGCCGCCCTCCGTCGGGCGGGCGGGCTGAACCCGCTCGTGATCGGGGACCGGCTGGACACGGACATCGCCGGGGCGACGGCCCTCGGCTGGGACTCTCTGCTCGTCCTGAGCGGCGTGGCCACCGAGGAGGAGGTGACCGCCTCACCCTACCGCCCAACGTACGTGGCGCCCGACGTGCGGGCCTTGCTCCTCGACGACGTGGTTCGGGTCGCGAGCCCCTAGAAGAAGTCCGGCCGGGGCGGCAGCTCCCGCCGGTCACGTCGCTCCCCTCGGTTCCGGAAAAACAGCCACGTTATGGCGGCCCCGAACGCGAACCCGCCCACGTGCGCCCAGTAGGCTACGCCGCCGCTCACGTCGGCGCCCACGCTGCCAACCCCGCTGAACAGCTGGAGGATGAACCAGAACCCCAGGAGGGCGACGGCCGGGAGCTCGATCGTGGTGATGAAGAAGAAGATGACGAGCGTGTAGACACGGGCATGGGGGAACAGGACGAGGTACGAGCCCAGGACGGCCGCGATGGCCCCGGAGGCCCCAAGGTTCGGGATGGTGGACGCGGGTCCGATGGCGAGCTGGAGGCCCGTGGCTGCCAGGCCGCCCAGCAGGTAGAAGACCAGGTACAGCCCAGGTTTCAGCCGATCCTCGACGTTGTTGCCGAAGATCCACAGGTAGAGCATGTTGCCCCCGATGTGGAGCCAGCCGCCGTGCAGGAACATCGCCACGAGGATCGACAGGTTCACGTTCTTGTCTGGGCACCGCTGTTGGAGCGCCCGCTGAAGCTCTGCCCCGACCCCCGGCCCGAGCTGTGGTCCCAGGTCCGCCTCGATGGCATCCCTCGCGGCCGTCCCTCCTTCAGCAAGGCTCGTCTGGTGTGTGATCTCCCATGGGACCAGTGCGTGGCAGTAGTAGAAGAAGAAGCTCCGGGTATCGCTGTTCGACTTCAGGGTTGGCTGCCAGAGCAGGAAGACCAGGATATTGGCGGCGATCAGCGCAAGCGTGATCCACGCTGTGCGGGTCGTGGGGTTC
>DASPWN010000269.1:0-1508 GCA_035637835.1 Actinomycetota bacterium | reverse complement strand
CGCTTCTCCCCCTCGTCCTCGAAGATCACGGTGGCTTCGGCATCGGATCCCGCGCCGGAGACCGTGAGCACCACGCCCTCGCCCCACCGGTCGTGGAGCACCGTGTCGCCCGGCGAGACCTCCACGGGCTCCCGCCCGCCGGTCATCACGGCCTCCCGGATCGACGAGCCTCGGCCACCGATCACGGCGCCCCCGGGCTCCTCCTCTCCCTCGATCGAACGCAGGAGCTCCGCCGGGATCTCCGAGAGGAACCGCGACGGCGGGTTGTAGGACGTCGTTCCGAACAGCGACCGGCTCCACGCGTGGCACAGGTACAGACGCTCCATCGCCCTGGTGATGCCGACGTAGGCCAGGCGCCGCTCCTCCTCCAGCTCGGCCGAGTCGCCCATCGAGCGGTAATGCGGGAACACCCCGTCCTCGAGACCAACGATGAACACAACGGGGAACTCCAGACCCTTCGCGTTGTGGAGCGTCATCAGCGTGACCGCGGAGGCCTGCTCGTCGTACTCGTCCTGCTCGGAGACCAGCGCGACCTGCTCGAGGAACCCGGCCATCCCCTCGTCGGGATACCGCTGCTCGTACTCGGCAGCGACGCCGGTCAGCTCCTTGATGTTCTCGATCCGGCCCTCGGCCTCGATCGTGCGCTCGGACTCCAGCTCCAGCAGGTAGCCCGACTCCGTCGCGGCGGCTTCGACCATCCTGGCGGGCCCCGCCCCCGATTCCAACGCTTCCTGCAGCTTGTCCACGACCCGCACGAACCCGAGCACCGCCCCTCGCGACCGCGGCCCCAGCGATCCGATCTCCTCCACGCGACGGCACGCCTCGAGGAACGGCACCTCCTCGTCGGCGGCGAACGACTGGAGCGCCGCCACGGTCTGGTCGCCGATCCCCCGCTTCGGCGTGTTGATGACCCGTCGCGCCGAGATCAGATCCTGGGGGTTCACCAGGAGGCGGAGGTACGCCAGGACGTCCTTGACCTCCTTCCGCTGGTAGAAGCGCAGGCCCCCGACGACCTTGTACGGGACGCCACCCTTCATGAAGATGTCCTCGAGCACCCGGCTCTGCGCGTTCGTCCGGTAGAACACGGCCACGTCGGCGTATCGGTGGCCCTCCTCCTCCACAAGGCGGTGCGCCTCCTCCGCGACGAACAGCGCCTCCTCGTGCTCGTTCTCGGCGCGCAATCGCACGGGCAGCTCGCCCCCCGCCCCCTCGGTCCACAGCGACTTCGGCTTGCGCTGCAGGTTGTGGAAGATGAGCGCGTTCGCCACCTCCAGGATGGCCTTGGTGGAGCGATAGTTCTGCTCCATCAGGAACACGGCGGCGTCCGGGTAGTCGCGCTCGAAGTCCAGGAGGTTCTGGATGGTCGCGCCGCGCCAGGAGTACACGCCCTGGTCGGCGTCGCCCACGACGCAGATGTTCCGGTACTTCGCCGCCAGCAGGTTCACCAGCAGGTACTGGGCCCGGTTCGTGTCCTGGTACTCGTCGATCAGGATGTAGCGGAACCACTC
>DASPWN010000268.1:0-3174 GCA_035637835.1 Actinomycetota bacterium | reverse complement strand
GAGCCGTCGACGCCTTCATGAACACCCTCCTGGGGCCTATTCTGCGCCCTGGCGGTCAGCTGATGCGCGCGCCAGAACGTCGGGGACGCCGCCCGGGGTCACGACACGCGCCGGAATCCCATCCCGGTCGAGGATGCTGGCCGCCATCGCCGCCCGGTGCCCCGATGCACAGACGGTCCACACCTCTCGATCCCGTGGGATCTCCCCGATGTGTGCCCCCAGGTCGCCGATGAAGACATGTGTGCTGCCCACGATGTGGCCACCGTCCCACTCGGTCTGTTGGCGGACGTCGAGGACGCGGGCCCGCTCCTCCCCGAGGGCCGTGGCCAGCTCGTCGACCGACGAGACGGGATGGGAGCGCACGGGCCGTCCTGCCTCGACCCAGGCGTCGACGCCCCCTTGGAGGTATCCGTCGACCGCCTCGTAACCGATCCGGAAGAGCTGGGTCGCCGCCTCGAGCGCCGCCTCCTGTTCCTGCCGGCCCTCGGGTAATACCAGCACGATCGGCGCCCCGAACGGGACGATCCACCCCACATAGCTGGCGAATGAGTCGTCGAGCTCGATCGCGATCGAGCCGGGGACGTGCGCGGCCGCGAACGCACGCCGATCGCGGCCGTCGACGACCCAGGCTCCGGCCTCGATGCGTTCCCCGAGCTGGGAGGGCGTGAGGCCCGGCGGGACCGGCACGTCTCCGTATACGCGCGGCCCCGCGCGATTGATCGGCGCGATGTGCGCGTAGTAGGAGGGATACGCCAGCAGCCCGGCGAGCCTTCGTTCCACGAAGGTCTCCTCGTCGAGGTCGCGCTCGGCCAGCACGGGGTTGGAGGCTCGCTCGCGCCCAATCGTGGACGTTCGCTCCTCACCGGGAGGAGCGCTCGAACAGAAGCTCCCCGCGCCGTGGGTCGGCAGCACGAGGGTCTCGTCGGGGAGGGCCGATAGCCGAAGGAGCGAGCGGTGCTGGGCTCGGGTGAGCTCGAGGGTCGCCTCTGGGCCCAGGAGGTCAGTCCGCCCGGCGCTTCCCACGATCAGGCTGCCCCCGGTGAACACCGCGGTCGGCTCGTCTGCGTCCCCCTCGTACACCAGGTAGGACAGGTGCTCCGGCGTGTGGCCGGGCGTCTCGGCGGCGACCATCCGGAGTGTCCCCGGGGACAGCTCGTCCCCCTCGGCGAGCGGTTCGAAGGGGAAGGCATAGCCGGCCCGGGCCGGGCCGGCGATCGCTGCCTCGGTCACCGCGCGGAGCTCCAGTGCCCCAGAGACGTAGTCGTTGTGGACGTGGGTCTCCACGATGTGGGTGATGTGCAAGCCGCTGGCCCGGACCGCGCCCAGGACGGGCCCGATGTCTCGCTGTGGATCGACGATCACCGCATGCTCGCCCGATGCGAGCAGATAGCTCATGTCGCCCAGTTCCCGAGTGAGAAACGATACGAGTTGCATCCGGCGCCTTCTGGACTCGGCCCAGAGCTGAAAGCCTACACTCGGCCCGTGGATGAGGAAGACGGGGAGTGTTGCTTCGACGACTGGGTCGATCACTGGTCGAAGCGGTCGAAGAAGAATCCAACGGTGGCCGGGGTCACCGCCTCGTTGCTCCGTGGCCTGGAGGCGGCCGGCATCCGCGACAGGACCGTCCTCGATGTCGGGTGCGGGATCGGCGACCTGGCCATCGAGGCCGTTCGGCATGGCGCCACCCGGGCGTACGGGGTCGAGCTTTCGGCCAAGGCCGTCGACGAGGCTCGGCGCCTGGCCGTCGAGCGGGGGGTTGCGGACCGCACGTCCTTCGAGGTTGGCGACGGTTCGGAGATGCGGCTGCCGAACGCTGACGTCGTCGTGCTGAACCGGGTGTTCTGCTGCTATCGGGACGCCGACGCCCTGCTCGAGAACTCGCTTTCGGCCACGGGTTCCATCTACGCCTTCACCACGCCTCCGTCGAAGGGACTGGGTGGCGCGTTCGTCAAGGCGCAGGCGCGGTTCTGGAACGTCTGGTACGGCCTCCGGGATAGGAAGTTCCAAGGGTTCAGGGTCTACATCCACGACGTGGATCGGATCGATGCCCGGCTGCAGTCCGCTGGGTTTCGGCGCATCCGACGCGAGCGTCGCCGGTTCGTCTGGCACCTCGCCGTGTACGAGCGGCCACGGACCGTCATCTCGGGCGGGGGACGGCCGCGTTCCTGAGCAACGTGGATACCCTCTCTCCATGACGACCCGAGACCATCAGGTCGAACGGTTCGACCGGTGGGCCGAGACCTACGATCGGTCGTTCCTCCAGCGCCGGGTGTTCGAGCCGGTGCACGAAGCCCTGATGCAGGCGTTGGGCCCGGTCGAGGGGTGGCGGGTCTTGGACATCGGGTGTGGGACCGGCACGCTGACGTTGGCCCTGGCCCGCCGCTCCGCACGAGCGATCGGCGTAGATCCCGCGCCGCGGATGGTGGCCAAGGCTCGAGCGAAGCAGGGAGACGCACTGGTCACGTTCATCGTGGCTTCCGCGGAGGCCCTGCCGTTCGCGGACGCCTCGTTCGACGGTGCGACTGCCTCGATGACCGTTCACCACTGGAGAGACGCGGAGCGCGGGATGGCCGAGTTGGCTCGGGTGCTTCGGCCGGGTGGCCGCGCGGCGATCGCCGATATCGACCTCCCGGGCTCCCTTCGGTCCGTCCTTCGGCTGGTGAGGAGCCCCCACGCCGGGTGGAGTCGGCGAGAGTTGGCGGGGATGTTCTACCGGTCGGGGTTCATCAAGGTCGAAGCGTTGGCCCGAGGGCCGCTCGGGCCCAGGCTCCCGATCTTCCGGGCCGACCGCTGAGGGCGGAACCTTCTCCATCGGTCGCAGGAGCGGAAGGAGGCTCCGTGAATGCTCCCCACCTCCTTCACGACTCGTTCACACCTGGGAAGCAGGATGGGGGGTGTCAGAAGGACCCGTTGGAAAGGAGAAACGAGATGCGACGGGGGATCGGTATCGCGGTGCTGCTCCTGGTGATCCTGGGGGGCATCGCCATCGGCGTCAGTGCCTACAACGCCGGGGTGTCGCACGGGCTTGCGGAAGCTGCCACCGACGGCCAGGTCGTGCGGGTGGTCGGGCCGGGCTATGGCTTCTTCCCGTTCGGGCTGTTCCTGTTCCCGCTGTTCTTCTTCGGGATCTTCGCCCTGGCCCGGTTGGCGTGGGGCCGGCGGTGGGGCGGACAT
>DASPWN010000267.1:0-10775 GCA_035637835.1 Actinomycetota bacterium | reverse complement strand
CGTCCAACGGCTGTTCTCGAAGGAAGCGATGGTGGGGGGGTACGAAGGGGTCTTCGAGCGCGTCGTCGCGGACGGACGCGGTCGGCGGGATGCCTGACCGAGGTACCCGCGTGGAGTCCGACAGCTTAGGGGAGATCGAAGTCCCGGCAGACAGGTACTGGGGATCGCAGACCGAGCGGTCGCTCCGCCACTTCTCGATCGGGGAGGACCGGATACCGGTCGAGATCGTGCGTGCCTTCGGCGTGTTGAAGAAGGCGGCGGCTCTGGTGAACGCGGAGCTCGGACTCCTGCAGAAGGACAAGGCCGACCTCATCGTGCGGGCGGCTGACGAGGTCGTCGGGGGCAAGTTGGACGACCACTTCCCGCTGTTCGTGTGGCAGACGGGGTCCGGCACGCATTCGAACATGAACGCGAACGAGGTGATCGGGAACCGGGCCATCGAACTGGCCGGTGGGGAGCTGGGGAGCAAGCGACCGATCCACCCCAACGACGACGTCAACATGTCCCAATCGTCGAACGACACCTTCCCCACCGCCATGCACGTCGCGGCGGCCCAGGCGATCGTGCACAAGCTGCTCCCGTCGGTTGGAGCCCTGCGCGACGCCCTTCAACGCAAATCCGAGGAGTTCGCCGGGATCGTCAAGATCGGCCGGACCCACCTGCAGGATGCCGTGCCCCTCACGCTGGGTCAGGAGTTCTCCGGCTACGTCGCGCAGCTGGACGCCGACATCGCGCGGATCGAGCAGGCGCTCTCGGATCTATGCGAGCTGGCCATCGGAGGGACGGCCGTGGGGACCGGGCTGAACGCGCCTCCCGGGTTCGGTCGGGCTGTGGCTGCGAAGATCGCGGAGCTGACGGGGCTTTCGTTCACCGCCGCGGCGAACCCCTTCGCTGCGCTCGCCGCCCACGATGCGCTGGTCGCCGCCCACGGTGCGATCCGAACCCTCGCCGTGTCGTTGATGAAGATCGCGAACGACATCCGGTGGCTGGCCTCGGGTCCCCGCTCGGGCCTGGGCGAGCTCTTACTCCCGCAGAACGAGCCGGGATCGTCCATCATGCCGGGAAAGGTCAACCCCACCCAGTCCGAGGCCATGGCGATGGTGTGCTGTCAGGTACTCGGCAACGACGTGGCCATCGCCGTGGCCGGTTCACAGGGCAACTTCGAGCTCAACGTGTTCAAGCCCGTCATCATCCGGAACTTCCTGCACTCGACGCGGATCCTGACCGACGCGTGCATGACGTTCCGGGAGTTCTGCGTGGCGGGGATCCAGCCCAACCGGGAGCGCATCGCCGAGCTCGTCGACCGGTCGCTCATGCTGGTGACGGCACTCTCGCCGTCGATCGGTTACGACAAGGCGGCCGAGATCGCGAAGAAGGCCCACCGGGAGGGAACCACGCTGAAGGATGCGGCGATGGCCCTGGGCTTCCTCACGGAGCAGGAGTACGACGAGCTCGTGCGGCCGGAGAAGATGGTCGGTCCGGACTAGCAGCCCGAGGTACGAGCTCGAGGACGGTGGCTTCGGGCCGGCACAGGAACCGAAACGGCGCGTACTTGCTCGTTCCCAGGCCCGGCGAGATGTGGGCGTAGACGTTCCCCATCCGCACCAACCCCGACGCGATCCGCCTCGGCACGTGCGAGTTGGTCACCAGGGGCCCGACGAGCGGGAGCCGCACCTGCCCCCCGTGCGTGTGGCCGAACACCATGAGGTCGTAGCCGAGCGCTGCGAGCTCCGGCGCGGGATCGGGGGAGTGGGCGACGGCGAGCCCGAACGCACGCGGCTGCTCGCGGGGAGCCACCCGGAGGTCTTGGCGACGGATGTGGGGGTCGTCCAGGCCCAGGATCTCCAACTCCAGGCCGTCGAGCGAGATCGCGCGCCGGGTGTTCCTCAGGTGGGTCCAGCCGTCCGCTTCGAGCTGAGCCACAAGGTCGGGAGCTCGGCCTCGCTTGGCCCGGCGGTGTCTGCGGCGCTTGCGGAAGTACCGAAGGTAGTTGTGAGGCCGGGGGACGAAATAGTCGTTCGATCCCAAGACGAAAAGAGAAGCCCGGGTTCCTCGGAGGCGCCGCAGGGCCTGGACGGCGGCCTCGACTGCCTCGGGCTCGCCCACGAGGTCGCCCGTCACCACGCAGAGGTCGCACGCGGGCAACCGGGACAGGAATCGGCGCATCGCCGCCGATCGCCGCGTGAGATGGAGATCGGAGAGGTGCAACACGGTGAGGGCTGGAACTTCGGCGGTCGGTAGGATGGGGATGCGGCGCCGAACCAACCGGTACCATCGTCGCTCGACGAGAATCCCATAGGCGACGCATGCCACGGCGAGGGTCGCGACCGCGATGAGCCAAGGAAGCACGGAGGGCAGTCTACGGTGGGTGAGTCCACACTCAAGGCCAAGGTTCAGCGGGAGATGCACGAGGCGCTGAAGGCCGGCGACAAGATCCGGTTGGGAGCCCTGCGCATGCTGTCCGCGGCCATCACGAACCGCGAGAAGGAAGTTCGCCACGAGCTCTCCGACGATGAGGTCAGGGAGGTCGCCGTCCGTGAGGTCAAGCGGCGCACCGAGTCCATCGAGGCCTTCGAGAAGGGAGGCCGGGCCGACCTGGTGCAGAAGGAGACCACCGAACGCGAGGTCCTGAACGCATACGCCCCCGTGCCGCTGTCCGATGCGGAAGTCGACGCCCTGATCGATGAGGCCATTGCGGCGACGGGGGCCTCCGGACCGGGGGAGATGGGCAAGGTCATGGGATTCGTCATGGGCAAGGCGAAGGGGAAGGTGGACGGGACCGCGGTGCAGGCCAGGGTGCGCGCTCGCCTGGGAGCCTGAAGCGCTAGAGGCGCCGGTTCGGGCCCCCATGGTGCTGTCCCACCACGATCACGACGTTCGACCCCGACGGGACTCGCTCGCCGACGGCTGGCGACTGGGTGAGGACGATCCCCTGCCGCTTGGGATCGGTCACGTCCACGTACTGCACAGCCGGGACGAGCCCCGAGTTCTCGAGCGCGCTCACCGCGTCCTTTTCGGCCATGCCGGTCACGGCCGGCACGGACACGCGAGGGCCGGTCTCTCCACCGTTGCCCTTGCCCTTGCCGTTGCTGACGGTGAGCGTCACGCCGCTCCCCAGCGTGGCGGTCGCGCCGCCGGGTGGCGCCTGCTCCAGGACGGTGTTCGCCGGCGCCGAGGATTCCACCTTCTGCACGACCGGCGTGAACTTGGCGTCGATCACGATCTGCTGTGCCTCCGCCGAGCGCAGGCCGACCACGTTCGGGATGGTCCCGCGAACCTGGACCGGAGGCCCGGGGAACCCCTCGACCGGCATCCCGGCCATCGCCTTGACCATGAAGCTGTGCCAGATCGGCGCGGCAACCGTGCCGCCGTACACGGACTGGCCGTAGTACGAGTCCATCGGAATCTGTCCCTGGGGAAATCCCACCCAGACGGCCGTGGCCACCTGCGGCGTGTACCCGGCGAAGTAGACGTTCGTGTAGTCCTGCGCGGTTCCGGTCTTGCCGGCGACCGGCCGCCCGATGTTCGCCGCGGTCCCGGTCCCGCAGCACACCACTCGTTGGAGCATGGCCGTGACGAGATGGGCGATCGCCGGGTCGATGGCCTTCTTGCACTGCGGATGGTGCTGGTACAGCTTCCGCCCTTCCGGCAGCACCACCCTGGTGATGGCGAAGGGCTGGCAGTGGACGCCGTCGTTGGCCAGGGTGGAATAGCCGGTGGCCATGTCGAGCGTTGACACGTCATTTGTTCCGAGCGTGATGGACGGGACCGCGGAGAGCGGGGCGGTGACGCCCATCTTGCGCGCCGCCTCGACGATGGCCTCCGCTCCCACGTCGAGCGCCAGCTGGGCGAAGACGACGTTCACCGAATCCTGTGTGGCCGTCCACAGGTCGATGTGGCCCCGATCCCCGGCCCCTTCGGCGTTCGACACGCACCCCGTCTTGCTTTGCCAGAGCGAAGAGCAGAACGGTGACTTGGACGAGTAGACCTTGGCCGGCGTGAATCCGTTCTGGAGCGCCGCGACCAGCGTGAACGGTTTGAACGCCGAGCCGGTTTGCCGGCGGCCGTGCCACACCAGGTCGAGCTTGTCTCGCCGGTAGTCCTTCCCCGAGAGCATGGTCCGGATGGCCCCGGTCCGCACGTCCACCGACACGAGCGAGACGTCGGGACCCTTGGTCTTGTCGATCGCAGGGCTCTCGTTCACCGCCTCCTGCGCATACCGCTGCCAGTCGGGCCGGAGTGTCGTGTAGATCTTCAGCCCACCCTGGAACAGGGTGTGCTTCCGTTGGTTGTAGGTCTTTCCGAATGCGTCGAACTGGCCTCGGTCGTCGTCCAGGATCGACTGCGTGATGTAGTGCACGAAGAACGGCGGCACCACCTGGACGGTCCGACCCGCCGTCTGCGCGAGGTCGAGGGGTTGGCTCTTGGCCCGTTCGACCTTGTCCCGGTCGGCCCAGCCGAGCTGGGCCATCCGGTCCAGCACCTGGTCCCGCCGGATCAGCGCGACCTTGGGATGGGTGACCGGGTTGTAGTCCTCCGGGGCAGAGATGAGGCCGGCCAGGAGAGCGGACTGACCCAGGCTGAGCTTCCCGACCGGTACCTGGAAGTAGTACTGGGCGGCCGTGCCGATCCCGTACACGCCGTTCCCGAAGTACACCTCGTTCAGGTACATCTCCAGGATCTGGTCCTTGGAATACCGCTGCTCCATCCGGATCGCCAGAGCCGCCTCCTGAAACTTGCGGGCGAACGTCTGCTGGTCGCTGCCAATGACCGCGTTCTTCACGAGCTGCTGGGTGATAGTCGAGCCGCCCTGCGTGACCCGGCCGGCGATGAGATTGGCGACCATCGCGCGGAAGACGGATGGGACGTTGATGGCGCCGTGGGTGTAGAAGCCGTCGTCCTCGATGGCCAGCACGGCCTGACGGGTGACCGGCGCGACCTTGCCCAGGCCGACGATCTTGCGGTTCTCGTCGAGGTACAGCGTGGCAAGCACCGAGCCGTCGGCCGCATAGATCGTGGAGCGTTCAGGGGGGTGGGGGATGCGGGTGAAGGACGCGCCGGCGGCCTCGAGCCGGTCGTTCAGCGCTGCCGTCCCCTCGTCCAGGGGATCGAGCAGCAGGAAGAGCATCGCCGCCACGACGCTGGCCGCCAGCGCGATCACGAGCGCAAGGGTGACGGCGAGGGCGGTCCGCGGTCGTCCTCTCGGCGGAGCCTCCATGAGCGTCGGCCCAGGATACCCCGCCGCCGTTACGATGGAGCCCATCCATGCGCCGCCCCGCTTTCCCGATCGCCCTGGCCGTCTGCGTCCTCGCGCTGCTCTGGGTCGGAACGGCGTCCGCACAGACCCCAGCCTCGTCCAAGGTCCTCGTGGCCAAGGTCGACGGCTCCATCGACCGAACGGTCGCCGGCTACCTCGTCGACTCGCTGGCTGAGGGCGAGCGCACCGGCGCGGCAGTGGTGATCCAGCTCGATTCGGCGGGGACACTGGATCAGCCCGCCGTCGAGCTGGCCGAGCGGCTGTTCCGATCGAGGGTTCCCGTGATCGTGTGGGTTGGGCCCGCACCGGCCAAGGCCCAGGGCGCCGCGCTCCTATTCCTGTACGCCTCCAGCCTTGCGGCCGTCGCCCCCGGGGCGGGGGTGGGCCCACTCCAGCCGGTCGATCTGGTCGACGCGACGAACGCAACGCTCCCGAACGACGCGGCCCTGCAACGGATGGCCGTGGGATGGGCGGAGGCCCGCGGCAGGCCCGCGCCGGCGATTCCCACGTCACTCGTTCCCGCACAGGAAGCCCTCGACGGTCACGTCGCTCAAGCGGTCGCCACCTCGCTCCCGGATCTGCTCTCGAAGATCGATGGATCGACCGTCCAGACGGCCGGCGGCCTCGTGACCCTCCACACGAAGATCGCTCAGAGCCCCACGCAGCAGCCGGTCGACGTTCGCTTCACCGAGCTCGGTCCGTTCGACCGGGTCCTGCACGCTGTGGCCTCGCCCGCGGCGATCTACCTCCTGCTGGTGCTGGGGCTGGCAGGGCTGGCGTTCGAGCTCACCCAAGCGGGCTTCGGCTTCGCCGGGTTCGCCGGGCTGGGGATGTTGGCGCTGGCCGTCTACGGGCTGACCGTCGTGCCGGCCTCGTGGCCGGGCATCGGGCTCCTGGTGGCTGGGGTCGTCCTGCTCTGCGCCGACGTCCTCCTCCACCGGCTCGGTGTCCTTACCGTGGCGGGCGTGGTGGCGTTCCTGGTCGGGTCGTTCATGTCGTTCCGAGGCGTGGCCCCCGCCATCGGGATCTCGCCGTGGCTGATCGGCCTCCTGGCGGTTGGGAGCGTTCTGTACTACGGCTTCGCCCTCACGGTTGCCCAGCGGTCACGGGAGCGGATCGCCACGACCCAGCGGGGGTTGGTGGGGCTGCTGGGGGAGACAAGGGGCGAGCTGAAACCGGAGGGCCCCGTGTACGTGAAGGGCACGCTGTGGCGAGGGCGGAGCAACGACGGGCCGATCCCTCCGGGGACCCGGGTTCGGGTCCGAGGGGTGGACGGCCTGGTCCTGCGGGTCGAACCCGACCCCGGGGCGGTCGAGGACCTTCCCCCGGACGATGCCTGACCCCGGCTCAGGCCTGACCCTCCGTTTGGAGCTGAGGCCGGCCGAACCTTGCGTTTTCGTGCCTCCTGGACCCCGGGTGAAACGGGGGGAATCCCCCGAGCGTCCAGATACGAAGACTGTTAGTGAGGGTCCTCGAAGGAAGGATGGGCCGTCTCGACGGACGCCATGGCTGTCGACTGGATGTGGGGCTGGCAGTTCGACGCCGCGTGTCGCGGCGAGGATTCCTCGCTGTTCTTCGCCCCCAACTACTTCGAGAAGCGCGATCAGAAGGAGGGGCGGGAGGCCAAGGCAAAGGCCCTGTGCGCCCGCTGCCCGGTCCGGGAGGAGTGCCTGGAGTACGCCCTCCAGATCGGCGAGAGCCACGGCATCTGGGGTGGGCTGAACGAGCTGGAGCGACGGCAGCTCCTCAGGGAGCGGGCCCTTCGCGCCGGCTGATCCGCTCGGCCTCGGTGCCTCTGCTCCTCTTCGGGCGGCCCTCTGTCACAATCTCGACCATGGGCATCGAGGACCTCCTCGCCCCTCTGGGGCTACAGCTGCCGCCGGCCCAGACCCCCGTGGCCTCGTACATCCCCGTGCGGATGATCGGGGAGCTGGCCTACGTGTCCGCGCAGATCCCCATGGTGGACGGAGAGATCCTGCACCCCGGCCACCTGGGTGACCGGGTCACCTTGGAGCAGGGGCAGGAGGCGGCCCGGCAATGCGCCCTCCAGGCGCTGTCCGCGTTGAAGGAAGCCCTGGGTTCGCTCGACCGGGTGCGCGGGATCATCCAGGTCATGGTGTTCGTGGCATCGGCGTCGGGTTTCACCGACCAGCCGAAAGTTGCAAACGGGGCGAGCGATCTGCTGGTCCAGGTGTTCGGCGAGACCGGCAAGCACGCCAGGGCCGCCGTCGGGGTGGCTGAGCTCCCGCTCGGAGCTCCCGTCGAGGTGGCCGTGCTTGCAAAGGTGGACTAGGCAGAGGGAGCGGGCTCCCGCGGGAACCGGAGGTCCCCGCGCCGAACGGTGACCTTCGCCTGATCCAGGTGCTCGAGGAGGGGCAACGCGTACTTGCGCGAGGTCCCCATAGCTTCCCGGAACGCGCTCACGGTGATGCCGTCTTTCCCCGAACCTCGGATCAGGGCCTCCGCCCGAGCCACGAGCCCGGGGGTCATCACGAGGTCGCGGGACAGCCGAACGAGCATCCCGGCCCTGGCGGCCGCGTGGATCACCTCCGGGGAAAACCCGGCCGAGGTCAGCTCCTGGACGGTCGGAGGCGTCGGCTCGGCGTCGGCGACGGCTCGGACCAGCCGGCCGGCTTCTTCCTCGCGTCCGACCAGGGAAGCCGCGTGGGAGGCCAGGCGAACGGTGGAGCCCTCCCGGACGACGCGTCCGGACTCGGAGAGGGCGCTCAGGAGGGCGTCGGCAAGTGAGGCATTCCCGGGTGCCCCCGCTTCCTCGAGGCTTCGAAGCACGAGGCCACGAGCGCGCGCGAGTTCGAGGCCCTCGTCAAGGGGGTGGTCTTTATGGAACGCCGCCAGCGCGGCTTCGAGCGCCCCGCTCACCTCGTCGACCACACCCTTCGCCACCCACCAGGCCCCCGTCCGCTCGGCTCCGTCGATCGCCGAGGGCCGGGTCCCGGTGAGGATGATCAGGTCGGAGGCCCGGACCGCTCCCGTCTCGGAGACGAGGAGGGGGGGCAGATTCCCCCGCGCGGCGCGCTCCCGCCCCCCAAGTCGAAGAGGGGCGGCACGGCCGGGGCGGATGGGGGGGTCCACGTCGAGGACGACGCCACCGGCCACCGTCTCCCGCCTGCCCGCATCTCGGACCACGAACCTGTCGTGGACGTCTAGGACCAGCGGATCGGAGACCCGGATGCGGGCGAAGCATCCCTCCGGGTCCGTGAGCTCGCCGGTTCCGTACAACCGGATCCTGGCCCCTCGTTCGGCCGAGCCCGCATACACCTTGTAGGCCCCGCGGGTGGTGAGCGGATGGGCGAGCCCCCGTACCGGCCGGAGGCGGACCTCGAACATCCGGGTGGGCCGCCACTCTCCGGGGAGCCCCAGGACGTCTCCTCGGCCCAGCCCCTCCCGGTCCACGCCGACCAGGTTGGCCGCCACCCGCGAGACCGGACGGGCCACCTGGATCGAGCGCTTGTGGGTCTGCAGGCCGCGGATCCTACCGGTGCCACCCGCCGGGAGCAGTTCGACCTCCTGGCCCACCGCCAGCCTCCCACCGGTCAATGTGCCGGTCACGATGGTCCCAGCGCCGGTCACCGTGAAGATCCGGTCCACGAACAGCCGCTGGCGTTCGTCCTCCGCCGGATCGGCGGAAGAGCCGACCATCGCATCGAGGGCCTCGGCGAGTCCGTCCAACCCCTCGCCGGTCTGCGACGAGCACGGGACGATCGGTGCATCCTGCATGACCGTACCCCGGAGCCGGTCGCGCACGTCCTCGATGACAAGGCCGACCGCCTCCTCGTCCACCAGGTCGCATTTGGTGAGCGCGACGACGCCGCCATTCGCGCCCAGCACGTCGACGATCGCCAGGTGCTCCTCGGACTGTGGCTTCCATCCCTCGTCGGCGGCGACGACGAACAGTACGAGCCGAACCGGTCCGACACCGGCCAGCATGTTGCGGACGAACCGTTCGTGGCCCGGAACGTCGACGAACCCGATCTCCCTGCCCGAGGGGAGCGTGCACCAGGCGAACCCCAGGTCGATGGTGAGCCCGCGTCGCTTCTCCTCCGCCCACCGGTCGGGGTCGGTGCCGGTGAGCCGCAGGATCAGGGACGACTTGCCGTGGTCTACGTGGCCGGCGGTAGCAACCACGTGCAGCGGCGCCTCGGCCGCCGGCCCCAGTCGAACCGACTCTTCAATCATCGGCGAGGTCGTCGCCTTCCAGGGCGTATTGGATGGCACGCGTGAGGTCCGGAAGCGCCTCCTCTGGCACCGTCCGAACGTCGAACACCACACCCTTCTCGTTGACGCGGCAGAACACCGAAGGGCTCCCTGCGCGCAGCCGCGCCGACATCACCTCCGGGTCGGGGACGCGGACCTCCACGGCCCAGGACGGCACGGCATATCCGGGCATCGACCCTCCACCCACGGTCGCTTCCGACGGGCGGACGCGCGCTCCCTCGAGCTCGCCGTCGAGGAGCTGGGCCAGGCGCTCGGCCCGCCGCTTCACGTCCTCGGGCGGCTCGTCGAGCATGCGCCACACGGGAAGGTCCGAGTGCGCACCCGTCGCGTACGCCATCAACACGGACTCGAGGGCAGCCACCTGCATCTTGTCCACTCGGACCGCGCGGGCGATCGGATTGCGGCGTAATCGTTCCACGAGGTCGGCTCTACCGAGCACGATCCCGGCCTGGGGTCCCCCCAACAGCTTGTCGCCGGAGAAGACGACGAGGTCGGCTCCCTCACTCAGCGCCTCTCGGGCGCTGGGCTCGTCGGCGGGGACGCCCGAGTAACGGTCCAGGAGTCCCGAGCCCAGGTCGTACAGGAACGGTATGCCCGCCTTCGATGCCAGCCCAGAGAGATCGGCCGCGGATGGCGTGGCGGTGAATCCCACCACCCGGTAGTTGCTGGGATGGACCTTCAGCACCAGGGCTGTCTTGGAGGAGATCGCGCTTCGGTAGTCGGACGGCCTGGTCCGGTTGGTCGTCCCCACCTCGACGAGCTTGGCCCCGGACGCGGCCATGATGTCCGGGATCCGAAACTCGCCACCGATCTCGATCAACTCCCCCCGGGACACCAGCACCTGCTTCCCCCGGGCCAGCGCGGCGAGGGAAAGGAGCAGCCCCGCGGCCCCATTGTTCACGACCAGGGCTGCCTCAGCGCCGGTCAGGGCGGTGAGGATGAGCTCGGCCCGGGACGTCCGCCGCCCTCGAGCCCCGGTCACGCGGTCGATCTCGAGGTCGCTGTAGCCACGCACGGCGCGCACCGCCGCCTTGGCCGCCCGGTCAGGGAGCGGCGCGCGGCCCAGCCCCGTGTGCAGCACCACACCCGTCGCATTGATCACCGGATTGAGCCCGGTGGCGGCCGAGGATGCGAGGCCCACGGCTCGAGCCATGATGACGTCCTCCTCGGGCGGGTCGACCCCTCGCGCCGCTCCAGCTCGCACGGCATCGAGGGTTTGGGTAAGGGTTCGCTTGAGGAGCGCGCGGCCGAACGTCTCGGCCGCGCGCTTCCCCGGCTCCGA
>DASPWN010000266.1:0-8432 GCA_035637835.1 Actinomycetota bacterium | reverse complement strand
GCTGCGGTCGATGCGACCGCCGGACAGGTCGTCACGTACCAGGGCCAGACCATTCAGGCCTTCTACATGTCCTCGAGCGGAGGATTCACCGAGGACAACGAGAACGTGTGGGGCGGAACGCCGATCCCCTATCTGCGCGGTGTGTGCGATCCCGGCGACTACACGTCGGACAACCCAAACGCGGTGTGGGACCTCTCGCTTCCGGCCGACCGGGTCACTCGAAGGCTCCGCCTGGGCATCGGGCCGGTCACCGGCTTCACGGACACGGTGCGAGGCGTGTCCGGGCGGATCGTCACAACGGTTGTCCACGGAGCGTCAGGCACGGCCGAGGTGAGCGGGTCGACCCTCCGCTCGGCTCTGGACCTTCCCGACGACCGGGTATGGGTGAACGCGAACCGGCAGATCACCGGCAGCATCCGGCAGAAGTACGACGCGACGAATTGCCGCGCCGGACTGGCGACGTCGCCGGAGGTGCCTGTGGCCGGGGGGGTCCATCAGCAGTTCCAACGGGGCGCCATCTACTTCAAGCCAGGGATCGGCCCGCACATGTTGTCGGGCTCGGTCCTCGAGTTCTACCTGAAGAAGAGCGGCCCGAAAGGGAGGTTCGGGTTCCCCACGAGCGATCTGATGAGGCTGAAGAACGGCGCCACCCTGGCGACGTTCGAGCGGGGCAAGATCACGTGCTCGACCTCGGGAGCCTGCCGGGCGAGCTGAACCCGAAACTCAGGCGGCGCGTGGCTCGGGCGCGTTGCTCGTGCCTCGGTAGGCCTGGATGAAGCCCGATGCGATGGTTCGCGCCTGGTCCGCCGTCACCGCGGCCGGGCATTCCCAGAGCTTGTTCCACGCGGCCAGTGCGAACGACGTGCCGCTCGGGAGGTCCGGATAGGGCGCCATGATCACCTTGTCCTGCGTCCGAGCGAGCGAAGCGAGGCGGTCCACCACCGCCTTCGGGAGGGCGTCGGGCCCACCGGCCCGGTAGTAGATGAGCACGTATGCGTGCTCCAGGTTGTGGACGGCCCTGGTCTCCTGCACCGGCGAGTCGTAGACATGCGGATCCCCCGGGAGCGGGCTGGGGTCGTGCGGCCCCGAGGTCGCGGGGTGCTCCGCATAGGTGTGGCTCTCGCCGGGGGACAGATGGATGCCCCCCGGCGCGGAGGCCGCGGGGGTCTGGACGTCGCCACACCCCGCGTCGCTCGCGGCCGCCAGGGCCGCTTCGGGGATGGGTTTGGGGCCGCCCACCCGGGTCAGCAGGAAGAATGCGACGAAGGTGACCGCGCCGAGGCCGCCCATCCACGCGGCCCGCTTGATGGCCCGGCGCCGGCGGATCCGGCGAAGGGCCGTCTCCCTGGCCCGGCGGACCTGGTCCTTGCGCTCGGACCGGGCCGTGCGTCCGCGCTCCGCCGTTTCGGTGGTGTCCGGTCGATCTCGCCCGGGCCCCGCCGCCGGGCGGTGAGGTTGCTTTCGCTTCTTCTTGGCCATCAGATCGGTGTCTGGGGCTCGGGGGCGTCGCCGAGATAGGACTGGGTCCCGAACGGAGGGACGCCATAGCGCGCAGTGAACCCGAACGCCGCAGCGAGCGAGACGCTCGAGCAGGTCTCTACGTGGTGCCAGGCCACGAGGGCCATGGTGGCCCCTCCCGGGAGGGTCCCCTCGCGTCCCTGATCCGGATAGTCGTAGGGGGCCACGATGACCTTCGGGCCGTGGGACGGATCCCCATAGAAGTCCTGGATCTTGGCCAACTCCTCGCCCGAGACATCAGGCGCATACCAGACGACGGCCGCGCCGTGCTCCAGCGAGTGGATCACCTGGTCGATGGGAGGAGGGGTGGAGTTGACGCCACGGCTCCACGGAACGGGGTTGTGCGGTCCGGATGCCGGCGGCACCGATGGATAAGTGGAAAGGGGCGGCATCGTCGCCGGGCCGCCCTGGACCCCGATGTGTACTCGGTCGGCGGATTCCGGCTGGTACGGACCGACGTCGCTCACGTCCGTGCACCCCGCGGCCTTGGCCGCCTGGGGGGCGGCCGCCAGCAGCTCCTGGGGGTCCTGAACCTCCGGCCGGGGGCGGAGCACGTAATACGTCGCCGCGGCGGCCACCAGCAGGACCGCGACGGCCACCGCGATCCACCGGGTGCGCCGGGTGCGGGCCATCCGCCGCTGGATCTCCAGGCGCTCCCGCCTGGCCTCCTGCTTCCGCTGGGCCTTGGTCTGCCGCTCGTTCGTGGGGCCCTGCGTGCGCCCGGTCCCTCGTCCCGCCACGTCTCTTCCTCACTCGTTCCGATGCGCGATCCGATGCTCGATCAGGACCCCTCAGGATATCGGGAGGTCGGCGAGGCGCCGTTGCGCGTGTTCCCCCGACCTCTCTATGCTTCGGCCGTTCTTCCCCAGTGGACGCCTCGGAGCCCGCCGGGGCCGGTGCGAAGGAGGCGCACATGGCGACGACGGTGACCCCGACGGCGGGGCTGGACCGGTACTTCAAGATCTCAGAACGTGGATCGAGCGTACGCACCGAGATCATCGCGGGACTCGCGACCTGGCTGACGATGGCCTACATCCTGTTCGTGAACCCCCAGATCCTGGGGTTCATCGGCATCAAGGATCTGGAGCCGCTCGGCCTTCCGTTCAAGCAAGTCCTCACCGTGACGGCCCTCGTGGCCGGCGTCATGACGATCGCCATGGGGGTCTTCGCCAACTACCCGTTCGCGCTCGCCGCGGGCTTAGGGCTGAACGCCTTCGTTGCGTTCACGCTCGTCGTCGGCCACGGCCTGAGCTACCCGCAGGCCATGGGCGTGATCGTGCTCGAAGGTCTGGCCATCACGGTGCTGGTGGTGACGGGGTTCCGGGAGGCGGTCCTCAACGCGATCCCCATGGACCTCAAACGTGCGATCGGCATCGGGATCGGCCTGTTCATCGCCTTGATCGGCTTGGTGAACGCGGGGATCGTGGTCCACCCCGAGTCCGGAGCCCCGATCGTCACGCTCAACACGAACCTTCGCCACTGGAGCATCCTGGTCTTCGCCTTCGGGCTGGTCCTGACCTCGGCCTTGGTGGCCAGGCGGATGAAGGGGGCGCTGCTGATCGGGATCATCGCCACCACCGTCCTGGCGACGATCATCAACGAGATCGCCGACCTCTCGCTCTGGGGGAACGGCATCGCCGCCGTGCCGCACAAGATTGTCGAGGCCCCCGACTTCGCGCTGGTCGGGAACTTCTCGTTCGACTTCTTCTCGGCACTCGGGTTCTGGACCGCGGTTGCCATCGTGGTCTCGGTGATGCTGTCGGACTTCTTCGACACGATGGGGACCGTGATCGGGATCGCCGGTGAAGCCAAGCTGCTGGACGAGCGGGGCCGATTGCCGGGGATGAACCGGGTGCTGCTCGTCGACTCGCTGGCGGCTGCCGCCGGCGGCGCGGCGTCGGCTTCGTCGAACACCACCTACATCGAGAGCGCAGCTGGCGTGTCCGAGGGCGGCCGGACCGGCCTCACGTCGGTGGTGGTCGGCGTCCTGTTCCTGCTGGCGCTGTTCTTCTCGCCCATCGCAGGTGTGGTCCCGCCAGAGGCCACGGCACCGATCCTGGTGATCGTGGGCTACTTCATGATGACGATCGTGAAGGACATCAATTGGAGCGACCCGGGGATCGGGATCCCGGCGCTTCTCACGATGGGCCTCATGCCATTCACGTTCAGCATCACAAATGGCGTGGGAGCCGGATTCCTGTCGTACACGATCATCGCGATACTCCGCGGCAGGTGGCGTGAGGTGCACCCGCTGATGTACGTGGTGTCTGCCGTGTTCGCGTGGTATTTCATCCACGGGACGGTCTAGCCGGCCAGAAGCGAGTGGGGCGCCCGGGAGCACGCTCCCGAGCGTCCGCCCGCGTCCCGGATTTGCCGCTCGGCTCAGGCGAAACGAAGGTGCTCGCCGAGGTCCAGGGCTGGCCGGGGCGGCGGGAAGCCGGGCGGCATGGGGCCGGCGGCAACGGCGCCGAGGGCGAACCACTCGTCGCCCATCGACAGGACCGCCCGGGTCTCCTCTTGGCAGAACAGCGTCGATGAGATCCAGCACGACGCGATCCCCTGGGCGTGGAGGGCGAGCAGGAGGCTCTGGATGGCCGCACCTCCCGAGAGCAGGAACATCTCCTGCTCGGCGTGGGCCCGCTCCTCGTCCGGGTAGGGATGGGCCCCCTGGAACCGGATCCACGGGACGATGAGCAACGGAGCCGTGCCGAGCACGGCGTCGCTCCGGTCGATCCGGCGCGTGATCACATTCTCCGAGACGCCGTCCCGTTCCAGGTCGTCTCTCCACGCCTGCGCCATCGCTGCGAGCAGTGCGCGCTTCGCCGGCTCGCCGTCGAGTGCCGTGAACGCCCAGGGCCGCGTGTGGTGCGGGGCGGGCGCCGTGCAGGCGGCCCGCACCGCCTCCTCCACCGCTTCGCGGGACACCGCCCCGGGGCCGAAGGCCCGGATGGTGCGCCGCGCCGAGATCGACAGGAGTGGCGACTCCCGGAACAGATCCTCCTCAGCAGGGCGCACGAGCTCGGCGGCCGGTGAGGCTGGGGCGTTCGTGTCGACGCCCCGCACGATCGCTGCAGGGACGTGCGAGGCCTTGCCCATGACCAGCCCGCTTCCCGCCGCCACCTCGTCGGCCAGGGCCACGATCGTCGCCTCGAGGGTCGTGCCGTGCTGGTCGGGCGTTCCCCGAAGGTCAAGCAGGGCGGGAAGCCCCGCGCATCCGATGGCCACGTTCACCACTCCACGCCGCCACGTGCGGCCGAAGGTATCGGTGACCACCACCCCGACGGAGATCCCGAGGGATTGTTCGAGGCCCTTGCGGATCGACTCCGCCGACCCGTCCGGGTCCTCCGGAAGGAGGGTCAGGAATCCCGGTTCGACGTTCGATGCATCCACGCCCGCGTTGGCGCACACGAAGCCGTGCCGGGTCTCGGCGATCACGAGGTCCCCCCGCCGAGCCACGATGCGGCGGGATTCTCGTTCGGCCCACGCTGCCCGGCTCTCGCCCCCGTCCGGAACGACCCGGCCCTCGGCCTTCGACACGATCTTCTGAGTAACCGCGACGACGTCGCCATGCCGGACGCCGAGCTCCGCGAGTTTGGGCCCGAGGAGTGCGGCGACATCGTCGCCGGGACGGACCTCTCCGAGGCCCTCGACGGGGATGATCTCGATGCCCACGCTCAACGCACCAGGTGGAGGGCCGTGCGGGCCACGTTCTCGGCCTTCGCGTCATCGGCCATGACCGTGTCGGTGACAGCGACCCGAACGCCGAGCTCGCGCTCGATGCGGGACGCCAGCTCGCGGTCGGCATGATCCACCACCCACCCTGCGAGCAGTCCGCGGTAGCACTCCGCGGCTCCGAGCGCCGTCACCGCGTACCCTGCCACCGGCATCAGCCTGTCGGCCATGCCGGCGAGCGGCGCGCCTCCGACGATCGGCGAGATGCCGACCGCGGCATCGCGACGGTCGGCCACGGCCTTCCCGATACCTGGCACCGACAGGATGGGCCGGAGCGACGCGATGGGGTTCGATGGGCAGAGCACGAGCACGTCGGCGGACTCGATCGCTTCGAGCACGCTCGGCCCGGGGCGGGCCGCCTCGACACCGTCGTACCGGACTGCCTTGACCTCGTCCTGGGCCCGGCGCTTGACCCAGTACTCCTGAAAGTGCATGTCCACTTCCTCTCCGTCCGCCATCACCGAGACGCGTGTGGCCACCGGGTCGTCGCTCATCGGCAGGATGCGGGGGCCTACGCCGAACCGGTGGGCAACGAGCGCCGTGGCTTCCGACATTGTGGCGCCCGCCAGGAGCAGGTTCGTCCGGTACAGGTGGGTGGCCAGGTCGAGGTCACCGAGGTTGAACCAGGCCTGCTCGGGATCGAACCGGGCGAGCTCCTCGGTGGCCCGAAACGTCTCGTCGCGACGGCCCCATCCGCGCTCGCGGTCCATGGCCCCGGCCAGCCAGTAGGTAACCGAGTCGAGATCCGGCGAGACGTGGAGCCCATGCATCTGGACGTCGTCCCCGGTGTTGACGACCACGGTGACGTCCTCGGGCCGGACGATACGGACCAGTCCCCGCAGGAACTTCCCCGCGCCGATCCCTCCCGCCAGTGCCGTCAATCGCATCACGGATAGCGTAGTAGGCTCGCTCGCGATGGCGGAGGCGACCCCCCAGCGGACCCGGCCCGATCGCTCGTCCGGCCCGCCCGCAGCGCTCATCCGCCGAGCACTGTCACGAGCGGAAGCCGGCAAGACGCTGTCGGTCGACGAGGCCGAGGGCCTGGTCGCGGCGAGGGGACGGGACCTGGACCGACTGATGCTGGTGGCATCGGGGCTCCGCGAGCTCGGCCACGGCTCCACGATCACGTACTCGCGCAAGGTGTTCATCCCGCTCACGATGCTCTGCCGGGATCACTGCCATTACTGCACCTTCGCCAAGCCGCCCGCGAAGTTGGAGCGACCGTTCCTCACCCTCGAGGAGGTCGTGGCCATCGCCGAGGCTGGCCGGACGCGTGGCTGCAAGGAGGCGCTGTTCACCCTCGGCGACCGACCAGAGGAACGCTACCCGGTGGCGCGGGAATGGCTGGCCTCGCGGGGGTACCACTCCACGCTCGACTACGTGAGGGCGGCGGCGATACGGGTCATCGAGGAGACCGGACTTCTGCCGCACCTGAACCCCGGCGTGATGAGCTGGGAGGAGATGGCCCGCCTGAAGCATGTGAGCGCGTCGATGGGCCTGATGCTCGAGACGTCGTCAGATCGCCTCTCGGAGAAGGGCGGGCCCCACATCGGCTCACCGGACAAAGTCCCCGCCGTGCGGATGCGGACCATCGAGGACGCCGGCCGGCTGGCCATCCCGTTCACCACCGGCATCCTGGTGGGTATCGGGGAGAGACTTCGAGAGCGCGCTCAGTCGCTGCTCGCGATCCGGGACCTCCATCGCCGGTACCGGCATGTGCAGGAGGTCATCGTCCAGAACTTCCGGGCCAAACCGGGGACAGCTATGCATCGGGCCCCGGAGCCACAGGAGGAGGAGTTCCTGGCCGTGGTGGCCACCGCCCGGATCCTGCTCGGGCCCCGCATGAACGTGCAAGCGCCGCCGAACCTCTCGGACGAAGGGATGCAGCTCCGCCTGCTCGATGCCGGGATCAACGACTGGGGCGGGGTGTCTCCCTTGACGCCCGACCACGTGAACCCCGAGAAGCCGTGGCCGGCCATCGAGGTCCTGGCAGCCCGGACTGCCGACCGGGGCCTGGAGCTCAGGGAGCGCCTGACCATCTACCCCGAGTTCGCCCTCCGTCCCGACCCCTACCTTGCAGCGAAGATGCGTCGGCCGGTCGAGGAACTCCTGGGGGCTGACGGCCTGGCCGTCCGGGACACCGTGCCGCACCCCATCGCCTGGCAGGACCCGGACGTCCAGTGGAAGCCCCGGTCGAGCGAGCTCACGTTCGCCAAGGGTCCGGGCGCGGGCCTCCGCCAGGATGCCGCCGCCGTGTACGGGGAGTTCGAGGTGCTCGACAACGAGGTCACCAGGTCGTGGGCCGGCCGGGAGGTGGTCCCCGCCCGCATCGATGCCGACGTCAAGGCGGCCTTGCGAAGGGCGGAGCGGCACCGGCCCATCACCGAGGCCCACGCGCTCGCGCTGTTCCAGGCGGACGGGCCGGCGCTGGAATCGGTGTGCGGGGTAGCCGACGGGCTGCGCGAAGAGGCGGTCGGCGACGAGATCACCTATGTCGTGAACCGCAACATCAACTTCACCAACGTCTGCTACGTGGGATGCCGGTTCTGCGCCTTCGCGCAACGGGAGGTGGACCCGGAGTCCTACACGCTGACCCTCGAGGAGGTGGCGGACCGGACCCGCGAGGCGCGGGATCAGGGGGCCACTGAGGTATGCATGCAGGGTGGGATCCACCCCGACCTCCCCGGTACGTTCTACTTCGACCTCCTCGACGCGGTGAAGGCGGCCGCGCCGGATATCCACATCCACGCATTCAGCCCGATGGAGGTGCTGAACGGAAGCACGAAGTTGGGGATAACCTTCCATGAGTTCCTCCAAGAGTGCCGGAACCGCGGATTGGGGACCATCCCGGGGACGGCCGCCGAGATCCTGGACGACGACGTTCGCTGGGTGTTGACCAAAGGCAAACTCCCCGCCGACACGTGGGAGGAGATCGTCAGGACGGCGCACGCGCTCGGCCTCCGCTCCTCGTCGACGATCATGTTCGGGCACGTGGACGCGCCACCCCACTGGGTTTTCCACATTCGACGTATCCGCCGGATCCAGGACGACACCGGGGGTTTCACCGAGTTCGTGCCGCTCTCGTTCGTTCACCAGAACGCGCCCATCTATCTCGCAGGGCGTGCGAGGCCCGGGCCCACGATTGTGGAAAACCGTCGGATGCACGCGGTGGCCCGGATCCT
>DASPWN010000265.1:0-3655 GCA_035637835.1 Actinomycetota bacterium | reverse complement strand
GGTGCAGCGGTTCGCCCCGGAGTTCGCGGAGGCGGCTCGGCCTCGACAGCACGTCATCGGGGATCGCTGGCATGTCGATGAGACCTACCTGAAGGTCGGAGGGACCTGCCGCTACCTGTTCCGGGCCATCGACCAGTTCGGCCAGGTCGTCGACGTGTTCCTCTCGCGTCGTCGCAACGCCGAAGCCGCACGCCGGTTCTTCGAGCGGGCGCTCGATCGCACTCGGACCTCACCCTCGGAGGTCACCACCGGCCGGTACCGGGTCTACCCCCGGGTGCTCGACGAGCTGCTCCCGGCGGCCTTCCATGACACCGAGGTCCACGCGAACAACCGGCTGGAGACCGACCACGGACGGCTCAAGGCCCGGCTTCGACCGATGCGAGGACTGAAGCGAGACCGTACCGCCAGGGTGATCGTCGCCGGCCATGCCTTCGTCCAGAACCTCCGCAGGGGCTTCTATGATCTCGGACCGACGTACCGCCCGCTTCTCGCCTTGCCGACGCGTTCGCTGAACTGGCCCTCGTGATCTGATCGTCCCCACGGCGGGAAGGCCCCACCGCGCCTCGGTTTTACTCAACGCAACAGTGCCGCCGGATGTCCTCCACGGTGGCGTCACCTCTGGCGGGATCGGGCGCGACGATCACAACGGTCGACCCCGCCGCCGTCAGCGCCCGAGCGGTGGCCATGCCGATGCCGGACGTCCCGCCGGTGACCAGGGAGATTCTGTGCTCCATGGGGCCTGATCCCATGTTCGGGGCTGCGCCTCCTCGCCCTAGCGGGGGTTCCACGGCCCAACCCCGCCAAGGCGTTCGGGCGTGATCCTCGTGACGAACCCCGGCGGCGGATCGGGCATGTTCGGGAACACGGCGTCAGGCCCGATGTACGTGTGCGCGAGACGCTGGAGGATCTCGGCGGCACCACCCTCGGTCACCTGCGCCGTCCCGTACACCACGAGGTACTCCAGCAAGCCCCACTGGTTCTTGGTGGTCGTCGGGACCGAGAGTGCGACGCGAGGGTCGCGCCGGAGGTTCCTCAGCTTCCGCTGATCCGGGAGCGTCGCCAGGACGATCTCGTCCCCGTCGATCCCGACCCACGCGGCCGTGACCTGCGGCCCGCCATCCTCGTCGATGGTGACCACGTGCGCGACCGCCTCGCTCTCGAGGAGCTCTCGAGCCGCCTCCGGGAGAGGGATCCCTGACACCGGCGCATGCTACTCCAGTGGAACAACGTCGCGTTGTCCCCCAGGAGGCAGCGCCACTCGGGGGAGCCAGGCACAGTCAATCCGGCGAGTAGGCGACGGCCGAACAGCACAAGGTCGTCGCCCACACGATGGGTCTGAAAAGACCGGCGGTCGATTCCTCGAGCAGGATGCCGTCGCCCCCCAGCAGCTCGCGTGCGTAGCGACCGTCTCTCGCATGCGCACAGTGCAGAACGCCTGGCCAGCGATGCGTGCTCGTCCCGGGCGATTCCCGCAGCCTGGAGCTGGGACAGGCGCACGCCCAAGCTAGCCATGCGTGATGTTGAGGAATCGTGCGGGAGCAGGAGGAGGTTCGCGCTCAGCTACCTTGACGGCCTCGCTCATCTTTCGGAATGTATGCTCCGCCCTGTAAGTGGACTAGCGAGGTCCTACGCGTTAGGGCTAGTCTAATCATCGTCCTCATGACCCTAGCCCTGGGTCATCAGCTTGTTCCGGCACTTATTCAGGCAGGGGTAGCCTCCCCTCCGCAGTCCCTTGGCCCATGACCGGCCACTCGGGACTATCGTCTCGCACCATGAGTGGATTTGACCCGGCAGAACAGCTTCCGCGCCGAGGCTCCGATAGTGACGGCGAAGAGCGGTCATAGAGCGAACGCGGTCCTGGCGGCCGGGGTAGTCCGAGAGCTGCGAGCTGCGGCCGGCCGGTTCACTGACCGAGATGCGGTCGAGAAAAAGAGCCTCCTTGCGGCGTGCGGCAAGTCGATCATCGAAGACGTCCGTGTGTTGCTCGCCTATCACGATTGCCTGCTGTTCCTGTTGGCTTACCCGCAAACGCCCGAGCTCCGCGCTCTGGCCGGACAGGAGCTCGACCGTGTCGCCGGTGAGGCCCAACGTCTTGCCGAGCGAGGCGAACGCAACCGCAGGTCCCTCGAGGACTCTGGGGTGGCTTGGTCAGAAACCAGAGGGCCCCTCGCCTACCCGATCGCTCGGTGGCTGGTCGAACGATACCCTCACCATGCCGATCTCGAGTCTTTCCCCGATGAAGGCCAAACCCTGCGAACGGTCCTCAACCTCTGCATGCCCAAGCTCGAAGAGTCGATCCTCAGTCGAGAGGAGAGCTCCCGAGAGTTGCTGGACGAGTTGACGCAGCACGTCGACGGGTCGCGGCTGCAGTGGCTGCTCGCTCAGCTAGCCCGATTACCCTGTTCGGAGGAGATCCGCGAGCACCTGTACGAATCCCTTCGAGCCTATGTCCTGATCCGACCTCGGGACGGCCGACTGGCTCGAACGTTTGCGCGCGGTCTCACCGGCGAGACTTCTTATCAGGTGACCCCGCTGACCCGGACGATCGATCCGCAGGCCTTCGTCATCGAGGCTTTGCCGAGGCCGCGGAGGCTGTCGGCTCGAGACCGGGTGCATCTCATCGACACAGCGCGTGCCGTACTCACGCTCCTCGGGCGAGAGACAGAGGCCATCACCTCGTGCGTCCCGAACGGGGTTGAGTACCTGGAGCTTGGACGCGGCATCTCCCTCGCTTTGTACGCCATGCCGCCCGAAAGGCGGCTGGCGATCGACACACACGTCGGATTCATGCTATTCAAGAACGCCATGCCGATGGCATACGGTGGGGGCTGGCCGTTCATCGGCTACTGCAGGGTCGGCATCCACATCTTGGAGCCTTATCGGGGCGGTGAGTCCGCCCTCGCTTTCTGTCAGGTCCTGCGAGTCTTCTACCAACGCTTCGCCGCCCGGCGCTTCCGGGTCGAAGCGACGCAGTTCGGAGGAGGTGAAACCGAAGGGCTCACGTCAGGGGCTTTCTGGTTCTACCACCACATCGGGTTCCGGCCGATGGACGAGGTGCTCGCCAAACTGGCGCAGGCCGAGAGCGAGCGTATGCCCGTGGACGGTGATCACCGAACAACGGTCGGCGTGCTCCGGCGTCTTGCGCATTCGGACTTGGAACTCGTGCTGCCGGGCGGTGACAGCCCGACGGCACGTTGCGACCCGGCCGAACTGAGCCTCGCAGTTACGAGGTGGATCGGGGAATATTTCCGAGGCGACCGGGCTGCCGCGGAACAGGTGGCTGTGGAGAGGGTGAGCGGCGCGCTTGGCGTAACCCGCGTGGAAGGCTGGCCGGAAGCAGAACGCCGTTCGTTCTGGTCGTTGTGCCCCCTGATGGCGATGGTCCCTGACCTGGACCGATGGCCGGCCGCCGACCGGCGCAAGGCGATCGCGATCATGCGGGCGAAGGGAATGGCGAATGAGCGCGCCTATTTCGATCTCCTGCGGAGGCATCGGCGGCTCTGCGAGGCCTTGGTGGAGTTGGCCTCGGCAAACGGGCTCGGGGGAGAACCGAAACTCATGCCGCAGCTTTATGTACATGGATGAGCCCGGTCGGGAAGGCGGTCTGGCTCCAGGCGCTTCCGGTCCTCTGAGCTGAACGGGATGTCGATGTTCA
>DASPWN010000264.1:0-5620 GCA_035637835.1 Actinomycetota bacterium | reverse complement strand
GTCGTACTTCAGGATGTTCTTGCGTCGCTCGAAGTTCAGCTCCTCGATCTGCCGCTGGGCGCTCTCCACGGCCCGCGTGACCATCCGGGCCGCGATGGGCTCGTCCTCGGGCCACTTCAGCCGGTCCATGATGGACGACACACGATCGGAGGCGAACATCCGCATCAGGTCGTCCTCCAGCGAGAGGTAGAACCCGGACTCCCCGGGGTCGCCCTGGCGTCCGGACCGTCCTCGGAGCTGGTTGTCGATTCGGCGTGACTCGTGCCGCTCCGTGCCCAGCACGTACAGCCCGCCCAGGCCGACGACCTCCTCGTGCTCGGCGTCGGTCTGCTGCTTGAACTTCTGGAGGATCGGGGCGTACTCGGCCTCGTAGGCGGCGCGCTCATCCTCGTCCATCTCGAACATGAGATAGCGGTCGTTGTCCCACTCGCGAGCGGCCATCTCCTGGCGGGCCAGGTATTCGGGGTTGCCGCCCAGGAGGATGTCGACGCCCCGGCCGGCCATGTTGGTGGCGACGGTGACGGCTCCGGCCCGCCCGGCCTGGGCCACGATCATCGCTTCCTTCTCGTGGTTCTTCGCATTCAGGACGTGATGCGGGATCCCCCGGCGATTCAGGTAGCCGGAGAGCTTCTCGGACTTCTCGATCGAGACGGTACCGACGAGGACCGGCTGGCCGGCCTCGCTGCGTTCGGCGATGTCCTGGACCACGGCGTTCCACTTCGCGTCCTCGACCTTGTAGATGAGGTCCTGCTCGTCCGCCCGAATCATGGGCTGGTTCGTGGGGATCTCCACGACGTCGAGCTTGTAGACCTCCTGGAACTCCGCCAGCTGCGTCTTGGCCGTACCCGTCATGCCGGCGAGCTTCCCGTACATCTTGAAGTAGTTCTGGATGGTGATCGTGGCCAGGGTCTGGTTCTCCTCCTTGATCCGAACGTTCTCCTTGGCCTCGATGGCCTGGTGGAGTCCCTCCGAGTACCGCCGGCCCTCCAGGACCCGGCCGGTGAACTCGTCGACGATCTTGACCTCGCCGCTGGTCACGATGTAGTCCACGTCGCGCTTGTACAGCTCCTTGGCTCGGAGCGCGTTCTGGAGGTGGTGCACGAGCGGCGTGTGGACGTGTTCGTACAGGTTCTCGATGCCGAGTGCCTCTTCGACCTTCCCGACGCCCTCCTCGGTTACGGCCACGGTCCGCTTGGCCTCATCGACCTCGTAGTCGATCTCCTTCCTCAGGCGAGGGGCCAGGCGAGCGAACGTCACGTACCACTTGGCCGAGTCGGCCACCATGCCGCTGATGATCAGCGGAGTTCGGGCTTCGTCGATCAGGATCGAGTCCACCTCATCCACGATCCCGTAGTGATGGCCACGCTGGACCATGTCCTCCCCGCGCATGGCCATGTTGTCCCGGAGGTAGTCGAACCCGAACTCGTTGTTGGTCCCGTACGTGATGTCGAACCCGTAGGCCGGTCGGCGCTCGGCCGGCGTCATCTGGGCCTGGATGAGCCCCACCGCGGCTCCGAGCGCCCGGTAGATCGGTCCCATCCACTCCGAGTCACGCTTGGCCAGGTAGTCGTTGACCGTGACGATGTGCACCCCGTCCCCGGCCAGGGCGTTCAGGTACGCGGGCATGGTGGCCACCAGGGTCTTTCCTTCACCGGTCTTCATCTCGGCGATGTTGCCCTCGTGCAGGACGATTGCCCCCATCACCTGGACGTCGAAGTGTCGCTGGCCGATCGTGCGCCGGGCCGCCTCGCGGACGGAAGCGAACGCCTCGGGGAGCAGGTCGTCCAGGCTCTCCCCGGCCTCCAGGCGCCGCCGGAACTCCTCGGTCTTTGCCCGGAGCTGCTCGTCGGTCAGCTCCTCGAGCTCGGGCTCGAACGTGTTGACGATGCGGACGAGCTGCTCGAGGCGCTTGAGCTTCCGGCCTTCGCCGAACTGGCCGATCTTCTCCAGGCCCACGGTCGTTCCTCGCGTCGGTTTGGGGGGTTCGGCTTTCGATTGTAACGGAGGTGTCGGGGAAAACCGGGGGAGGCAGGGCGAGCCTGGGAGAAGCTCAGGTGATCTCGAGCAGCTTCTCCCGCACGGCGTAGACCACTGCCTCCATCCGGGAGTGCAGGTGGAGCTTCTCCAGGATGTTTCGGATGTGGTTCTTCACCGTGTTCTCCGAGATGTACAGCTCCTTCGCGATGTCGCGGTTGTTCATGCCCTTTGCCACCAACCGGAGGACCTCCATCTCCCGGTCGGTCAGTCGCGGGGCCGGGACCTGGGACCGATCGCCGGTGGTCTTGCTCATGGCGGCGAACTCGTTCAGGAGCTTGGATGCCATGGACGGGGAGATCCTGGACTGGCCGGCCCACACCGAGCGGATGGCGTCGGCCACCTCGTCGATGGGGATCTCCTTGAGCAAGTACCCGGAGGCCCCCGCCTTGATGGCGTCGTAGAGGTCGGCCTCCTCGTCGGAGATCGTGAGCATGAGGATCTTGACGTGCGGCAGCAGGTCCTTGATCTGCGAGGCCGCCTCGATCCCCGAACGCTTGGGCATCCGGACGTCCATCAGGATCACGTCGGGCATGAGCTCCTGGGATCTCTCGATGGCCTCGACCCCGTCCGACGCCTCCCCGACCAGGTCGATGTCGGGTTCGGCCTCCAGGACCATCTGGAGCCCCCGGCGGAACAGCGCGTGGTCATCCGCGACGAGCACCCGCAGTCGCTCGGGCGGGCCGACACGCGCCGCAGCCTCGCCCTGGTCCGACTCGTCACCCTGGCCCGTTCGCTTCGGTGTCACGGGACCTCCGCAAATCCGGGGGCCCGGCGGCTCACGAGGAGCCGGCGGGTTCCTGGCCGCCCTTGGACGATTTTAGACGACCGCCCCCCGTGATCAGCTGCGTTCGCCTCTTCGTGTTGTGGTCCCGCAGCTGTCGCTCCAGCTTCTCCACAAGCTGATCGAGGGCGGAGTCCACGTCGTCGCCCTGGGCTTTGGCCCGGAACGTGCGCCGGGGGGTCTCCAGGGCACCCTCCACCCGCTTGATCCCGCCCAGCCTGGGGTTTCGCTCGGTCAGGATCTCCACCTCCAGGCGCATCACGCGAGGCCCCATCCGCTCCAGGCGGGACAGCTTTCGGGCCGCCGCGGTACGCATGTGGTCGGTGATGCGGATGCCCCGGCTCTTCATGACGAGATCCATCCGCCCGCTTCCTCCCCGACACGAGCCGCCCGGCCCTCGCTCGGTCCGGATGGGGTCGTGGGCTCACGCCCGGCTGACCTGGTCTTTGACCCCACACTCGCCTGCGGAGGGGTTCGCCGTCCAGCGGACGCCTTAGCACCTTCTCCCGTGCGGACGCGCCGCTCGGGGCAGGGCTTACATCTAAACCGCACCATGCTCAGCGACCAACGGTCGCCTTACGTGGGTCGTTTCGCCTGCGACTGGCATCGACTACCGAGAGGATGTCCCCCGGGCAACCACAGACCCAGGCGTGAGCCCGCGGCCAGTATAGCGAGCGAGGAGTGGCGCAGAGACGGCCCTGGCCGCCGTAAGCACGGCGACGTGGCGTGCGCCCGCCGCGCGCAGGGCCCGGGCGCACGCCCCCGCCGTGGCGCCCGTGGTGAGCACGTCGTCGACCAGGAGCACGCGGGGCGGGCATGGCCCCACCGGCCGGAACGCGCCGGCCACTGCCGCCCGGCGCTCCGCGCCGCTCCGCCTGGCCTGCGGCGGCAGGTCGACCGTCCGCTCGAGGAGCGGGGCAGCGCCGAGGGAAGACGCGGCGCCCACGGCCTCCGCCAGGGCCCGGGCCTGGTCGAAGCCGCGCTCGGCCAGGCGCCGGCGGGACAACGGCACCCACGTGACCGCGTCGGTCTCGGCGGCGGGTGGCCACACCGCCACCATGGCGCCGCCGAGCGCGGCCGCCACCGGACGCCATCCGGCGTACTTCAACCGGTGCACGGCATGTCGGGCCGGCCCATGGAACAGGAACGGGGCCCTGGCCACGTCGATCTCCGGAGGGGGACACTCCGGGCATCGGGGCCGTGCGCCGCGCCAGGGAACGCCGCACCGCTCGCACCACGGCGGGGCAAGGGCGATCAGTTGCGCGCCGCATCCCGGGCAGAATGGCCAGGGCCCGTTGCCACACCCCGCACAGCGGTTGGGGAACAGGACATCGAGCAGCCGCCCGAGCACTGGAGGAACCTAGCGGGCGGCACCGACACCACCGGATCGACTCGGACAGGGCCTGAACGTGGGACCGACCTAGGGCAGTCGAACGTCGAGGGTTCCCTGCCCGGCCCGGGATGGAGCCCGTACGTCGATGCGAAGGGTCGAGTAAGCCCGAAGCAGCGGGTATGCCACTACCTTCCCCCGCCCGGTCGATCCCTCGAAGTCGGACTCGAGGACGGGAAGCCGCCCGCCGTCGGCGGACAACCGTACCGTGACCGGCTCCGGCGGGGTCACCTGGACATGGACCTTGATCGAGTCACCCCCGCAGTCGATCTGCTCAACCTTCACGGTTGCGCCCCCGGGGAGATCGATCGCTCGGCCCACCTGAACCTGGCCCCGCCGGACCGTCGCCCTCGGCCAGGCAACCGTGAATCGCCTTCCTCCGGGGAACGTCCGGGGCCTGCCGTCGACGTCGAGCTCGCACTCGAGTTCGTACCACCCCGGGTCCATGTCGGTCACCACCATCTCGAACGGGACGAAGACGTCCCGGCGCGGCGCCACGTCGAGGGTCGCCGGCGCCATGGCGATCGGATGGACCTGCGCGCCTCCGATCGCCACCACCCGGGCCTCGCGAAACACCACCTGGTGTGGGTCTGGATCCTCGCCGCGGATGATGAACGCGCCCTTGACCGTTGCGGGGAACCGCTCGAACCTGGCGCGGACCGAGACGGGCTCGCTCACGCCGCCCCCGGCTACGTCCCCTGCTCCCACGAGCGCAGGTACTCCCGCTGCTCCGCCGTTAGCTCGTCGATCTCGATCCGCATGGCCCGCAGCTTCAGCGTGGCGACCTCCCCGTCGATCTCGGCCGGCACCGGGTAGACGCCCGGCGAGAGCGAGCCCCTACTCTTCACCACCCACTCCACGGACAGGGCCTGGTTGGCGAACGACATGTCCATGACCGCCGCCGGATGGCCTTCCGCCGCGGCCAGGTTCACCAGCCGACCCTCGGCAAGCAGGTGGAGCCGTCTCCCGTCGGCCAGCCGATACTCGTCGACGAACTCTCGGATGCGCCGCTTGCCAGAAGCGAGGCCTTCGAGAGCGGCCTTGTCAATCTCCACGTCGAAGTGGCCGGCATTGGCCATGACCGCGCCGTCCCGCATGACCTCCATGTGCTCACGCCCGATCACGCCGCGATCCCCCGTGACCGTGACGAACATGTCACCGATCCGTGCCGCGTCACGGAGCGGCATCACGCCGTAGCCCTCCATCGCCGCCTCGAGCGCCCGGATGGGGTCGACCTCGGTCACGACCACTTTCGCGCCCATGCCCCGTGCTCGCGAGGCCACGCCCCGGCCGCACATTCCGTAGCCGCAGACGACCACGGTCCGGCCGGCGAGCAACAGGTTGGTGGACCGCATGATCGCATCGATCGTCGACTGCCCGGTGCCGAACCGGTTGTCAAACAGGTGCTTGGT
>DASPWN010000263.1:0-4414 GCA_035637835.1 Actinomycetota bacterium | reverse complement strand
GCCTGCGTACAGCGCGCCGAGCTTCAGGTCGATCATCGGCCCAGACACGAGGAACGCCAGCTGTGCGCCCGGGCCGAACTGCACGAACGACGCCGCCACGAACGCGTCGGATTCCGAGCAGAGCGAGAGCACGGTGGCCAGGCCCATCATCACCGCAATGTCCAGGACCGGCGTTCCGGCGACCGTCGACACGAACGAGGCGGGCAGGAAGGTCTGGACCATCGCGGCGGCCGCCGCGCCGATCAACAGATACCGGCCCATGAACAGGAAGTCGCTGCCGGTATGGAAGAAGAACCTCCGCCACCTCGCCTCCGGCGGTCCCGGCTCGACCAGAACGGCGCGCGCTTCGTCGGAGCGGGGCCGGAGCACCTCATCCTTGCTCCGGCTGCCCACCACCCACCCCACGACCACGGCCACGAGCATGCCCAGCGCGAATCGTCCGATCACCATGGTCCACAGCGACGACCGCGCCCGGTAGGCAACGAACGTGGACGCGATCACCACGGGGTTCAACACCGGCGCCGCGAGCATGAACGTGACCGCGGCCGACGGCGTGAGCCCTCGGGCGGCCAGTCGTCGAGCGACCGGCACCGAGCCGCACTCGCAGATCGGGAAGGCCACGCCTGCAAGGGCCGCCGCGGGGAGCTGGAGCGGCCTCGGAAGCCCGGCCAGCCGCTCCAGGGCGTTCACCGGGACGAAGACCTCGATGGCCGCAGAGGCGAGGGCACCCACCAGCACGAACGGCATGGCCTGGACGACGAGCGAGCCGAAGACGATGAGGGACGCCTGGATCCACGGGATCCGGCCGGGCTCGAGGATCCGAAGGAGGCCGGCGGCGAGGGCCAGGACGGCGACGATGACCGCAGTGGTGCGAACGGTGGCGTTCCTCGCGGGTTGGGGGGGCGCGACGTCGACCATCAGCAATACTTCCCGAAGGAGACCGCGAAACCCTGGAACGCGTCCTCGAACACGCGCGTCCCGTCGGGGGCCGTGACCGCCATCGTCGCCTGGACCGCGGCGTCACCCGAGATCCCCTCCTTCGCCAAGGCGCTCTGGTCCAGGAACAGCCCTCCCGAGACAGCGCCGGCGATCACGTTCGGATCGCCAGGCACCCCGGCGTCGACCTGCGAGACGACGTCGGAGACCGGGATGCGAGCGCCGTTGGTCGATCCGGCATCGGCCCCCGAACCGCCCCCGGTCCCCGCGATGGCAACGACCACGGAGCCGCCGGCCGCTCGCTCCGCGGCGGCAACCAGCTCCTGGGTCCGCCGGTCGATCGAGCCGACCGAGCCGTCCAGGACCACCGCGAGGATGTCCGGCATGGCGTCCCGCCCGAACCCCTCGGCGAGGAGCTGCTGGGCCGCCCGCACGGCGGAGCCGCCCGTCGCCACGACGATCGCGTCGCGGTCGTGGCCGACGTACCAGTTGCCCCCGATGATCCCGCGATCGGCCTCATCGCTCGCCACCAGGCCGATCAGCGGACGCTGGTCCATCGCCTGGTCCAGGTCGTCGGGCAACGTCGCGATCACGGAGAACGGTGCGCCCGGCCCCCATGCCCCCACGACCCGCCCACGATCGTTTCGCACCAGCGCGCCCGTGATCCCGTGTTGCGCCGGCAGGCCCCCGGTGCCCATCGTGGTGAGCGTCGCCACGGGATCGAGCGGCAGGGAACCGGTGGTGCCGGCCATCGTCGCCGCGCCGCGCTCCATGAGCGAACGGAGCGACCGCCAGCTGCGCGGATCGTCGCGGAGCTCCTGGGTCCCCACGCCCTTCCACGCCACCTCCAGGACGAGCCGGGGCCGTTCACCATTGGAGATGCCGGCGACGGCCGTCCCCGCTCGGACGTCGGGGTGTGGTCGGCGGAACCCCAGGACGTCCGCGACCGTCGGGGCGATCGCATCGAGGCCCGTGCCCCTCGGGACGACCGCAGCGGGCTCGATCCCCGTGCCGAAGAAAGCGATGGGCACGGCCGTGACCGTGGAGGCCGCGGCGACGGAAGGCCACGGACCGGCACCGGCCGGGCCCGCAACCGCGTGGTTCCCGGTGACGGCCATGACGTCGGGAGACCGTCCCTGGCGGAACCCCGCCGCCAGCTTCGTCTTCAGCTCCGTCGGCAGCGGGCAGAAGGGAACGCGAGCCTGTGCCACGTCCGCAGGGCACGACTTCCCGGCGCACGCTGCGCGCAGCACGCCCGCGGGGACGCCGATCGCGGCGAGCACAAGGAGGAGGACGAGCAGACGCCGTCCGAACACGACGGGACACGCTATCGCGATTCCGAGGTCTGGACCGGCCTCCGCACCTTCGGGAAAGGGGTCTGTTAGGTTGCCCGAATCGCCCGTGAGGTCGCTTCCTCGTCTGCTCGTGGTCGTCGCGCTGCTCGCGTCGGCGTGCACGTCGTCGGGTAGCACGTCGGCGACCCCGCCCGCCCGAACGAGCGGCCCGCCCGTCCCCACACAGGTCTCCGGGAGAGCGCTGGCGAAGCAGGTGTGCGCGAATCTCTCCCACGAGGTGTTGCTCCGGACCTGGCATGGATACTTCCCCGGGCGGAGTGGGGACATCCAGATCGTTCCCAAGGACCCGAACTTCGTGAACGGTGGGCTGACCCACTCGACGCCGTTCGCGTACACGCAGGACGTCCCCCTGTTCCTGTACGGCCCGGGCTACGTGCGACCCGGCGTGTACGACCGGCCGATCACGCTCGCCGACATCGCTCCCACCGAGGGCTCAATGCTGAAGTACGACTTCCCGGCGCCGGACGGGACGGCCCAGGGCCAGGCCCTGCTCCCCGCCGACGGCCGGCCGCTTCCCCGGCTGCTGCTCACGCTGATCTGGGATTCCGGAGGAATGGACGTACTGAACCGGTGGCCGAACGACTGGCCGTACCTTCGCTCGCTCCGGCCGCACGGCGCCTGGTTCACTCACGTGACGGTCGGCGCGTCGCCGTCGAACACGCCCACCGGGCATTCCATCATCGGAACCGGGGCCTTCCCCATGCGCACAGGCTTCGTCGACGAGTACGTCCGGGTGAACGGGCGGATCCAGAAGCCGAACGCGAACGGCCC
The DNA here is from genome assembly GCA_035637835.1 of Actinomycetota bacterium. GTDB lineage: Bacteria > Actinomycetota > UBA4738 > UBA4738 > HRBIN12 > AC-69. The sequence continues at coordinate 1,352 of DASPWN010000263.1, read as the reverse complement.
GGCGTTCCTGCTCGAGCCGAGCCTTGCCGACCTGTACGACCGCGGCATGGGCAACCGCCCGATCGTCGGGGCCATCGCCAGCCTCTCGGCCCACATCATGATGATCGGGCACGGCTCGATGTGGGGTGGCGGCGACAAGGACCTCGCGGTGGCGCGGGAGGCGCAGTTCGGGCCCACCGCGGGCGCCGAGTCCGACGTGTGGAACCTCACGCCGTCCATGGCCTCCTACTACACGTTCCCGAGCTACGTGAACACCCTGCCGCCCGTGACGGCCTACACGCGAGCCCTCGACCAGGCCGACGGACGGCTCGACGGGGCATGGCGGGGCCATCCCTTTACGGAGCTGCACAACGGGTTCGACACGCCGGCCCGGACCCCCTACCAGACCAGGTTGGTGGAGACGGTGATCGAGCGAGAAGGGTTCGGGAAGGACGACATCCCGGACCTGTTGTCCGTGAACTACAAGGCCATCGATACGATCGGGCACCTGTTCAGCGCCGACGGCGTGGAGATGTCCGACGCGGTCGCCTATCAGGACGAGGCGCTCCGCCAGCTCGTGTCGTTCCTGGATCGCTCGGTCGGAAAGGGTAGGTGGGTCATGGCCCTCACGGCCGACCACGGAACCCAGCGTGATCCCGCGGTGAGCGGCGCGTTCATGATCGATGTCAACAAGATCGAGTCACTGGTCCGCAAGGCGTTCGACAACGACGACGACGGCGTGCCGCTGGTCGAGAAGGTCCGGGCCACCGAGATCTGGTTGAACACGGAGGAGCTCGCGAACAACGGCTTCACCCTCGACGACGTCTCGCAGTTCATCGTGCGGATGACGCAGCAGCAGACGTTCAAGAACCGGAACACCCCGGTCCCCGGCCACGAGGACGACACGGTGTTCTCTGCGGCGTTTCCCTCGTCTATGCTGTCCCGGCTCCCGTGCCTCCCCGAGGCCCGCGCGAGCTGAGCGACGAAGGGGGAGGACCAACCGGATGGCGGTGACCAGGGAAGCCCCGGCCCAGGACCTGGTCCCGGCGCCGGAGCCGGGGAGCCGCTTCCTCCGCCGCCCCGCCGTCTTGGTGCTGGCCATCCTGCTCCTGCTGCTCGCGCTCGGCTGGACGTTCCTGCGCGATCCATCGATCAGCGCCCCGACGCGCGACCCGGCCTGGTACACGTGGCGGTCGAACCTGATCATGCACGACGAACCCGGCCTCGTAGCGGGGGAGTGGGGCCCGTTCAGCATGTTCTCCGGCGGGTACCGGGTCGTGGTCCCGCTCTACGGGTCGGTCCTGCAGCGGGTGGCCGGCATCGACCTGTACACGTTCAGCGCGTTCATGATGATCGGCATACCCATCCTCGCG
>DASPWN010000262.1:0-4819 GCA_035637835.1 Actinomycetota bacterium | reverse complement strand
CCGCCGTTCACGACGCCCTCTTCCACGGCGGCCTTGGTCGACCGCACGGCGTCCTCGATGCGATGCTTCTTCTCCTTCAGCTCGACCTCGGTGGCCGCGCCGACCTTGATGACCGCCACCCCGCCGGCCAGGCGGGCCAGGCGCTCCTGCAGCTTCTCGCGGTCGTAGTCCGAGTCGGTCTTCTCGATCTCGGACTTGATCTGGTTGACCCGGCCCTTGATGTCCTCGGGCTTGCCCGCGCCCTCGACGATCGTCGTGTCATCCTTGGTAACCACGACCTTGCGGGCCTGTCCTAGGAGGTCCAGGGTCGCGTTCTCCAGCTTCAGGCCGACCTCCTCGGAGACGACCGTTGCGCCGGTCAGGATGGCGATGTCCTGGAGCATGGCCTTGCGCCGGTCGCCGAACCCGGGGGCCTTCACTGCCACCGAGCGGAACGTGCCCCGGATCTTGTTGACCACCAGCGTGGCCAGGGCCTCGCCCTCCACGTCCTCCGCGATGACCATGAGCGGCTTGCCTCCCTGCATGACCTTCTCCAGCACCGGCAGGAGGTCCTTCACTGCAGAGATCTTGGAGTTGGCGATCAGGATGTACGGCTCATCCAGGACCGCCTCCATGCGCTCGGCGTCGGTGATGAAGTACGGGGAGATGTACCCCTTGTCGAATCGCATCCCCTCGACCAGCTCGAGCTCCATGCCGAACGTGTTCGACTCCTCGACCGTGATGACGCCGTCCTTGCCCACCTTGTCCACGGCCTCGGCGATCTGCTCGCCGATCTCCGGGTCGGCCGCCGAGATGGCGCCGACGTGGGCGATCTCGTCCTTCTCCTCCACGTCGCGGGACTGGTTCTTGATGGCCTCGACGATGAGCTCAACGGCCCGCTCGATGCCCCGCTTCAGGCCCATGGGGTTCGCCCCGGCGGCCACGTTGCGCAGGCCCTCCTTGACGATGGACTGTGCCAAGACCGTGGCCGTGGTTGTGCCGTCGCCGGCCACGTCGTCGGTCTTCTTCGCGACCTCCTTGACCAGCTCGGCCCCAACCTTCTCGAAGGGCTCCTCGAGCTCGATCTCCTTGGCGATCGACACGCCATCGTTCGTGATGGTAGGTGCGCCCCACTTCTTCTCCAGGACGACGTTCCGCCCCTTGGGGCCGAGCGTGATCTTGACGGCGTTGGCCAACTGGTCCATGCCACGCTCCAACGCCCGCCGCGCCTCCTCGTCGAAGGCGATGAGCTTCGGTGCCATCGCGTCCTCCTCCTCGTTCGTGCCGCCCCGTTTGGGCGGCCCGCCCTCATGGCTCGGGCCGCCAACCGCTAGCACTCTCCCTTGCCGAGTGCTAACGCATTGTACCGGCTGGACCGGGGGTGGTGACAAGGGGGCAACCCCGCGGTCCCCGGGCTCGTACTACTAGGAGGCCTGGCTTAGGCCTTTAGGACGAAAGGCGGATGGCCCATCCGGGGCCGAACGGAGTAGGTTGACCGGTGATTTTGGGGCTCTAGGCAAGGAGGTGCTGGATGAGATCGAGGATCCTGGCGGCCGTGCTGGGGCTGCCCTTGGTGGCAGCGTTCGCCCTAACGCAGGTTCCGGCCGCCGCCCAAGGAGGAGACGCGGAGGTCACCGTCGGTAGCACCAATCCATTCAGTGGGAACAAGCAGAACGAGCCCGCGGTGGCTATCGACCCGAACCACCACAACCTGCTGGTTGCAGGGGCGAACGACAACATCGACATGGAAGACTGCAACGCCGGAGACGACACCACATGCCCGTTCACACTGGGCGTCGGCAGCACGGGGATCCAATTCTCCACGAACGGCGGGGCGAGCTGGAACCAGCCCACGTTCACCGGCTATAGCGCCCGGAACTGCACCGGGGTGAACGAGCCGCCCGGGGTGACCCCCACGGACGCCTGCGTCCCCGACACGGCCGGGCCGATCGGGACCCTGCCCCTGTACTCCGAGAACGGCGTGGTCTCTGACGGCGACCCTGCCATGGCCTGGGGACCGGCTCCCATCGCCAGTGAGTTCTCGTGGTCGAACGGCTCCCGCCTCTACTTCGCGAACCTCACGTCAAACTTCTCCTCTCGGCACTCGGAAAGCCAGTTCAAGGGCGTCGAGGCCATCGGCGTCTCCAGGGTCGACGTCACCTCGGCCGATCCGACGACCCAAGCGACACAGCTCTCCACGAAGGCCAACTGGAGGGCGCCCTCGCTGATCGGTCCAGGCGGCGCCGGGTTCGCGGACAAGGAGCAGATCTGGGCGGACAACGCGGCGAGCAGCGAGTTCTTCGGCAATGTCTACGTCTGCTTCGGAAACTTCGTGGGCGGCCCCAGCGCCGGCTCGAACGCCGTGCGACTGACCGTGGCCCGGTCCACCGATGGCGGCGACACCTGGTCGAGGGTAGTCGTCGAGCAGAACACGAACTCGGCGTCGGGGAACTGGGCGCTGGCGGCCGGAGCGACCGGATGCACGATGCGGACCGACAGCGGAGGCACCGTTTACCTGTTCTGGCACGGGTTCAACCAGAGCACGAAGGAAGAGGCGATCTTCCTCTCCCGCTCCGTGGACGGTGGGGCGACGTTCGAGGCGCGACGGAAGCTGTTCACGGTCCACCCAACCGGGGTGTTCGACCCGGTGATCGGCCGCAACTCGATGGACGGGCTCGCGGGCGCGCGGAGCGACCTGTCGACCTCCCCGAGCGTGGACATCGCCAACGGTGCGCCGACCGGAGCCGGCGCCACCAACCGGATCGTCATGAACTGGGTGGACGGACAGACGCTGAACGACGAGCACGTGATGTTCTCGACCTCCGCGAACGGCGGGAGCACCTGGACCGCCCCCGTTAGCGTCGAGACGAACGCCTCGGATCGCGGGTACTACACGGCGACCGCGATCTCGCCCGACGGACAGGACGTGTGGCTCGTTTACAACGCGTTCACCGCCCCGTACCAGCCGACGACATCCACGCCTCGGCCCCTCCTGGGCGTCGTGGCCCACGCGGATGTGAGCGGTGGGGTCGTCGGGTCGTTCACCGAGATGCATCGAAGCGCCGCCGGCGACGCTCGGGGATCGAGCCAGAACAACCCACCCGTGGCCGAGTTCCTCGGTGATTACGTGTACGCCGCGGCGACGAACGACTTCGGGGCGTTCGTTTGGAACGACGTGCGGGACGCGGCGGACTGTGCGGCCCTCGACGCGTGGCGGGCAGGGCTCCGGACCAAGGACACCAGCGACGACACGCCCAGGCCCGAGCCGAACAACGACTGCCCCGCGAACTTCGGGAACTCCAGCATCTTCGGGGCCGCCATCGCCGACCCAACGTAGCTCCATGGGAAGGTCCGCCAGGGGCGCCCGGCTTTGCCGGGCGCCCCTGTACTCTCATCTCTTAGAGCAGGCGCCGGCCTCGATGACCCGAGCCGTCCCCTGCTCGTGATCCGGCCGTAGGGCGTCCCAGTCCTCGATCCAGAGCTTGGTCCTCACTCCTCGGTGCCGGCTCCGGACTGGACCATGCCGTGGATCTGTTCCACGACCTCTGCATTCGCAAGCGTCGTGACGTCGCCGAGAGGGCGTCCCCTGGCCACGTCACGCAGGAGCCGGCGCATGATCTTGCCGGAGCGGGTCTTCGGCAGGTCGTTCGTGAAGATGAGGGCATGTGGTCGGGCGATCTTCCCGATCTTCTTCGCCACGTGCTCCCGGAGCTCGGCGGCCACGACCTCGTCACCTTCGTAACCCGACTTCAGCGTGACGAACGCAACGATGGCCTCACCGACCACTTCGTCGGGCCGCGACACCACGGCGGCTTCGGCCACCTTCGGGTTGTCGACGAGGGCACTCTCGATCTCATAGGTCGAGAGGCGGTGGCCGGCGACGTTCATCACGTCATCGATCCGCCCGAGCAGCCAGAAGTAGCCGTCCTCATCTCGCTTCGCGCCGTCGCCCGCCACGTAGACGTCTGGCCCGTACTTGCTGAAGTAGGTCTGTACGTACCGGTCGGGATCCCCCCAGATGGTCCGGGCGATGGCCGGCCACGAACGCTTCAGCACGAGGTATCCCCCACCGCCGAGCGGGACGGAGTTCCCCTCCTCGTCCACGACGTCCGCCTGGATCCCGGGAAACGGCAACGTGGCCGAACCCGGTTTCAACGGGATGACGCCCGGAAGGGGCGTGATGAGGATGCACCCGGTCTCGGTCTGCCACCACGTATCGACGATGGGGCACCGGCCGCCCCCGATGTACGTCCAGTACCAGACCCAGGCCTCCGGGTTGATGGGCTCGCCCACCGTCCCGAGCAGCCGGAGTGAGGAGAGGTCGTGCTTCTCTGGGTACGCGGGTCCCCATCGCATGAAGGCCCGGATCGCCGTGGGCGCCGTGTACAGGATGTTCGCCTGGTTCCGTTCGGCGATCGCCCACAGCCGGTCCTTATCGGGCCAGTCCGGCGCACCCTCGTACATGATGCTCGTGGTGTGATTGGAGAGCGGCCCGTAGACGATGTAGGAGTGGCCGGTCACCCACCCGATGTCGGCGGCGCACCAGTACACGTCGTCGTCGTGGATGTCGAAGATCAGCCGGTGGGTGGCCGTGACGGCCGTCATGTAGCCCCCTGTGGTGTGGACGATCCCCTTGGGCTTCCCCGTCGTGCCGCTGGTGTACAGGATGTACAGCGGGTCCTCGGCATCCATCTCCTCGGCCGGACAGTCGGGCATCTGCCCCTCGATCAGCTCGTGGTACCAGTGGTCGCGCCCTGGGGTGAACGCGTGCTCGTTGCCGGCCCGCCTCACCGTGACCACGTGCTGGATCGACGGGCAATCGGCCAGGGCTTCGTCGGCG
>DASPWN010000261.1:0-2142 GCA_035637835.1 Actinomycetota bacterium | reverse complement strand
CAGCACCTTCGGGGTGACGAGCCACCGAAGCGACGCCGTCCCGCGACGGAGGCCGTCGTCGAGCCAAAGGTGCGCCACGCCCCCCTTCTTCATCTCCATGGTCAGGGACGTAGGGCGGCCGGTGAGCAGGATCGAGGCGAGTTCGGAGAGGTTGGGCTCGTGTCCGACCAGGGCCAGGGAGGCGACGTCGAGATGGGGCTCGATCACCTCGATGACTTCGGCGGGGGAGCGACCGGCCTCCAGAACAGGCTCCGACTTGGGGGCCGGCCATCCCGCCTCCTCCTCGAGCAGCTCGGCCGTTCGCCAGGCACGGGGGAACGGGCTCGACAGGACCACGTCGACGCTGGTGACGATGCCTCGGATCCCTCGGGCCGCTTTCCTGAATCTGATCTCTCCTTCCGGCGTGAGAGGCCGCTCGTCATCGTCTGGCCATCGGGTTGGATCCCGGCTGAACGCGACGGCGTGCCGGACGAGATACAGGTGCACGGCTATGAAGCTGCCCGCTTCATGACTCGGCGAACTTCGGCCCAGGCCGTTCCGCCAACGCGCCGAAACACCTTCGGGAAGCGCCGCCGGAGCTTCGCCTTCCTCTTGGCGTAGCGCTCGGCGATCTCCCCCATGGCGAACGCGGCGGCTGGGGTGAGGTCGTTCCCCTCCTCAGCCACGATCGCCTCGAAGCGGGCCACCGCAACTTCAGCGTCCTGGTGGGCGCCGAGCAGGTTCTGGAGGCGTACCGTACGGCCGATGAGGGCCGTGACCCCCTCGCCGTAGACCGGGGCCAGGAACTGAAGGGCGTACCGTAGCCGCTTGGCCCGGATGCGCAGCCGGTGGTAGTCGGCGGGTTTCGAGGTCCGGTCGATCCGACGGCCGCCCTTTCGCACCTTGCGGTACCGCTCCTTGATGAGCGACGGGGCGGCGTCAACGGCCCGCACGCGCGAGGAGGGAGATGCACCCACCGGCCCGTGCCGGAGGACGGCCGTGAGTTTGGCGAGCAGCCGCTCGTACCGCGGGGAGTCGAGGGTCTGGAACAGGTTCGCCCTCGCCTGATCGCGGTCGGCGGAGAGCACGCCGGCGACCGCGCCCAGCGCCCGGTCGTCGAGACCTTCGGCCGGCCTCACCCACGCCTCGAGCTGTCCGATCAGCACGTCGAGGTCGCGAACGGCTCCCAGCGCGGAGGCCACCCATCCCAGCTCTTCGCGAAGCCCGACCACCTCGGCCGGCAGGGCGGTTTCGAAAAGCGCGACGGCCGCACGGATGCGACGCGTCGCCACCCGCATATCGTGCAGCTGCTCCGGATCCTCGCCGAGGCGCGTCCCCCCTTCCTTGCGGAGGAGGGCGGCGAAGTGCTTACGGAGCACCGCGAAGGCCAGCTCCTCGATCGACGATTCCGACGAGATCTCCAATGACCCCAGGTCGAGGGACCGCTCTGGCACCAGGCCGCCCGCCAGCAGCCCGGCCTCGAACTTCGACACGGATGCCGGGGTCAAGCCGCACGCATCTCGCATCCTCCCCACGAAGTCGGCGAGGTCTGGCGTCGACCCACCGTTGGTTTCGACCTCCACCCTGAGGAGCCGGGCGGGCTCCCGGCCCTCGACGGGGATCGTTGTCGCGTCGAGGGCTACTTCGGCAGCCGCCGTGCCGTTCGTGGAGACGAGGAACGTCTGGCGACGGGTCCGGACCTGGAACTTGGGCCTGATGGCATGGGATCCAGAGACCGCGCGGACTCGCCTCCCGACCGGCCCTTCGCCGGCCGGCAAGGTCTCCAAGCTTCCGGCCGGCAGCGGCTCCGCGATCTCCGTTCGATCGCGGATGCCGTTGTCCCCGGCCGAGAGGGATTTCATGGTGGCTTCGGTGCCGCCTTGGCTCACGCGCAGACGGAGCGAGTATCCCGCGCGGTACAGGCGCCAGTCGTCGGTGTCGGCATAGGTATCGACGAACCGCTTCGTTCCCCCCTTGGACACGACGTCCCCGGCCGCGCTCAGCCATCGCTCCACCGGCCGGGTGTCGATGGCGTCGAACTGCCACTCGACCTCCCTGCCGTCGACGGCGTGGTTGGGAGCGGACTCCATCGATCAGGGGCCGGGGAGGGGGAAACCGAAGGGAAGGGTGCACACCGGCATCCCGGAAGGATACGGCCTGGGG
>DASPWN010000260.1:0-11519 GCA_035637835.1 Actinomycetota bacterium | reverse complement strand
CCCGCCGTGAGGCGCATCACACTCCCCGGGGCTTCTTCTCCCCGAGGGGCAGGACCCGGACCCGGAACTCCTCCAGGGCTGCCTGACCCACGATCATGGCGACGGACTCGCGGATCCGATCCCCAAGCTGTTGCGGGTCCTCCGAGGTCTTGAAGCGGAGCTCGACGGTGACGAGGATGGGTTCGGCAGCCATAGCCCCATCGTACCCTCGCCCCTAGACCTCGAACCGGGCACCCTGGAGCGCCGTCGCGCATAGGCAATCGCGCTTCTGCGGCAGGGCGGGGATCGATGCGAACAGCAGCTCACGGACCCTGGCGTTGTTCCGCTCGAAGACCTCGATCACCGCCTCGTGCGTGACCGGCGGGACTCCTGGGACGCCGACGTCGTAGTCGGTGATGAGTGAGACGTTGGCGTAGCAGATCTCCAGCTCTCGCGCGAGGAGCGCTTCGGGATACCCCGTCATACCGATCGTGTGCCATCCCATCTGGCTGAACCACGCCGACTCGGCACGCGTCGAGAACCGAGGCCCCTCGATCACGACCATCGTCCCGCCGTCGTGCATGGAGATGCCGAGCTCGGTGCCCGTCTTCACAGCGACCTCGCGCATCGTGGGGCAGTAGGGGTCGGCGAAGGCGACATGCGTGGCGACCGGACCGTCGTAGAAGGTGTGGGGCCGCGAACGGGTTCGGTCCACGAGCTGGTCGCAGACCACGAAGTCACCGATCTGCACGCGCGGTTGGAGCGAACCGGCCGCGCAGGGCCCCCAGATCCGCTGCACCCCGAGTTCCTTCATGGCCCACAGGTTGGCTCGGTAGTTGATCCGGTGGGGGGGGTACTGGTGCTTCACCCCGTGGCGGGGGATGAACGCGATCGATCGTCCGCCGACCTCGCCGACCACTGGTGATACGGAGGGCCTGCCGTAGGGGGTGTCCACGTCCACGGCGTCCGAAGACTCCAGGAACGAGTAGAACCCCGACCCTCCGAAGACGCCGATCTCGGCCGTGCTCAGGCGCTCTTCTCCTTGGCGCTGCCGGTGGTGGCCTTCTCGCCGGCCGCCTTGGATCCGGCCTTCGTCTCGCCGCCCTTCGTGTCGGGCTTCGTGTCGGGCTTCGCATCGGGGGTGGATCCCGGCGTCGACTCGGACGACGCGGCTTGGGCCTTGGAGCGGCTGTCGGTGGCGTAGAACCCCGATCCCTTGAACACGATCCCGGCGGGATGGAACACCTTCCGCAGCGGTCCTCCACAGACCCCGCAGGTCGTGAGGGGCGGCTCGCTGATCCGCTGGAACACCTCGACGTGCTGTCCGCACTTCGTGCAGGCGTACTCGTAAGTCGGCATCGTGCATCGATTCTATCGGAGAGGGGTATCCATCCAGCCGATATCAGGTGTTCAGCGGCTCGATCGGCGGTATGACGGGCACCGCGCGGGCCCACTCTAGGGAGACCGGGCGACTGGAGGGCCGACTGGCCCCGGAGTACACTCACCTACCCTTTGGGGGGAGGTCCCATGAAGGTCAGGAAGGCCGTCATCCCCGCCGCCGGCCTGGGGACCAGGTTCCTCCCGGCCACCAAGGCGCAGCCCAAGGAGATGCTCCCGGTGGTCGACAAGCCGGCCATCCAGTACGTGGTGGAGGAGGCCGTACGAGCCGGCCTGAACGACATCCTCATCATCACGGGCCGGGGCAAGCGCTCCATCGAGGATCACTTCGACCGGTCGGTCGAGCTCGAGAACTTCCTGGAGGCCAGGGGAAAGTTCGACGAGCTGAAAGAGGTCCGGGAGATCTCCGAGATGGCCTCCATCCACTACATCCGCCAGCGGGATCCTCTGGGCCTGGGTCACGCCGTGTTGGTGGCCGAGGATCATGTCGCGGGCGAGTCCTTCGCCGTCCTCCTCGGGGACGACCTGATCGTCGGGACCACGCCGCTTCTCCAGGAGATGTTGCGGATCCACGAGCGGTACGGGCGGAGCGTGATCGCGGTCCAGGAGGTGGCAAGGGACGAGATCGGCATGTACGGCTCGATCGAGCCCGAGTTCGTCCAGGAGCGGCTGGCCCGGGTGGTCTCGATCGTGGAGAAGCCTGCACCGGACGACGCGCCCTCCAACCTCGCCGTCATCGGCCGGTACGTGCTGACGCCGGAGATCTTCAACAGCCTGCGGGCCTCGGAGCCCGGCAAGGGCGGCGAGATGCAGCTCACGGACGCCCTGAACAACCTGGCCCAGGAACAGGCCGTGTACGCCTACGTCTTCGAGAACGGCAGGTTCGACGTGGGGAACAAGCTGGACTACCTGAAGGCCACGATCGAGCTGGCCGTGGATCGCGAGGACGTGGGCCAGGAGATCCGCGAGTTCCTGGCCGATCTCGTGCAACGCAAGAAGATCCTGTAACAGCTCGGTCCGAGCCCGGTCGATAGACTGCCCCGGATGGCAACGAGCGCGACACACGTCCACGACCACGACAGCGGTGAGGGTCTGCTCTCGGTGGAGGACGCCAGGGAGAAGGTCCTGTCCCAGGTCCAGCCGCTCTCCACTCTCAACCTCCCGCTTACGGAATCCCACGGCTGCGTCTTGGCTGAGGAGGCCGTGGCCTCCTCGAACATCCCCGACTTCCCCTCGTCGGCGATGGACGGGTTCGCCGTCCGATCGACCGACGTGGCGGGGGCGTCGCCGGGATCGCCGGTCGAGCTCACGATCGTGGGGCGGGCTCCGATCGGCCGGCGTCCCGAGGCGACCGTGGGGGGCGGGGAGGCGGTGCGCATTGCTACCGGCGCGCCGGTCCCGGCAGGTGCGGACACGATCGTCCCCATCGAGAATTGCGAGGCGGCCGGGGATCGGGTGCGGATCCTGGCGGCATCGCCGGAGGCGAGGCACATCCGTCCCACGGGGGAGGACGTGAAGGCGGGTGAGGTCCTCGTCGCTCGAGGGCGCCGCCTCGGGGCCCCGGAGCTCGCGCTCTTGGCCACGGCGGGAGTCTCCCACCCGCTCGTCCATCCGCGTCCTCGCGTGGTGGTGCTCTCGACGGGGGACGAGCTGATCGCCCCGCCGGGTTCGCCCGGCTATGGCCAGGTCCGTGACTCGAACGCCTACCTGCTCTTCGGCGCCCTGCGGGAGGCCGGCGCCGCCCCGGTACTGGCCGGCATCGTTCGCGACGAGGTGGACGAGCTGCGCGACACTGTGCTGTCCCGGCTGGCCCAGGCCGACGCGTTCGTCTCCTCGGGGGGGGTGTCGGTGGGGGAGCGAGACGTGGTGAAGGCGGCCTTCTTCCGCCGGGGTGACGTCGAGTTCTTCAAGGTGGCCATGCAGCCCGGCATGCCGCAGGGCTTCGGCACCATCGAGGGCAAGCCCTATTTCGGTCTCCCTGGGAACCCCGTGAGCGTGTTCGTCTCGTTCGAGGTGTTCATCCGGCCGGCGATCCTGAAGATGATGGGCAGGACGAACCTGTCCCGCCCCGAGATCACCGCCCGCCTGACCGCCGACGTCTCGGGGCCGAAGGGCAAGACGCAGTTCGCACGGGTGCTGGTGCGGCCGGACGAGGATGGATACGTGGCCACGCCGACGGGGGGCCGCGGCTCGAACCTCATCGCCACCGTGGCCCGAGCGAATGGCTTGGCCATCGTCCCTGCCGGTGTCGAGACCGCGCCGGCGGGAAGCGACGTCACGGTCATGGTGTTCCGCGCCCCGGAGGACTGATGGCGTCCGGGGACGCGGCGCGCATCGTCGAGGTGGGAGGCAAGGAGGTCACGGACCGAGAGGCCGTGGCCGAATGCGTGATCACGATGACCCCGGAGGCCTGCGCGCACCTCGAGGCGGGGACGCCGAAGGGGAACCCCCTCGAGGCCGCCCGCGTGGCCGGCATCTTGGGCGTGAAGCGCACGCCTGACCTCCTGCCGTTCTGTCATCCGATCGCGGTGACGGGAGCCGAGGTCGTCGTGGAACCCGACCGGTCGACCGGTCGCATCCGGGTCCAGGCCCGGGTCACCGCCCGCGACCGGACGGGCGTCGAGATGGAGGCGCTCACCGCCGCAGCCGTCGCGGCGCTCAGTCTGTACGATACGGCCAAGGCCTTCGATCGGGGTGCGCGCATCGACGGACTTCGCCTGTTGGAGAAGACCGGCGGCAAGAGCGGCCACTATCGGGCGGGCTGAGCCCAGGCGTGCCGCAGACGGTTCCAAGGAATCACACGCATGTGATTGAGCACGCCAGATATGGGTGCTAGCGTTCGAGCTCGAACAACATGTTGTGCACGTCGTGGCGGGCCGGGGAAACCGCGAACGAAGGGCCGGGCGCGTGGGTTGGTTGACGCTTGCGGCCTTGGGCATAGTATGGGCCGCCTTCCTCCTGCCCCGGAACCGCCGAGGTGGTTCACTCGTTGAAAGCGTGGAGGATTTCGAGCGCAAGATGGAGCTGTTGGCAGAGACAGGACGACACGAGGATGGTCGCTGGATCATCACCCCGCGCAAGGGGACGGCGTTCCTGGGACCCGACGCCCGCGCCCGGGCCAGGGCCCGTGAGCGCCGGCGCGGAGTCTTCGTCTCCCTCCTCGAGAGCAGCGGGCTCACGTTCCTGATCGGCCTGGTACCGCCACTGCGGCCCATGTGGGCCGTGACCGGCCTCCTCGTAGCGGCCTTGGGCGCGTACGTGTGGTTGCTCCTGTGGATGAAGGAGCAGGGTGCCGATGGATCGGCGAGGCGTCGCGTGCAAGACGCGGGCGTACCGGACCACCCGAAGCCGGTCAGGCAGCGGTACGTGTCCCACGGCATGTCGGCCAAGCCCGCGTACAACGGCCTCGGCGTCTTCGACCACGACGACCTCACCAATATCGTGGTCCGGCCGGTCCGGAAGGTCGGCATGGCCGGCGCCTAGCCCGGCGTCTAGACTCCGGCCGCGATGAACCTCGATCAGATCTCGGAGGATGTTCGCCTTCGCTACGACCAGCGGATGGATGCCCGCGAACGTGCCCTCCCGGCCTCGCGGCGCGCCATCCGCTCGTGCGCGAACGCGATCCGAGCCATCCATCGCTTCGAGTGGGAGCTGGCCCACCGGCTCATGGACCAGGCCAAGGCGGCCATCGACGAGGGCCTGTCGGCCGTGCGCGATCATCCGGAGATCCGGTTCGCCGGGTACCTCCAGGACGCCCAAAAGGAGTACGCGGAGGCCCGCATCACCGAGGCGGTGGTGACCGGGGTGAACCAGCTCCCCACTCCGGAGGAGTTGGGGGTGGAGGACGCGCCGTTCCTCAACGGGATGGCTGAGGCCATCGGTGAAGGACGCCGCCACATCCTCGACCTGCTCCGCCACGGCGAGGTGGATCGGGGTGAGGCCATCCTGTCGGCGATGGACGACATCTACTACGTACTCGTGTCGATGGACTATCCCGACGCCATCACGATGAACCTTCGGCGCTCGACCGACGTGGCCCGGAGCCTCATCGAGAAGACCCGCGGCGACCTGTCGATCGCGATCGTCCAGCGGCAACTTCGCGACGCGCTCGATCGCCATGCCAAGGACGTGCTCGGCCAGTAGGCAGGTCAGCCTTTGCTAGGCTAGCCGAGCACGGGGGTGTAGCTCAGACCGGTAGAGCACTGCCTTCGCACGGCAGGGGTCAGGGGTTCAAATCCCCTCACCTCCACCACGCCGTCGACTGATCGTCAGGCTGATGGCGTCCGAACCGCAAAACAGCGCTTCACCAGTCTCAGGCCACGGTCACCAGCCCGCGCATGCCGAATGCGTAGTGCCCCGGGAGGTGGCAGCCGAAGATGAGCGCTCCCGGCTGCGTGAAGGTGTAGGTCGTCGTCCGGGTGGAGTCCGCGGGAACCGACATCTCACCGGGATGAGGCGGATGGTGGGCCTCGGTCCCCAGCTCATGGATCTCCTGGACCCTGGCATCGCCCAGGATGAACTCGTGGTCGATCGGATCGGTGTTGTGGACGACGAACCGGACGGTCGTCCCCGGGGGGAACTCGAACGTCGAGGGATCGAAGTGCGAGTAGTGGATGGTGATCTCAACCGTTTCGACTCCCTCCGCGGCGGCGGGGCGACATGCGCCCGGGAGCGCGACCAACGCGATCGCGAGCACCAGCCGCGTGCTGCCCTTCATGCCGCCTACCCCACCCGTGGACGAAGCCGGTGCCGTCCCAACCAGGCGCCAGCGGCGATCCCGGCGACGAGGGCCAGGGCCGCGAGCGCCGCGGGCCACAGACGGCCGGCTGCGTCGTCCAGCGTCGAGGCGTCTCGGGGGGCGAGGCCGGCCGCGACCGGCGACGGCCGGCCGGCGCCGGTGGCGTCGACGGCCAAGTCGTACTTGAGCGCACCGGCCTTGGCATCCACACGCAGGTAGGTGAGCCACATCCCCGATTCCGGAAGCCACTCCATACCCTTGTCCGAGCGAAGGTCGGAGAGGAGCGAGGCCGAGGCCGGCTCGCTGCGTTCCAGCACCAGGCCCGGCCGGGGCGAACCGCTCTCGGGCACCACGCCGATGAGCGTCGAACTCGATCCCGCCTCGACGGGCGCGGGGAGCAGGGCCGGCTCGTGATCGGTCAGCAGATAGACGTCGGCCTCCACCGGCGCGTTTGCCGGGGCGCCCAGCCCCAGGATCCGGAGGGGGACCCACGGGTTCGTCGTGGGGATGACCACATGCACCGGCGTACCCTCACCTTGCGAGATCCCCTGCTCCTCGGCCCGTTCGCCGTTGAACCGGACGGCCATGAAGATCGGGCTGCGGTTCGCGTAGAAGTCCAGGACCTCGGGCGCGTCGGGCGGGAGGAGGAACCCGTGCTCCCGAGCCCAGTTCCCGACGGCCGTGCCTCCACCCTTCAGGACCGTCACGTCGAGGGCGTCGATCTGGGTCTCGAGCAGTACTGTGGCGTCTGCCGCCGCAGGGCTGGCGAGCGCGGCGAACCGGAGCACCGGTTGCGTCTCCTGCACCAGCCGCTGCAGCGTCCAGTCCCCGGCCCGCACGACCTTCGACGGAACGCCGGGCAGCGGCACGATCGAACCGAACTCCCCGCCGACCCCGGCAAACTCGAACGAGGTCACGTAGTGCTCGACCCCCTGGTGATACGCGGCGAGGGTGGTGGTGCGGACCAGGGTGACGCTGCCGTTCGCGTTCACCAGCCCGCCGCAGGCCCACGCCGGGCCGGCGGCCAGGAGGAAGACGAGAGTGGTAGGCACCAGGAACACGGTCCGTCGGCGCATGGCGTGCCTCCTTCGGTCGGCTACGACCGAGCTTGGACGCGGACGCGAGTGTGCCAGGTTCCATGAATCTCAAGCGCCTGGTAACGATGCCGATACTCGACCGAAACGGGAGAGAAGGACGCAATTGGCGTCGTCGAAGATCGCCGCTCGCCTTCCGAGGCTCAGCCTGCTCGGGAAGTTCGCTCTGGTAAGCCTGATCCCGATCGTGCTCCTTGGCCTGGTCCTCGCGAAGACGCTCCAGGTCCAGATCCGGAACCAAGCGCTGACGAGCGCCCGGCAGCTGGCCGCCCTCGTTGCCCGACTCGACATCCAGCCGCAGCTGAAACCAGACGACCTCAGCCAGGGACTAACACAGGAGCGTCTCCAGAGACTCGACCAAGCCCTTCATGCGGGGCTGGTCGGCGAGGAGATCGCGCGGGTCAAGATCTGGAGCCGCGATCTCCATGTGGTGTACTCGGACGATCCCGAGCTCATCGGCCGCGCCTTTCCCCCTTCCGATGAGCTCGAGGAGGCGCTGGATGGGCACGTCGCATCCGAGGTCTCGGATCTCACGAAGGAGGAGAACGTCGGGGACCGAAGCTACGGCAAGCTGCTCGAGGTCTACGTCCCCCTGACGTTCGCGGGCGAATCGACGGCGGCGGGCGCGTTCGAGCTTTACCTTCCCTACCGACCGATCGAGGCCGCCATCGCGCGTGACAGTCACCGACTGTATCTGGTGCTCCTGGGGGGTCTGGCGGTCCTGTATGTCGCGCTGTTCCGTATCGTCGCCACGGCGTCCCGACGCCTTCGGCGCCAAGCTGATCGAGAGCTTCGTCTGGCCAACGAGGAGCGCGATCTGGCCCTTCGGAAAGCCTCCGTCATTGCCACCGTGTCGCACGAATTCAGGACCCCGCTCACGATCATCGAAGGTGTCTCGAGCACTCTCGAGAGGCATGACCTGGTGGCCGGAGCGGGACGCTCCCTCCTGGACAGCCTTCGCAGTGCCAGCCATCGGCTGCACGATCTGGTGGAGGCCCTGCTCACGGCAGCCGAAGGGGCGGAGCGCGAGGCTGAAGTGCAGCGCCGGCCCGTGGTGCTGAGCGAAGTCATCCGGGGAGTGGTCGACGGGCTGGCGTCATTCGATGCCCATAGCCGAGTTCGCGTCGTGGCGATCGCGGACGGAGACACAGTGATGAGCGATCCGGCGATGCTCGAGCCGCTCCTCCGGCACATCATCGACAACGCGCTGAAGTTCTCCCCACCGGGGAGCGCGGTCGACATCTCAATCACACGAACCTCGGGAGAGGTCGAAGTCAGGGTCCGCGATCGTGGTCCCGGCATCGGCCCGGAGTTCATGGAGCGGGCCTTCGATCCCTTCACACAGGAGGATCAGTCCTCCACCCGAGCGAAGCCCGGCCTCGGGATCGGCCTCTTCGCAGCGCGCAAGATCGCTGAGCTGATCGGCGCCCGGGTCGAGCTCCAGCGTCATCCAGGGGGCGGAATGGAAGCGATCCTTCATCTTCCCGACACGGTCGAAGACCGAGCTCTCGTCACCGCCGACGTCGACGCAGCGGATTCCGCCGCGGTGGGCTCGTAACGGCTGAACAAGAGAGCCAGACCCAGCCGGTCAGCTCCGCGTAGCGAAAGCAGTTCGTGGTGTGGTCATCGACCATACCCACGCTAGCGTTTCAGGGAATCGGCGTGTCACGGTATCGCTCGGCTATGAGCCGTTCCTCCTTGGTCAGGTCTGAGTCCTTGACGGGAGTGACAAAGGTCCAGTTGTTGCCGACGGGGCACCGCTGCAGCCGGAACCAACCGAGGCGAATCGCCTTGAGTGACGCAAATGGAACCCAGATCGTCGTGAAGAGGTGGCCTTCGCGACAGCGCACGACAACCTCGCCGCCCATGTTGTAGCCACGGCGCCGGGCGACGAGGATGCCACCCACGACCAGCACGACGATGAGGAGAAGAGGGGCGAGGGCGACAAACGACACGCCTTCAGGATCTCATGTCGCCCCGACCTGCGCTACGGGCTTCGACCCGGGGGAGCTAGCGAATTCAACCCGCCTCGCCCAGCTCTGCCCACCGGAAGCAAGATGTTACGTGGTCATTGACCATACCGACGGCCTGCATGAACGCGTAGCAGATCGTCGGTCCGACGAACCGGAACCCTCGCTTCTTCAGGTCCTTGCTCATGGCCCGGGACTCCGCAGTCTCGGCCGGGATGTTCGACAGACGCCGCCACGCGTTCTGCACCGAGGTCCCGTCGACGAACGACCACAGGTAGTCGGAGAGCGGCCCGTCATCTGCCCGGATCGCCAGAACCTTCCGAGCATTCGCGATCGTCGCCTCGATCTTCGCCCGGTTCCGGACGATGCCCGGATCCCGCATCAATCGCGCGATCTTCCCCCCGTCGAACCGGGCGACCTTGGCCGGATCGAACCTCGCGAACGCGTGCCGGTACCCCTCCCGCTTGTTCAGGATGGTCTGCCACGACAGCCCCGCCTGCGCGCCCTCGAGCGTCAGCATCTCGAACAGGTGGCGTTCGTCCCGGCTGGGTGTTCCCCATTCCTCGTCGTGGTAGGCGAGCATGAGAGCATCGCCTCCTTCAGCCCACTCGCACCGATTCCTCGCCATGACGCTCCTCTCAGGCGAGCGGCAATGGTCCGCTCGTGCCCGACTCGTAAGACTCCAGCGCGTACAGCCCGTCATAGCGAACCACGACGTCACCGGCGATCCACAGATCGCGGCTCCAGCCGGACGAGAGGGCCGTGTACCGCCAGCGTACCGAGGCGAACCGTCCGGCCGGGGTCGCGACCTCGTCCTGTCCGAGATGCTCGTACCGCTGGCGTTCCATGACCGGATCGCACGTCACCGGCTGGAGGAACACGACGTCGAACTCCGCCGTCGAGGATCCCAGCCGGTTCGCGGTGACCACGTTGTAGGCCGGGGAGGCATAGTCGAGCTCGACGTCCGGTCCCCAGGCAACCTCGACCGCGACGCCATCCCGATAGCCGGTCAGGTGTTCGCCCTCGGCCATCAGCAGGACCTCGTGCGAGCCGGTGTTGATCCGCGTTCGCACCGGCCTCCAGCCGGAATCCGCGACGAGGTCCACGATCTCATGGTGCGCCTCCGGAAGGGTCGTCTGGATATCGGAGAAGTACCGCCACCCGGCCGGACCCGGCGCGGAGCGGAAATCTTCCGTCCCTACCGCGTTCCCGTCCCCATCCATCACCGTGTACCGGCCGATCGGCATGCCGCCAATCGTAGGATGCCCACGATGAGGGTGGCGCTGTGCCAGATGAACTCGGGCGACGATGTCGAGGCCAATCGCACCCAGGCCGGCGAGCTCCTGGGCAAGGCCGCGGACGGGGGAGCCGACCTCGCCGCGCTCCCCGAGGTGTGGACGTACATGGGGTCGGCCCGGCGGCACCGCGAGGTGGCCCAGCCGGTCCCCGGGCCGACGAGCGAATGGCTGGCGTCCGTTGCGCGAGCGCGTTCGATGTGGGTCCTCGGAGGAAGCGTGCTCGAGGCCGGCGACGACGGCACCGTGTTCAACACGAGCCTGCTGTTCGAGCGCAGCGGCGAGCTCGTCGCCCGGTACCGGAAGATCCATCTGTTCGACGTGGACCTGCCGGGGCAGCCGCCGATCCGCGAGTCGTTCACGTATTCGCCGGGGGAGGACATCGTGGCGGCGCAGACGGAGTTCGGCGTTGCCGGGCTGTCGGTCTGCTACGACGTCAGGTTCCCCGAGCTGTACCGCGCCCTCGTCACCCGCGGCGCTGAGATCATCTTCGTTCCCTCGGCCTTCACGTTCGAGACCGGCACTGATCACTGGGACGTCCTGATCCGGGCCCGGGCCATCGAGAGCCAAGCATTCGTGTTGGCCCCCGCGCAATCGGGGACGTGGGGCCCGCCCGAGCAGAACCGCCGGTGCTTCGGCAACAGCCTGGCGGTCGATCCGTGGGGTCGAGTTCTGGCCCGTGCCCCAGAGGGGGTTGGCGTCACGTTCGCGGACCTCGACCTCGAGGAAGTCCGTCGGGTGCGCGAGCGATTGCCCGCGCTCCGGCACCGTCGCCTCGGCTCCGTCACCTGACCGCCCACCCCATCGCGCCTCGAGGGCTAGGCCATCCGTCCCCTCAATCGGGGACCCCGTCCGGCCGATAACTCCACCTGGAAGCAAGGCACGAAGGGTCGGTTCCGAAAAAGGCAAACCGCCGGAAACGGCGGGACGCAAAGCTCCGGGCCTCCGCTTCAGAAGGAAGCGAAGGCGGCCGAGCTGCCGAAGACCAGGGCCCCAGCCCGGGGACCCGGTCTCCACCGGGACCCATGGGTTGGGAGGCGGCAAT
>DASPWN010000259.1:0-3367 GCA_035637835.1 Actinomycetota bacterium | reverse complement strand
TTGACCGGCGAGCGCTCGGTGGGCCGAGTGTGGGGCGGCACGTTCCACTCCGTCGGAAACCGACTACTGCGGCTCCACGGCCGGGCCCTGGGCCTTCGGCCGGACTTCACGGTCATGGACCGGACCGACTCGGCCGACCTCATGGACCTGATCCGGGGCGACCTCGGCCTGGGGACGACGGAGCGACGGTTCCCCAGGAAGGACACGCTCGCGGACATCTACTCCCGGACGGTGAACGCGCAGACCAAGCTCCGTGAGGTCCTCGAGGCCGAGTTCCCATGGTGCGCGGAAGAGCTCGAGGGCATCCGGCAGATCTTCGAGGCGTACACGGATCGCAAGCGCGAGCACGAGTGCCTGGATTACGACGACCTCCTGCTGTACTGGCACGCATTGGCCCGCACACCGGGCGGCGGTGAACGGGCGGCCTCGATGTTCGACCACATCCTGGTCGACGAGTACCAGGACACGAATGCCCTCCAGGCCGACATCCTGTGCGCCACCCGGCCGACCGGGGCCGACGTCATGGTCGTGGGTGACGACGCACAAGCCATCTACGCGTTCCGCGCGGCGACGGTGCGGAACATCCTGGAGTTCCCCGACCGGTTTCCCGGAACGCGCCTGGTTCGCCTGGAGCAGAACTATCGCTCGACCCAACCCATCCTGGACGTGTCGAACGCGGTGATCGCGCTGTCATCCCAGCGCCATGAGAAGACCTTGTGGTCCGAACGACGGAGCGATCGGCAGCCCGTCCTGTTCACCTGCTTGGACGAGCCGGACCAATCCGACGCCGTCTGCAGCGCGGTGCTGGATCATCGGGAGCAGGGCGTCCCACTCAGGGAGCAGGCCGTGCTGTTCCGCGCCGGTCACCACAGCGACCTGCTCGAGGTGGAGCTGTCGCGGCGGAACATCCCGTTCGTCAAGTACGGCGGCCTGAAGTTCATGGAGGCCGCCCACGTGAAGGACGCCCTCGCCGTGCTCCGGGTCCTGGAGAACCCTCGGGACGAGGTGAGCTGGTTCCGCGTGTTCCAGCTCCTCGAAGGGGTGGGGCCGGCCACCGCTCGACGCCTGGTCCGTGAGGTCTCACTGAACCGCGAGGCCGTCGACGGATCGCTCGTGGAGCTTGGTATGACGGCCGCGATCCCCGGACCGGCTCGTCAGGGACTCGAGGAGCTCGCCTCGGTGGCTCGAGACTGCGGAGCCGACGTGCCCCCTCCGGCACAGCTCGGGCGGGTCCGCCGGTTCCTGGAGCCGATCCTGGCCCGCAGGTACGACCATGCCGACGCGAGACTCCGAGACCTGGAGCAGCTGGAGCAGCTGGCGGCGGGCTTCCCGACGCGCGGGCGGTTCCTGGCCGACCTGGCGCTCGAGCCTCCGACATCCACCGCCGAGCTGGCCGGCCCGCCGCTCCTCGACGAGGACTACCTGGTGTTGTCGACGATCCACTCGGCCAAGGGCGGCGAGTGGGACGTGGTTCACGTGATCCACGCGGCCGACGGCATGATCCCCTCGGACATGGCCACCGGCGACGAGGAGCGGATCGAGGAGGAACGTCGCTTGCTGTACGTTGCGCTCACCCGGGCCCGCGACGCCCTGTACGTGTACTTCCCACTCCGGTATCACCGGCGCAACCACGGGTACGAGGATCGCTACCACCACGCCCAGATCACCCGGTTCCTGCCGGAGGAGATACGTGGTCTGTTCGAGCGCCGAACCACATTCTCCGATGTCGAGGGGTCCGATGCCGAGTCCGTCGGAGCCGTGGCCGCTCGCGGACGCGGACCGGACGAGCTGCTCAGGTCCCTCTGGTCCGACGAGCTGGTTTAGCGGAACCCCGACGCCTTCGCGGGGTCGCGCCCGCGGACGCGGGACGCGGCTGCGAGCGCCGCCTCGACCTCCTCGTCGTCCGGCGTGCGTCCCGCGTATCGCTCCCCCTCGAACGTGCGCACGACCACCTCGGCGTCACCGAGCAGATCAGGAGGAAGAGCCCCGTTCCGCTCGATCCCTCGAAGGAACTCGCTCGGGGTCTGGTGCTCTGCCCGAGGATGACCCCGGTCCCGGAGCGTCTCCGAGAGCGCGATGAACGCCCTAGCGGCACCGCTCGGCGGCGCACCATGTGCTCGCACGGTGCGGCGGCGTCGGAGCAAGAGGGCAGTCGCGACGAGCAGCCCGGCGGAGCCCAGCGACAGCGGCCAGGACGCGAGCGTCCCTCTCGCGGCCGCGCCGATGGCCGAGCCGGCCTGCCGGGCCGCCGCCTTCAGCGGCTCCGGCGTCACCTGGGCGATGAACCGCCCGATCGCCCGAATCACCTCCGGCGCGATGAACCGTCCTCCCAGCCCCGGCGCCGCCGCGGGCACTCCGAACGTCGGGTCGTACTGCACCCATCCCACGCCGGGGTACAGCACCTCGACCCAGGCGTGCGCATCGGACTGGCGGACGTCGTAATAGCCGGTGAACGGGTTCCGCTCGCCCGGCCCGAACCCGGTCACAAGGCGCGTGGGGATGCCGACCGATCGCAGCAACACCGCCATGGCGCTCGCGATGTGTTCGCAGAAACCCTGTCGCCGGACGAACAGGAACTCGTCGACTGCGTCCGCGCCTGGAGGGTCGCGCGGGATGTCGAGGTTGTAGCGCGTGTTGCGGTGCAGCCAGTCCTGGACCGCCATGACCTTGCCGTACGTCGTGGTCGCGGAGGCCGTGATTCGTTCGGCCAGCGCCACGTCTCGCTCCGGAAGGTCCGCCGGGAGCTGCGTGTACTGGTTCGCCTCGGCCTTGCTCCACACGGCCGGGGCGGCCCGCAGGACGGTCGGCGTGGTGATAGGGATGGTGGAGACCACGCTGTAGATCAGGCCCGGGTCCAGCAGGATCGGCGAGCGGATCGAGTCGTAGCGATCCACCGTCAGCACCGACGCTGGGAAGTAGACCTGCTCCGGTGCATACGCGGCGAACACGATGTTCGGCTGGTTGGCCTGGACGTAGAACGTGGTGACGATCCGCCGGGTGGGAACGTCGCTGGGACCGGAGGGGATCTGAAAACTCTGCTCGAGGTCCTGCCCAACGTCGACCGTGCCGGTCTCGGAGGCCGTCCAGGTGGTTCCGTCGTACGCGTCGTAGGCCTGTCCCCTCCACAGCGCAGCCTGGGGCGATCGGACCCGCAGGACGACGGCGTCGGACAGACGGCCCCTGGCCCTGAGGTCCACGTTCGAGCCGAACCCCGGGTACACCGACGGCGAGAAGTCCACGACCTCGCCGTCACCACCTCCCGACGGTAGTCCGGGGTTCACCACCTGACCCTGGAACCCCGGTACCGAGATGGCGGTTCGAACCGCGAACGGCGGGAGCCGGACGAAGGCGCCCGGAAGCCGGGGCG
>DASPWN010000258.1:0-2198 GCA_035637835.1 Actinomycetota bacterium | reverse complement strand
CCCATGGCCTTGGTGAACGTGTAGTTGTCCGGCCATCCGAGCATCTGCGCTCTGGCACGCCCGTGGGCCACCAGCCGCTTGGTCACCCACTGCTTCCGGCGATCCTCGGCGTCGTCGGCAACCGTCTGAGGACCGGCCCTCGAGTGCTCGCGCCTGGCTTTGGCCATCAACCGGTCGAGCACCTCGGGCTGGCGCGATGAGGCCTCGACGTCCTGCCGCGCCTGGAGCGCGAGGTCGGCCTCGGCCCGCCAGTCCACTCGGTGGGCCAGGGTGGTCTCCGGGATCACGCCCTTGCGGTTGCCGGCCACGTACGCCGTGGACACGTGGACGAGGTGCGGGTGGCCTCCCGACGCGAGCACCCGCTCGTAGAAGCGCACCGCGCCGAGCAGGTTCGTCTGGAACCCCTCGTCGATCGGCGGATCGAACGTCACCGTGGCGGCGCAGTGCATCACGACGTCGATGTCGCCGGGGAAGGCGGGGAGGTCCCGTTCCAGGTCGCCGTCGAGGACGTTGACCCGCTCCGCCAGGATCCTGGCGATGCCCTCCTTCCCCACGCGGTCGCGGAGCACGCTGAACGTGGGCCTGCCCATGAGCGACTCGACCCGTTGGCGGCCCGAGGAGCCGAGTTGGGGTCGAACCAGAAGGGTCACCCTCGTGTCGGGGAAATCCAGCAGCAGGCGCTCGAACACGGCCTGCCCCAGGAACCCCGTGACGCCGGTGACCAGCACGTTTCGTCCGGCCAGGCGCCCGACGATCGTCTCCCGGGCCAAGGTGTGGGTCCCTGACGAACGTCCCCCCCTCTCTACCATCCGGCAGATTATGACCCTCTACCGCCTGGTAGACAAGTCCCTGCGGGTAGCGTGTTCCACCGATGGATCAGGAGCGGGGGGCCGAGCGCAGCGACGCATCGCGGCCACCGCCATGGCGCGAGGTGTTCCAGGGCAGGCGGGGTCGGCTGACCGCCGGCCTGCTGCTCCTCGAGGCGCTGGTGGCGGTGGAGGCCCTCGTCGTGACCACGATCCTGCCGGCCGTCCGGCGGGACCTCGGGGGCATCCAGTACTACGGGTGGGCGTTCAGCGCCACGTTCCTGGCCACCTTCGCCTCCATCCCCATCGCCGGCTGGGCCACCGACCGGTACGGGCCCAAGCGACCCCTCGCGATCATGCTCGGCGTCTACGTCGCCGGGCTCGTCATCGCCGGGCTCGCCCCGACCATGCCGGTGCTGGTGATCGGGCGGTTCGTCCAGGGATGCGGTGCCGGCGCGTTCTATTCGGTGTCGCTGGGGACCGTGGCCAAGAGCTACCCGGGAAGGATCCGGCCACGGGTACTGGCCCTCCTGGCGTCGATGTGGATCCTCCCCGGGATCCTCGGCCCGCCCCTCGGCGCGATCCTCGCCTCCACCATCGGATGGCGATGGGTGTTCGCGGTGCCGCTCCCACTGCTCGTCGTGATCGCCGCGCTGGTCCTCCCGTCCTTGCCTGACGTTGCGGGGAACGCTCAGGCGGGCCGGTTGTCGATCCGGTGGCCGGTCCAGCTGATGGTGGGCGCCGGGCTGTTCCTGGCGGGGCTCACCGAGCCCTCGTGGTGGAGCCTTGCCATGATCCCGGCCGGCCTGGTGCTCGGCCTTCCCGCACTCGCACGGATCGCACCTGCCGGCTGGTTCCGGGCCAAGCCGGGCCTGCCGGCGACGGCCGCGGCCGCGTTCCTGCTGTCGGCGGCGTTTTTCGCCGTGGACGGGTTCGTCCCGTTGATGCTCACGGGGGTTCGCGGATTGTCGGTCGCCGAGGCCGGCATCGTCGTGACGCTCGCGACCGTCGCCTGGTCCCTGGGGAGCTGGTGGCAGTCGCGCATCATCGGGCGGATCGGCGCTCCCAGCCTCGTCGCGGGAGGGACCGGCGTGGTAGCACTCGGCATCGTGGGCGTCGCCGCCGGCCTGACATCTGTTCCCATCATCGTGCCGTACATCGGGTGGGGCCTTGCCGGCCTGGGGATGGGCGTGGCGTTCCCCACCATCCCCTTGGCCGCGATGAGCCAGGCATCGGGCGGAGCTGAGGCCGGCCAGCTCTCCTCGATCCTCCTCACCGACACCCTCGGCGCGGGGATCGGAACCGGATTGGGAGGAGCCTGCATCGCGATCGCCGATTCCACAGGAAGTCAGCTGCGGGCGGGCATCGCCGGGGCATTCGCGGTCGGGTTCG
>DASPWN010000257.1:0-9194 GCA_035637835.1 Actinomycetota bacterium | reverse complement strand
TGACCTCGGATCCTTCGGCCGAGTCGTACTGCCACTGGTTCGACCACGATCGCTACCTGTGGCTCGTCAGCGACCTCCCCGACCTCGGCTACGACTTCGCGTTCTACGTCCCCTCGTCGGGTGGAGAGATCACGTTGTTCCTTCGAGGTTAGGTCGGCGGAAGCCCCTGTTTCGCCGCCCATTCGTCGAGGAGGCGATAGGCCTCCTCTTTCTCGATGGGCCCCCGGTCCAGTCGGATCTCCATCAGCTCGTTGAGGGCCTCGCCCACGACCGGGCCGGGCCCGACGCCGAGGTGCGCCATGACCTCGTTCCCGTCGAGCGGCGGGCGGATGGCCTCCAGGTTCTCCTGCTCGGCCAGCCGGGCGATCCGTTCTTCCAGGTCGTCCTGGAGGGCCTGGAACTGCTTGGCCCGGAACCGGTTCCCGGTCGTCACGTCGGCCCGCGTCAGTTGGTTCAGCTTGTCGAGCAGAGGGCCGGCGTCCCGCACGTACCGGCGAACGGCGCTGTCGGTCCACCCCTCGCCGTACCCGTGGAACCGCAGGTGCAGCTCGACGAGCGTGCGCACGTTCTCCACCACGGTGTTCGGGAACCGGAGGGCGCGCAGACGCTCCTCGGCCATCCGGGCGCCGACGGTCTCGTGATGGTGGAACTGTACGCCTTCCGGCGTCACCTGACGGGTTCGGGGCTTGCCGATGTCGTGCAGCAGCGCGGCGAGGCGAAGGTCCAGGTCGGACTCCGTCCGCTCGACCACCGCGAGTGTGTGGTGGAAGACGTCCTTGTGCCGATGCACGGGGTCCTGCTCCAGCCGCAATGCGGGAAGCTCGGGAAGGAACTCGTCGGCCAATCCGGTATTCACCATGAGCTCGAGCCCCTTCGACGGCTTCGGCGTGAGGAGCAGCTTGGACAGCTCGTCGCCGATCCGTTCGGCCGACACGATGCGCAGCCGGTCCCGCATCCGCTCGATGGCGTGCAGCACCCTTGGCGCGGGAGTGAGGTCGAGCTGGGAGACGAACCGTGCGGCCCGCAGCATCCGCAAGGGGTCGTCGGAAAACGCGATCTCAGGGTCGAGCGGCGTATCGAGCCGTCGTGCTGCCAGCGCCTTCACCCCGCCGAACGGGTCGAGGAACTCCCCCTCTGGCAAGCGAACGGCCATGGCGTTGATGGTGAAGTCCCGACGCGACAGATCGGTCCGGATGTCGCGGGCGAACGTGACCGCCGGCTTGCGCGTATCCCCCGGGTAGACCTCCTCGCGGAACGTCGTGATCTCGAGGACCGTGTCGCCCTTCCGGGCGCCCACCGTGCCGTACCTGACCCCGACCAGCTTGCGGCTGTCGGCCCACCCCTGGAGGAGCTTGATGGTCTCTCGAGGGGGCGCGTCGGTGGCCAGGTCGAGCTCGGCCCCTTCCTTGGTTCGGCCGAGCACGAGGTCCCGGACGACCCCGCCCACGAGGTAGAGCTCGTGCCCGGCCATGCGGAAGCGCTCGCCGAGTTCCGTGGCGACGGGAGGGACCTCCACGCGCGCGCCCTCCTCCGGACGCGTGGGACCGGCCATGACCCGGTCAGGATACCCCCGGCACCGGGGCACCCTGCGATAGCGTGCGCCACGTGGCCACGGCGCTCGGGTTCGTGTGGACGCTGCCGAACACGGCGCTCGGGGTGCTCCTCGGCCTGCTCACGTTCCAGCGGCCCAGGATCCATGGCGGTGCACTCGTGTTCGATCGCGGTCCTCGCGGCCTGAGCTGGGTGATGTCGAGGATGCACCGGAGCGCGATGACCGTCGGGTTCGTTATCCTCTCGGCGGTACCGCTCGATGGGACGCTCCTTATGCATGAGCGCCACCATGTCCGCCAGTACATGGCGTGGGGCCCGCTGTTCATCCCCGCGTACTTCGTGCTCGCGGTGCCGTTCGGGTACCGCCGGCACCCGTTCGAGCGCGCAGCCCGTCGAGCGGCGGGCGAGCCGGAGGCCTAGATCAGCTGCGGGGTCCCCCGGGTCATCACGCCGCGGAGCGCGAGGTTGAAGTCGTGCGGGGTGGTAGAGGCCCTGCGTCCGTCGTCCTCAGCGATGAGACCGTCTTTCACCATCTTCACCAGGGCCTGGTCGAAGGTCTGCATGCCGTAGTAGGTGCCCTCAGCGATGACGTCGCGGATCTCGATCGTGGCGTCCGGGTCGATGATCCGGTCGTACACACGGCCGGTGGCGACCATGATCTCGACGGCGGGAACTCGCCCCTTTCCGTCGGCCCGCGGGACGAGGCGTTGCGACACGATGCCGCGGAGCGCGCCGGCGAACGAGGTGCGCACCTCCCGCTGCTGCTGCGGGGGGAACAGGTCGAGGAGCCGATTGATCGTCTCGGTGGCGTCGATCGTGTGCATCGTGGTTATGACCAGATGGCCGGTCTCCGCCGCCTGGATGGCGGACAGGGCCGACTCGGGGTCGCGGATCTCGCCGATGAACACGACATCCGGATCCTGGCGGATGACGTGGCGGAGCGCGTTCGCATACGACTCGGTGTCGAGGCCGATCTCGCGCTGCTCGATGATCGAGAGGTCGTCCTCGTGAACCACCTCGATGGGGTCCTCGATGGTCACGATGTGCGCGCGCCGAGTCCGGTTGATGTGGCCGATGACCGAGGCGATCGTGGTGGTCTTGCCCGTCCCGGTGGGACCGGTCAGCAGGACGAGCCCGCGGCTTGAGTCGGACAGGTCCTTCATCACCGGCGGTAGGAGCAGCTCCTCGAACGTGGGTACCTCGGCGCGAACCCGCCGGACGGCCAGGCCCACGTTCCCCCGCTGGCGGAACGCGTTCACCCGGAACCGGCCCACGCCTGGCAGTGTGTAGCCGAAGTCCGCTTCGTTCGTGGCGGCGAACTCCCGCATCTTGTGGTCGGGCATCAGCTGCGCGGCGAACGTCTGGCTCTCGATCGCCGTCAGCGAATCGAAGCTGGTCGGCCGGAGCGAGCCATCCACGCGGATGAACGGGACGTTGCCGGCCTTGAGGTGAAGGTCGCTCGCCCCTATCTCGACGGTGTACCGGAGCAGCTCGGCGATGTCCATCCCGAATCAGTCGTCGGCGGGCCTCCCGTCCACCTTGAGGTCCGCGGCCGCCTGGGGCTCCGTTGCCTGCCCGGCCTCCCCGCGTTCGGCTACCTCGCGCCCGGCCTCCCGGCGCCGGCCCCGCCACCTGGTCCACAGGATGAAAGCGAGCAGGAGCACCAGGATGCCGAGCCCGACCGGTGTGAGATAGCCCTTCCACCGCTCGTACGAGGCACCGATGAGGTAGCCGAGGACGGCGTTCCCGATCCCCCACACGACCGAGCCGGCCACGTCGTACAGGAGGAACCGCCGCCACCGCATGTGCGCCACCCCGGCCAGGATGAACCCCACACTCCGCACGAACGGGATGAACCGGCCCAGGAACACCGTCTTGCCCCCGTGGCTCCGGTAATAATGGTCTGCCCGCTCCAGGCGCTCGGGCGTGATCAACAGCCTGCGCCCGTGGCGCTCCAGGAAACCGCGACCGAACCGGCGGTCGATCAGGTAGCCGACGTTGTCCCCCAGGATGGCGCCGACGCACGCGGCGACGGCGACCCACGGAAGCGAGAGCTCGCCGAGGCGCGCATAGAATCCGCCGATGATCACGACTGTCTCGCCGGGAACGATGATCCCCGCCCCTACCGAGTTCTCGAGGAACGTGGCCGCACCCACGATGGCGTATCCCCAGGGCGCGGAGAGGTACGGACGCAGGAATTCGATGATGCGATCGACCACGGGGGGCAAGTATAGGTTGGGTCTTTGGCGCGGCCGGCGGTGAGAACTCGAAGCGAGGTCTCCGCGGGCGGCGTGGTCTACCGGCGTTCGGACGATGCCGTCGAGGTCGTCCTGGCGGCCCGCCGGACCCGACGGGGCGATCTGGCGTGGGGCCTGCCCAAGGGCCTGGTCGAGCCTGACGAGACCCCGGAGCAAGCGGCGGTCCGTGAGGTCCAGGAGGAGACGGGCCTGGAGGCCGAGGTCGAGGCCTCCCTCGGAGAGATCCGCTACTTCTACGTCTGGGAAGGCGTGCGCGTCCGAAAGGCCGTCCACTTCTTCCTGATGCGCGCGACGGGGGGTGACGTCTCGCAGCACGACCACGAGATGGAGGACGTGCGATGGTTTCCCCTCGCGGTCACGCTTCGTCGTGCAACGTACAAGGGAGAGCGCGAGGTGCTGCAGCGCGCAGCCGAGCGCCTCGCATGACGCCACTCCAGGTGATCGTCGGCGTCCTCGTCGGCTTCGTGGCGGGCATGGGGTCGGGCCTATTCGGCGTGGGCGGCGGGACCGTGACCACGCCGGCCATCGACGTCCTGCTGGGCGGCACGGCCATCCAGGCCGTGGCGACACCGCTCCCCGTGATGTTCCCCACCTCGGTTGTGGGCGCGCTGACCTACAGGAGGGCCGGGGAGGTGAGCTTCCGGGCGTTCCGGTGGGCGGTTGGACCGGGGATCGCGGGGGCCATCGCAGGAGCGGCCCTCACCGAGGTGGTGAACGCCCACCTGCTCCTGGTCATTACCTCGGTCCTCATCGGTTGGACGGGAGTAGAGCTGATCCGGGGCCGCCGGCCCAGGGTCCCGTGGAAGCTGGGGATGACGCCCGGTTGGAAGTACGCGGCCATCGGCCTGGTCGCCGGCTTCGTCTCGGGCCTGCTCGGGATCGGCGGTGGCATCATCATGGTCCCCGCCTTCACCACGTTCATCGGCATGCCGCTCAAGCGGGCCCTGGGAACCTCGCTGGTGACGATCTCCGCCCTCGTCGTCCCCGGCACCATCGTTCATGCGGCCCTGGGACACATCGACTGGTCGATCTTCCTGGTCCTCACGGTGGGAGTCGTCCCGGGAGCAAGGGTCGGGGCGAAGATCGCGCTCGGCGCGAAGGAGGGGACGCTGCGGGTGGCCGTCGGCGCGTTCCTGCTGGCCATCTCGGTCCTCTACGGCGTTCGGGAGTTCGCGTCCCTGGTCCGAGGCCCCGGGTAGGATGAGCTCGCCGACCATGCGTCGCCTCGCCGGGCTCCTCCTCGTCGCCTTCGCGCTCTTCCTGCTCCCCCTTCCTCCGTCGGTCGCGCAGGAGCCAGCCGTCCGCCTGACGTTGGTCGCCCAGACCCCGTGGAACTCCACGATCGAGCGAACGCTCGAGGTCAAGGTCAGGGCTCAGAACCTGAGCGATCAGCCCCTGACGGACCTGTCCGTTGGATGGACGCTGTGGGGTCCGGTGTTCACCCGTACCGACTTCGAAGACTCGCTGACCAGCGATCCCCAGAGCGCGGTCGCCATCGGCGGGAACACCATCGTCCAGGAAGGGACGATCGAGCCCGGCGCATCCCGGGTGTTCACCGTTCGTCTGACGCTCGAGTCCGATGGGATCAGCACGACCGAGTCCCTGATCTACCCGCTCAAGATCGACCTCCGAACCGGGTTCACTTCGCTCGCCGCTCTTCGGACCCCGGTGATCTTCCTGGTTCGGCGGCCCCAGACGCCGCTCCGCCTGGTCTGGACCTTCGTCCTGCACGAGCCGGTGTCGTTCGACCCTCACGGCGTCTTCACGTCGACCTCGCTGGAGCAGGATCTCGCGCAGGGCGGGCGCCTGGCGGGGGAGATCCGGGCCCTGCTTACCATGACGGAGGACCAGGCGCAGACTCCAGTGGACGTCGCAGTCTCCCCGGTGCTCCTCGCCGACCTAGCCCAGATGCGCGCCGGCTACGCGGTGATCGACGCGGGCCACCGCCGGCAGGTCAAGGGGGGGACGGGCGGTGCGGCCGACGCGGCCAAGGGCATCGCCGACCTGCGGCAGATCGTCGGCGCGCCGGAGGTAGAGCTGTCGGCGCTCCCGTTCGCGGCGCCCAACCTTCCCTCTCTCTCGCTCGGCGGGCTGTCGCCAGACCTCAACACGCAACTCCAACAAGGCAGGGACAGCGTCGACACGCTCCTGGGCCGGCAGCCCGATCCGGCCCTCCTGCGCCCGCCGGGTTCGGCACTCGACCCCGCGAGCCTGGACCACCTCGCCGCGCACGGCGTCCGGCTGCTGATCGTCGATCCGACGACAGTGCCGCCCGCGAGCCAGCCCCTCGGATTCGCCCCGCCGCCGATCACATCCCTTCGCACCCCTCGGGACCGGTGACGGCGCTCGTCTCCGATCCAAACGTGGGAGCGATGCTGAGTTCCGAGCTCGTCACGGAGGATCCGGTTCGAGCCGCGCAGGCGGTTCTGGGCGAGCTCGCGGCGATCTGGCTCGAACAGCCCGGGTTGGATCGCGGGATCGCCGTCACGTTCCCCGAGGGGTTCGACCCATCGGGGGCATTCTTCGGCCAGTTGGTTCGGGGAGTGGCGGGCGCGCCATGGCTCCGGAAGTCCACGGCCTCCGCGATGGCCGAAGCTTTCCCGCCCACGTCCGAAAGCAAGCTCGCCGCCACCGTCCCGGTGCCGTTTCCGAGCACGTACGTCGACATCATCAAGCAGACCCGCAGGCGGATCGAGACATATCGCACGATGCTCGTCGACGAGAGCGCCGAGCCGGACCGGCTCGACACCTTGCTGCTACTGGCGGAATCGGAGCAGTTCCTGGTAGACCAGTCCGCCGGGCTCTCCTTCGTCGGCTCGGCGCGCGAGGACATCGCATCGGTGTTCGGTGCGGTTCGGCCCGACACCACCCAGCCGATCACACTCACCTCCAGCTCCGGCACCGGGATCCCCATCCGGGTCACGAATAGCAACCGGGAACCGCTGCGCGTGTCCGTGCGGCTGGTCTCGCCGCATCTCAGCGGGTCGCCGCAGTCCTCCATGGTCCTGAAGGCCGATTCCACACAGACGGTCAACTTCGACGTTCAACTGAACACGAGTGGGCGGTTCCGCGTGGACGTGGAGGTGACCTCGCCGTCGGGGCGGGTCATCAGCAGCCACACGCTGATCGTCCGATCCACCGCCTACAACCGGTTCGCGCTGTTGATCACGATCGGTGCGGCGCTGCTGGCGCTCCTGGTATGGGCGAGGAGGTTCGTGCCACGGCGGACCTCGTGACGCCGGATTCGCCGGAAGGCGTCGACCTGCCCCCGGAGGACTCACAGGCCAGCTTCGTTCGCAACACCGCGGTGATGTCGGTGGGCACCGCGCTCTCCCGGGTGACGGGGTTCCTCCGACTGTCGGCCATGGCCTATGCCCTGGGGATCGCCGAGACCCGACTGGCCGACGCCTACAACATCGCCAACATCACACCGAACATCATCTACGAGCTGGCGCTGGGAGGGATCCTGTCCTCGGTCTTCGTCCCGGTGTTCGTGGAGTGGCTGCAGTCCAGGGGGCGCGAAGCGGCGTGGGACGTGGGTCGCAAGGTGCTGGGCATCGCCGCCGTCTCCCTGTCCATCATCTGCATCCTCGGCATCGTGCTCGCGCCCTGGATCATCCGCCTCTACACCGTGGGCGTGCCGGCCGGCCAGCGGCAGGTCGTCGAGGACCTGGCCTCCTTCTTCCTGCGCTGGTTCATGCCTCAGATCGTGTTCTACGGGATCGGCGCGGTGGCCACGGGGCTGCTGAACGCGCACCGGCGATTCGCCGTGCCCATGTTCGCGCCCATCCTGAACAACCTCATCGTCATCGCCACGTTCCTGACCTTCTCGGCGATGTCGCACCCCGGGCAGGCCGTCCTGGCCACGGGACCGCAGAAGCTGGTACTCGCCGTCGGCACCACGCTCGGCGTGGTGGTGATGACCGCCGCGCTGTGGCCGTCGCTCCGCCGCCTCGGGTTCCGGTTCCGGTGGCGGCCGGGGTGGATGAACGAGGCCGTGGTCCGGATCGCGCATCTGGCGAAGTGGGTGGTCGTCTACGTCGTCGCGAATCAGCTCGGATACCTGGTGGTGCTGATCCTCGCGGCTCGGGTGAAGGGCGGCTACACGGCGTACGCGGCGGCGTTCATACTGTTCCAGCTGCCGCACGCCATCTTCGTCGTGTCGGTGTTCACCGCGCTCCTCCCGGCCATGTCGTCGCGATGGGTGGACGGCGACCTGCGTGCCTTCCGTGAGCTCCTGGCCCGGGGGATCCGGTGGACCGCCGTCATCGTCGTTCCGGCCGCCCTCGGCTACCTGGTGCTCGCCGTCCCCATCGCCCGCCTCCTGCTCCAGTACGGCGCGACACATCCGAAGAGCACGGACCTCGTGGCCGGCATCCTCGTGTTCTTCTCCCTCGGCCTGTTCTCCTTCTCCACCTTCCAGCTCCTGCTGCGGGCGTACTACTCGATGCAGGACACCCGGACGCCAGCGCTCGTGAACATCGCGGCCGTCTGCCTGAACGTCCTGGTCGACCTGCTGTTCGTCCTTGCCCTGGGGATGGGGGTCCAGGGCCTCGCGCTCGGGCACGCCACTGCCTACACCTTCGGATCGATCGCGCTGCTCACCTTGATCCGGCGCCGGCTCGGGGGGATCGACGGGAGGCGGATCCTGTCCGGGCTGTCCCGGACGTTCGTCGCTGCCGGTGTCACCGCAGCCGTGGCCTGGGTAGTCGCCAGGGCCATCGGGGAGGCGGTCGGCACCGCCACGCTGGGCGGGCGGGCTGCCCAGGTCCTGGGGGCCGTGGCGGCCGGGATCCTCGCTTTCATGGCGGCGGCACTCATGTTGCGGGTGGAGGAGGTCGATGTAGTGCGGAGGCAACTCGTGGCGAGGTGGCACAGATGAAGACGGCAGCGCTCCGGCACGAACGCGGGCTCGTGAGAACGACCGTGATCGTGTGGCTCGTGATCCTGGCGGCGTTGGCCGTGGCCGGTTTCGATGCCGGCTCGATCGCACTCACCCAGTACAAGGTGACGAGCGCCGCTTCGGATGCGGCGCTGGAAGCGGCCACCGTCTTCAAGCAGACCGGGGACCGGAACGAGGCCTACAAGGCAGCCGTGAAGTTGGTGAAGGAGGATGCACCCGGGTCCCTGATCCCCGCCAAGGACGGCTTCTCGATCGACCCCAGGACAGGCAAGGCCACCGTCGTGGTGGTGAAGAGGGCCTCCACCCTGATCGTCGGTCGGATCGGCTCCCTCGACTCTCTCGTCAGGGCCAAGGCCAAGGAGACCTCAGGGCCCGCCACCGTGTGAGCGCCTCGACGGCCCGAGGGCACCCGCCCGTTCGCCGCAGGCAGGGACGTAGACTCAGCCGGTGAGGACCGAGCAACCGCCCACCGTGCTCGCCGG
>DASPWN010000256.1:0-6698 GCA_035637835.1 Actinomycetota bacterium | reverse complement strand
CGGCATGAAGAACAAGGCGGAGCCGCCGCCGCCGATCGAGGGCGACGCCTATGCCCTGGCGGACCTCCCGGAGCTCCCGGGCTCGCTCGAATCGGCCGTCCGGGCGTTCGGGGCGGACCAGGCCTTGAGGTCGGCGCTCGGTGAGGCATTCAGCGCGTACTACACGACGTCCCGAGCATGGGAGCTCAAGGCCTGGCGCGAAACCGTCACCGACTGGGAACGCGAGCGGTATGGGCGCTCGGTCTAGCTAGGCCTCCGAGAAGTAGACGTTCTTCACCTCGGTGTACAGGTTCACCGCGTGCATGCCCATCTCCCGGCCGATACCGCTGCGCTTGTAGCCGCCGAACGGCGCCTCGGTGTGGACGCTGTGCGACGAGTTCACGCTGATGACCCCGGTGCGGATGGCCTTCGCCACCCGGATGGCCCGTCCGAGGTCCCGTGTCCAGATCGACCCCGAGAGCCCGTATTCGGTCTCGTTTGCCAGGCGGATGGCCTCCTTCTCGGTGTCGAATGGGATCAGGCATGCCACCGGCCCGAATATCTCCTCCTGGGCCACACGCGTGTCGTTTCGGACGTCGGCGAGCAGGGCCGGCCGCAGGTAGAACCCACCCTCGCCCCCCGCCACCTGCGGGATGTCGCCTCCGGTCACGAGGCGCGCCCCCTCCTTCTGGCCGATCTCCAGGTACTCGAGCGAGGTCTCCCGTTGGCCGGCGGAGATCATCGGCCCGAGCTCAGTCTCCTCCGCGAGGGGCGGCCCCACCCTGAGCTCGTCGGTCCGCTTGGCCATAGCCGCGATGACGTCGTCGTAGGCGGACCGCTCGACGAACACACGGCTGCGAGCGCAGCAGTCCTGCCCCGTGTTTCCGAACACCGACCACACGGAGCGTTCGACCGCCGTGTCCATGTCCGCATCGGCGAAGACCACGTTCGCGGACTTGCCGCCCAGCTCGAGCGAGACGCGCGTAATGTTCCGAGCGGCCAGGGCCATGATCCTCGACCCGACCTCGGTCGAGCCCGTGAACCCCACCTTGTTCACCCGGGGGTCGGTGACCAGGGCATTGCCCACCGCCGAGCCCGGCCCCGGAAGGACGGAGATCGCCTCCGCAGGCAGGCCCGCCTCGACCAGGATCTCGGCCAGGCGGAGTACCGACAGCGGCGTGTAGGAGGCCGGCTTGACCACGATGGTGTTCCCACACGCGAGGGCCGGCGCGATCTTCCACGTCGAGATGACGAGGGGGAAATTCCACGGCGTGATGAGGGCGCACACGCCCACCGGCTCACGGAGGGTCACGTCGAGCCCCGGATCCTGGATGGGCACCGTCTCCCCGAAGATCTTGTTCGCCGCCCCGCCCCAGTACTCGAGGGTGTCGGCCACGATCCCGATCTCGTCCCGGGCGTCGCGGATCGGCTTCCCGGCGTTTCGGGCCTCGAGCCGCGCCAGGTCCTCCAGCCGCTCCCGAACCAACGTCGAGGCCCGGAGCAGCACGCGCCCCCGGACCGTGGCCGAGGTCCTCGGCCAGGGGCCCTCGTCGAATGCCCGAACCGCCACGTCGACCGCCCGCCGGGCGTCTTCCGGACCGGCCTCGGCCACTTCCGCCATCGAGGTGCCGGTCCCCGGCTCGATCACCCCGAACGTCCTGCCGTCGGCGGCGGGCCGGCCCTCCCCGCCCAAGACCAGCAGCTCGGTGGTCATCGTCCCTCCTCTGATATGGGGGTTCGGGCTGGGTGCGAGCGCGGGGCGATGATACCGGCGCTCGATCCGGGATGTCCGTGAGTAATCGAGGCCCGGT
The DNA here is from genome assembly GCA_035637835.1 of Actinomycetota bacterium. GTDB lineage: Bacteria > Actinomycetota > UBA4738 > UBA4738 > HRBIN12 > AC-69. The sequence continues at coordinate 4,908 of DASPWN010000256.1, read as the reverse complement.
ACGATTCGGTGGCCATGGAAACGGTGCGCTCGAAGGACGGCACCACCATCGCGTTCGACCGGGTCGGCCGGGGGCCGTCGATCATCCTGGTCGGCGGAGCCCTGAGCGATCGATCGGCGGGCGCGCCCCTGGCCGGGCTCCTCTCGCCGCGGTTCACGGTATTCACCTTCGATCGCCGAGGGCGGGGAGACAGCGGGGATGCGGCGACGTATGCGGTTGAGCGCGAGGTCGAGGACCTCGGAGCCCTGGTCGGGGAGGCCGGCGGGGCCGCGTCGGTGTTCGGGCATTCCTCCGGGGCGGTCCTGGCGCTCGAGGGCGCCGTCCGCGGCCTCCCGATCACCAGGCTCGCGGTCTACGAGCCACCGTTCATCGTCGACGACAGCCGCCAGTTGCTGCCCGCGGACTACGAGCCGCGGCTGACGGAGTTCATTTCCTCCGGTCGACGGGGAGACGCCGTCGAACTGTTCATGACCGCGGCGGTGGGGGTCCCCGCCGAGATGGTGGCCCAGATGCGGACCTCGCCGATGTGGCCGGCCATGGAGGCCCTGGCCCACACGCTTCCATACGACGGCGCCGTCATGGGCGACACGATGGAGGGCAACCCCGCCTCGATGAAGCGGTGGGCATCCATCACGGTCCCGACGCTCGCGATGGAGGGCGGGGCCAGCCCAGAATGGGCCCGGAACGCCGTACGTGCACTCGTGGAGGTCCTTCCCGACGCGCAGCACCTGACGCTGGAGGGTCAGACGCACGCGGCGGACCCCCAGGTTGTCGCGCCGGCCCTCGAGAGGTTCTTCGCCGACTGAGCCGGCGTCGACGAACTGGGCGGCCCGCCGGCTCCATCCAGCGATAGGCTGTGACCTGCGTAAGGAGCACGAGGGTCGCGGGATGACGTTTCGTGGCTGGCCGGTGGAGGCTCTCGAGTTCTTCGAGGGACTCGAGGCCGACAACTCAAAGACGTATTGGCAACAGAACAGGGATGTCTACGACTCGTTGGTTCGCGCCCCCATGGAGCAGCTGCTGGAGGAGCTCGCGCCGGAGTTTGGCGAGAGCCGGATCTTTCGACCGTATCGCGACATCCGATTCAGTTCGGACAAGTCGCCGTACAAGACCAACATCGCCGCGATGATCGGCGAGGGCTACGTTCAGCTCTCGGCCGATGCGCTGGGGGCTGGATGCGGGATGTGGCACATGGCACCAGACCAGCTCGAGCGCTACCGGGCGGCGGTGACCGAGGATCGGTCCGGTGGCAAACTGTTTGAACTGGTGGCGAAGGCATCCGCAGCCGGACTCGAGGTCACCGGCCACGACGTCCTGAAGTCCGCCCCGAAGGGGTACCCGAAGGATCATCCCCGGATCGAGCTCCTCCGGTACAAGGGCCTGATCACGTGGCGCGAGTGGCCCGCGGCGGCGTGGCTGGGAACCCGGCGAGCAAAGGATCGCGTGGTCGATTTCTTCCGGCTCTCCAAGCCTCTCAACACGTGGCTGCGGACGCACGTCGGTCCATCGACCATTCCCGAGCGGCGGCGATAATCGTGGTCGCCGGGCTCCGTCAGGAAGGAGGCAGCATGAACCTGAACAGCATCATGATCGGGTCCGAGAACCCCAAGCGGTTGACGGACTATTACGCCAGGCTCTTCGGCAAGCCCGCCTGGGATGAAGGGGACTTCAAGGGCTGGCAGATCGGCACTGGCTCCGTCTCCGTCGGGCCACACGATCAGGTGAAGGGCAAGAACGCCTACCCGGGCCGCGTGATGTGGAACATCGAGACCTCCGACGTGAAGGGCGAATTCGAACGGCTCAAGGCCGCCGGAGGAACCGTCGTTCAGGAACCGTATCAGCCAGAAGGGGCGCCCGAGATGTTGGTCGCCACGTTCTCCGACCCGGACGACAACTACTTCCAGCTCATGAGCCCGATGTAGAGCTGCCCTCCGCGCTCCTCGTCGCCGGGTTGCGCTCCCACCGAATCTATTCCTCCACTGCTGCATCGCGCGGCTGCAGTCCCATACCGCATTTCGGGCATCGCCCCGGCGTAGGACTCACGACTTCCGGGTGCATCGGGCAGACGTACTCCCGGTCCTCAGGGTGGACGCGGGCCGAAGAATTGGAGCTCTCTGCCGAGTCGTGCTTCATCGGCTCCGTGGGAGGCCCACTCATCGTGCGGAGCATCGCGGGACCTCCGGTCCTCAGGAATCGCACGACGAGCACGGCCGAAAGCACCAGGAAGGCGACGTTCAGGATGCTCGTGTAGTTCCAGGTGACGGTGGCCTCGACGACCTTCGCATTCCGCTGATCGGGGATCAGCCCCAGGATCCCGAAGAGCGTCTCCACAGCGAACCCCGCGACCACCATCGTCGCGTAGAACGTCGCGAGCAGATAGAGGCTCACGCGAGGGCCGTAGTACTTCCGGTAGATGTTCAGGATGGGCAGCACGATCAGGTCGGCGAAGATGAACGCCACCACACCGCCGAAGCTGATCCCGCCGTTCCACAGCACAGCCGCGAGGGGCACGTTCCCGATCGAGCACACGAACGAGAGCATCGCGACGAGCGGCCCGACGAGCGGGCCCCACAGCTTCGCGAGCACCGGGTGATCGACGAGAAAGAACGACTGCCAGAAGCTGTTCGGTACCCACGCCGCGAGCGCTCCGGCGATCAGGAGTCCGCCGGCGATGTCCTTCCAGACGGAGGCCCAGTCCATGACGTAGTAGTGGCTGATCGCCGTGAAGCCGCGGGGTGAGGTGAGGCGCTCGAGGATCGACCCGCTCGCCACGGACATGTCCATGGCGGCGTGCCCTTCCATCGCTCCCACGAGGCCACGGTCGGCCTGCAGACGTGCCTCCTCGACCCGCTGGGGCGAGAGCGTGAGGCGGAACGCGAACGCGAGGAGGGCGATCATGATCGGACCACCGACGAACTCCGCAAGCATGAACTGCCACCCCATCAGCAGGGCGAGGATGATGCCCAGCTCGATCACGAGGTTCGTCGAGGCGAACTGAAACGCCATGGCCGCCGTGAAGTTCGCTCCTTTTCGAAAGATCGAACGCGCCAGCGCCACCGCTGCGTAGGAGCATGAGGACGACGCGGCTCCCAGCCCACACGCGATGGCGATCGTTCGCGCTGAATCGTCGGGCAGCAGGCGAGTCATCTCAGACTTCGACACCACCGCTTGCACGGCTGCGGAGAGGGCGAACCCGAGCACAAGGGCCCAGAGGATCTCCCACGTCATCCCGAACGCGATGTTCAGCGCATGGGCTAGCGCTCCGAGCACGCTGATGGACGCGAGCAGGGCGAGGGTCCGCCTCAAGGTCCTGCCTGAATATCCCGAAAGTGCGAGCCGATCTCGGCGGGCGATACATAGATGGCGCCGCCGTGATCGATCGCCCGTCGTCGGGGAGCCATGCGATCTAGCGCGAGACCATCCGGCCGACGGCTCCCATGAGCTCCTGCGCCTGTTCTTCTGGGTCGCTCGGGCCTCCGTGACCGCCGATCAGGCAGTGGCGGACGTGACCGTCCAAGAGCCCCAGTCCGACCTTGTCCAACGCTGCTCTGACGGCGTTGATCTGGGTCACGACGTCGATGCAGTAGCGATCCTCATCGACCATCTTCGCCACGCCCCGGACCTGCCCATCGATCTTGGCCAGGCGCTCCATCAGCTGATCCTTGGTCGCGCTGTACCCCCGAGTTTGGGTTGCCACGGTTGCCTCCGTCCCTCGTCCGTGTCCGGTTGACGATTCTACCCCTCCAGGGTATAGGTATCAACGGAATGGGCGCGACGGACTCAGAAGACACTGCGGCGCCGGCCGAGCACACGGGTCACCCGGGTCACGAGTCCCCAATCGTCGCGCCCACTCGGGGGCATGCGGAACACGCGATCCCCCATGAAGAGGCGAAGCCGTCACCGCACGAGATGATGGGCCACGGCGGTCACGCCGGCATGTCGATGGACGCGATGGTCCGAGACATGCGCAATCGGTTCCTCGTGGCCGCGCTGTTCTCGATCCCCATCTTGCTGTGGTCGCCGATCGGCCGCGAAGTCCTCAACTTCGAGGTCGCAGCACCCTTCGGGCTCCGCGACGATGTCTGGCTGCTCGTGCTCAGCCTCCCCGTGATCTTCTATTCGGCCTGGATCTTCTTCGACGGCGCGGTCCGTGCACTACGGGCTCGAACGCTCGACATGATGGTGCTGGTGGCGGTGGCGATCGGGGCCGGTTGGCTGTACTCGGTTGTGGTCACGCTGACCGGCGGTGGCGACACGTTCTACGAGGCCGCCACGGTGCTGGCAGCCTTCGTCCTCCTCGGTCACTGGTTCGAGATGCGGGCGCGAGGCGGGGCGAACGACGCGATCCGGACGCTGCTCGACCTTGCGCCACCGACGGCGACGGTCATCCGGAACGGTCGGACGGTCGAGATCCCCACGGCCGAGGTCCGGGTGGGTGACCTGATGCTCGTCCGTCCCGGCGACAGGATCGGCGTCGATGGCGTCGTCGAGGAAGGCCAGAGCGAGGTCGACGAGTCGATGATCACCGGCGAGAGCCTCCCGGCGTCGAAGGGACCCGGCTCCGAGGTGATCGGGGGGACGATCAACAAGAACGGGACGCTCCGCATCCGAGCCACGAAGGTCGGGGAAGACACGGCTTTGGCCCAGATCGTGAAGGTCGTGCAGGAGGCCCAGAACTCCAAGGCGCCGGGCCAGCGTCTGGCGGACCGCGCCGCGTTCTGGCTCGTGCTCGTGGCGCTGATCGGCGGGGCAACGACCCTGGCGGTCTGGCTCTTGGTTGGAGAGTCACTCAACACGGCGATGCTCTACGCGATCACGGTCGTCGTGATCACGTGCCCCGACGCGCTCGGCCTGGCCACGCCGACGGCGATCATGGTTGGAACGGGCCTCGGTGCGAAGCGAGGGATC
>DASPWN010000255.1:0-11816 GCA_035637835.1 Actinomycetota bacterium | reverse complement strand
TCCTTGAACTTCGCGTCCACGAGCTTCTCGTCGGCCTTCAGGGCCTGGTACTCCTCGCGATCCATGCGGGCCGGGTAGTAGCCGCGATTGATGATCTTCTTCTCGATCGCTTGGACCTCTTCCTCCGATTCGAGCACCTCGTGGTACTCCTGGAGGGTCGTCTCCCACTTCCCGTCGCTCTCGACGATGGGGACGATGGCCTTGCCGGTGATGTCGCCGCCCAGGATGAGGACGTCCGCCTTGTAGAACGGCCCGGCGTTCAGGAACTTCCGCCAGCAGACCTCCGAGCCGTGGACGTCCGTGGCGTAGAAGATCTTGGGCATGCTCCTCCCTTAGCCGCCGCGCACAGTTTCGACCACCCCTGGTTGCGGCGCAAGCCAGGGCCGGCCGCTCAGTGCGCGATCTCTTCCGGAAGCTGGTACCACTGCACCCGCTCACCTACCTTCGAGCGAAGCTTCCACCGCAGGCTCTTGGGCGCTGCGTCGGCTTGTGTCCGGAGGGTCCGGGCCTGTTCGACGGGGTCGAATCTGGCGCCCGCGGGCACCAGGGTGTGGAGATCGCCCTGTACGAGGTCGACGAGCCGATCGAGGTTGCGCGTCACCGTCCGCCACCATCCCCAGTCGTCGCCGACGATCTCGCAGAACCGGACAGGGTCGATCGTGCCGGACTCATCCCCCTCGGCCACCGGGAAGGCGGCGAGCAGATAGACGATGTCCTGGACGTCCTTCTCGTTCTGTTCGACCACCTGGAGCTTGGTCATCAACAGGTCGGTGGCGTCGAGCGTGTATGGCATCCGCGAGATGCGATGCTTGAACGTCAAGACGTGGCACATGTTGAGCTGGTCCATGACCACGTCGACGCTCGTCCCGCCGTCGGGGGTTGTGAAGTACATCTGCTTGTGCCCATGGATCGTGTTGAAGCGCTTGTCCCCCTGAAACCCCTCCCCGGCAAGGAACTCCATCACCGCTCCCTTCGCCGAGGACACCGAGGCGAAATCCATGTCCTGGCCGGTTCGAACGCGCGGAGGGAAATCGGGGGTGAGGAGCCGGATGGCCTGGCCGCCGATGAGCCGAAGCGGGACATTGCGCTCCGCAGCCAGGTGCGCGGTCCGGGCGGCCGTCTCGAAGGTGTCGCTCACTGCCCGCCGCCTGCCGGAGAGTGGTTCGGCACTGCGCAACCTTACTCCGTCACCCGCGGATGTGAGTTCCTCACGCCGCGCCGAGCAAGAGGAGTCCGCCGACGACCAGCACCACGCCGGCCAGCTGGCTGACCCCGGGGCGCTCGCGAAGCAGCAGGATCCCGCCCACCACCGGGATGAGCGGGAACGTCGCCGACGCCGCCGAGACGATCGAGACGTACCCAAGCTCGGTTCCCCGGGCGTAGGCTGCGCCGCCCAGGACGTCGATGGCGCCGACGAGGACCGCCCCCATGACGGCTGGACGCGCGAGGCCCTCGCCGCGCTCTGGTCGCGCACTGCGAGCGAACAACGCCACTCCTACCAGGGACGCTGTCGAGAACGCCCGTGAAAGCGTGAGCGCGGGCAACCACCCGACCTCCTTCGCGTACCTGCCGAGCAGGAAGGTCGCCACGCCGAACAGGGCCATGGAGGCGATGGCGTACCGGAGCCCGGAGCGGCCCGTCGGGGAGGGCCCGCCGAGCTTGCGGAGGTCGGTCGACGTCAACACGACGCCGACGACCGTGGTGAACGCGCCGACGGCGACGATGCCGGGGAGCGACTCCCCAAGGAAGGCCACGGCCAGGGCGATCGTGATGACCGCGTAGGCCGCGACGACCGGCGACACGAGCGCCACCGGCCCGAGCTCCAGTCCCCGGTACAGCAGGAGATACGCGCCCGCCGCGATGATGCCGTTCCCGGCCATCCCCGCGATCACCCCGGGGGGCGTGCTCCAGGCTGGACGCAGGACGGCCACCAGGATGAGCAGCGTGAGGATGCCGGCCACCTGCGAGACCAGCACGGTGACCATGCTGCCCAGCCGCCGGGACACCACGGCCGCTCCGAAATCGCCCACCCCCCAGCCGAGGGCCGCGGTCAGGCCGAAGATCACGCCGGAGGCCGGGCTTCGGCCAGGGCGTCCACCGCCACCGCTCCACGGCCTCTCACGATCAGGGGGTTCGCCTCGAGCGAGGACAACCTCCCGCGCAGGTCCGCGGCCGCGCGAGCGATCCCCTCCACCGCCCGGGCCACGGCGGCCACATCGTCCAGCCGAGGATCGAGCCCACACACCTGCGCCTGCCGTTCGACGAACCGCCCGGCCTGCTTGCGGGTGAGCGGCGCCGCGATGAACGTCGCATCCCCGACCTCGGCGAGGGCGCCGCCCGGCCGGAGGGTGACGACCGGGCCGAACCGCTCGTCCACGACGGCCCCCACCAACACCTCGGTGCCATGCACCATCCGCTGCACCAGCACCCGAGGATGCCTGGCCCCGGCCCGCTGGGCCGCGGCCATGACCTCGGACGCAGCCGTCGCCACGGCCGCCGCGTCCGCCAACCCCAGGCGAATCCCGCCCACTCGCTCCTTGTGAGGCATCTCCGGGGCGAGCGCCTTCACGGCGACGGGGAAGCCGACGGCGCGCGCGGCCCGGGCCGCCTGCTCCGGGGTGTCGACGGCGCGCTCGGCGGGCCGTCGAACGCCGTACAGCTCGAGCAGCGTCGCCGCCCGGGCCTCGTCCAACGGTCCGGCCATGCCTCGAAGCGCCCGAAGGGCTCGCCCCCGGTTGGGATGCGGAGGAACGACCGGAACCGCCCATGCCCTCGCATCCTGGAGGTCCACCAGGGCGCGGACGGCGCCTGCAGCGGCCCGGTGGCCCTGGAGGAACGGGATCCCCGCCCGGTCCACGAACTCTCGCGCCGCCTTGCCGTACGACAAGGGGCTCATGGCCACCGAGGCGAAGGACACCCCCGTTTCCTCCTGGAGCTCACGCACCCGAGCGAGGACGGGCTCGGCCCACACCCCCTCCGATTCCAGTCGAGGGGGGAACGCGTCGAAGGCCACGAGCCCGACACGCGGGTCGCCGGCCAACGCCTCGAGCGCGGCCACGTACATCTCGGTCTCCACGGCGGCCTGGCCGGTGACGTCGAGCGGATTGTTCTGCCCGGCGAAGGCCGGCAGGGCTGCTCGGAGGCGCCGGCGCGTCGCCGCGGCGAGCTCGGGGAGCTCGAGGCCCGCCTCGGCCGCGGCCTCGGCGAACAACGTGCACGCGCCGCCGGACTGCAGGGCCGCGGCGACCCCGGACGCACGGAGCGTACGGTGGGACGAGAGCAGCACGGCCGCCTCGAACATCTCCACCGGGTCCGCCATCAGCCTCACCCCGTGCGCGCGCAGCCACGCGTCGCGGAGCGCGGCGTCCCCGGCAAGCGCCCCCGTGTGGGCCACGATCGAACGCTGCGCGGCCTCGCTCCGCCCCGCCGGCGCGCACATCAGGACAGGCTTGTCCGCGGCCCGAAGCGCGTCGAGCCCCCGCCCGATGCCCTCGACGTCGCGCATCGTCTCCACGTAGGCGACGACGAACGCCGTGCCCGGATCGGCGGCGGCCCACGCGAACATGTCGCCGAGGCCGATCACAGCCTCGTTCCCCACTCCCAGGATGATGCGAACCCCTAGCCCACGGTCCGAGGCCATCTGGCCCATGGTCCAGGCCACCGTGCCGCTCTGCGAGATGACGGAGAGGGTCCCCGGGATCGGCTCGGGGGGTGGCGTCGTCCCGTACGGCGCCACCCGGTCGACGTAGTTCACGAACCCCTCGACGTTCGGCCCGAGGATGGGCATCCGATGCCGTCGAGCGATTCTGCGTAGCTCCTCCTGCAGCTTCATCCCCTCGGGCCCGGCCTCGCCGAAGCCGCTCGAGACGACCATCGCGGCGCGCACCCCGGCCCGGCCGCTCTCCTCGACCGCGCGGACGGCGACGGAAGCCGGGATGACGACCACGGCGAGGTCCACTCCTCCCTTCGGCAGCTCCAGCACCGACGAGAGACAGGGCCGGCCCCACACCTCGTGGTACTTCGGGTTGACCGGATACAGCTCACCTGGATAGCCGAGGTGTTGGAGACTCCGGAAGATCTCGGGAGCCCAGGAGTCGGCGGATTCCGAAGCCCCGACGATCGCGATCGATCGCGGTGCGAGCAGCGGACGGAGGTTCACGCCCCCCGGTCCCGGAAGCGCGCGTCCCTCCAGGCGATGGCGGCCTTCAGACCCTGCTCCTTCGTGATGCGGCGGAACTCGTCCCGCTGCGGGAGGTTCGCCGCCTCGATCATCACGTCGAGCTCGACGTTCGCCGCGACTCCCTCGCGCATCCCGGAGAGCTCCCACACCCGGTTGATGGCCCGTTTCGTGGCCCGGACGACGAAGGGCTCGTTCTTGGCGATCTCATCCGCCAGGGCGAGGGTGGCGTCGTCGAGCTCGGCAGCGGGGACGACCCGGTTGACCAGCCCGATCCGGAGCGCTTCCTGGGCCGAGACTCGGTCCACCCCGGTGAACAGGAGCTCCTTGGCCTTGCGGGCGCCGACCACCCAGGGAAGCAGCATCGTCACGACGCCCGATCCGAACCGGATATCGGGGTAGCCGAAGAGCGCCTCGTCGGAGCAGACGCACAGATCGCAAGCAAGCATGAGGTCCGTGCCGCCGGCCAGGCAGTAGCTGTGGACCTGGGCGATGACCGGCTTCGGGTGGTCGATGAGCTCGAGCATCCTGGCGGCGGAACGCTCGAGCTCCCCGAACCACCCTGCCGAGTCCATCGTTCCCGCACCCGCGTCCTCCTGCAGATCGTAGCCAGAGCAGAAGGCTCGCCCTGCCCCACGAAGGATCAGCACGCTCACGTGGTCGTCGCTTTCGGCCTCCGCCAGTGCTCGTGACAGTGCCTCGACGAGCTCGCCGTTCAACGCGTTCAGCTTGTCCGGGCGGTTCATCGTGAGCCGGCGGACCGGCCCGACGTCCTCGATGAGCAGGACGGATCGGTGGCCTGACGCCTCGTCGGTCATGGATACCCTCACAGGGTGGGGTGGGGCCGCATCATACCGGGCCCCTGAACCGCGCTTCAGCAGGCACGGTTGGGTTGCGTGACCTGCACACTTATGTTACTCAGCTCTTTGAATCACCGGTCAAACGGGGAGGTTTCGATGCATCCAGGTTCACGGCCCATGCGGCGGATGAGCCGGCGCGACTTCCTACGGCGTTCGGCGGGCGCGGCGGTGACCCTCCCCGGCGCAGCCGCCATCCTGGCCGCGTGCACCAAGCCCGGCCAGTCGACCAGGACCTCGATCGAGGAACAGCTCCTGGCGAACCCGGCGCGCCCGGACCATCCGGTTACGCTTCCCCTGTACCAGGACCCCATCGCGGCCTCGACTCCCATCGAAAAGGGCGCGACCCTCCAGGTCTACAACTGGGAGGACTACCTGTGGCCCCGGCTCTTCCGCGAGTTCGAGGACAAGTTCAGCAAGTACGACGTCAAGGTCAGCCTCACGACGTTCAACAATATCGACGAGGGCGTCGCCAAGCTCAGCGCTGGACAGGTCTCCGCCGACGTGTTCTTCCCCGATCCGTCGGAGCTCACGAAGCTCGTCGTGTCGAAGCTCCTCCAGCCGCTCCAGCACGATCTCCTCCCCAATCTGGCAGCCAACTACTGGCCGGAGTTCCAAAACCCCTTCTACGACCGGGGATGGCGCTACACGGTCCCGTACACGATCTACACGACCGGAATCGCCTATCGTCGGGACCACATCCCCGACTCGAAGGTCCAATCCATGGACAACCCGTACGAGATCCTGTGGGATCCGGAGTACAGGGGCCGCGTCACGATCTACGACGACCGACGCGAAACCCTGTCGATGGCTCTCATCAAGAACGGCATCAAGGACGTGAACACCGGAGATCCCAAGTTCATCGACATGGCCAAGAACGACGTCCTCGCGTTGATCGATGCCACCGACGCCAAGCTCACGATCAACGGTATCTACTCCAGGATGGCGGAGGACGTGTTCTGGGTCGGCTCCTCCTGGTCGGGCGACGTCTGTTCGGCGGCCTTCTACTATCTGCCCAAGGACGTCTCGCCGGACGTCCTCGGGTTCTGGTACCCGGCCGACGGCGGTGGCGTGATCGGCAACGACCTCATGGTCGTCCCGACGAGCTCAAAGAACCCCCGCCTGGCCCATGAGTTCATCAACTTCATGCTCGACACGAAGAATTCGTTCGCCAACTTCACGAACTGGAACGGATACCAACCTCCAACGACCTCGATCGACCCCTCCGCGCTCGTCCCCAAAGTGGTCCCACCGAGCCTGAAGGAGGCCGTCGTCGTTCCGAGTTACTTCGACACGGGCTCGTTCATCCTCGGGGTGAAGCCCGCGGTCGACGCCCTCTACAGCGCGGCATGGGACGAGATCAAGGCCGGTGGCTAGCGAGGCGACCACCGGAACCGAGGTCGCACCACCCCTTCCCCGCGCCAGCCGCCCCGGCTCGCCTCGAGGGGATGGTCCGCGGGAGGGCGCGCGGATCTCGTCCGTCCTGTATCCCAGGTGGTATTGGCCTTCGTTCGCCGCGCCGGCGACCGTGTGGCTGGCCTTCCTGTTCATCCTCCCGTTCTATGTCGTGCTCTCAGCCGCCTTCGGCACGATCGACCTGTTCGGGAACCCGTTACCCATCTATCAGCCCTGGTACTGGAGCACGGCCACGTTCCAGGACATCCTGGGCCGGTTCTACGGGACCGACGCCTTCTATCGTCCGGCCCTGGTCCGCACCCTGGTCTTCGTGCCGGCCGCGAGCCTCCTGTGCCTGATCATCGGCTACGGCGTCGCCTATTACGTGGCCCGCCACGCCGGCCGCCGAAAGGGGCTGTACCTCGTCCTGCTGATCTCCCCGTTCTGGATCAGCTACCTGATGCGGATCTACTCGTGGCAAGGGCTCCTCCAGCCAGACGGACTGGTCAACAGGACCCTCGCGTGGCTGCACGTGGCCTCGTCGCCCGTCGGCTGGCTGCAGGGCAAGCCGTCCACCGTGATCCTCGGCCTGGTGTACGGCTACATCCCGTACATGATCCTGCCGCTCTACGGCTTCCTGGACCGGATCGACCAGAACCTGCTGGAGGCCGGGCGTGATCTCGGCGCGGGTCCGGTCAAGACGTTCGTCCGAGTGACCCTTCCGCTGTCCCGGCAAGCCATCTTGGCCGGGATGGTGATCGTGGCGCTGCCGATGTTCGGCGACTACTTCACGAACGACCTGCTCGGCTCGACCAAGACCGCGATGTTCGGCAACCTCATCGACAACGCGGTCGAGAGCCCGGGCGGGGGGCCCCAGGCGGGCTCGCTGGTCCTCATGTTGATGGTCCTCCTCGTTGTGCCGCTCCTCTACTACCTGCGGAGCACCAAACGAGCGCAGGAGGCGGCGTGAGCACGGCCTCGCTCTCCGTGCGTCGCTGGTGGAAGGACCCCTGGCGAAAGCCCAGGTTCCTCCTGGCACTCACCTGGGGTTACCTCGCGTGGTCGCTGGTGCCCGTCCTCATCGCCGTGGCCTTCTCGTTCAACGCGGGCCGGTCCCGGAGCGCGTGGCAGGGATTTTCTCTCCGGTGGTGGGTCGGCGACCCGACGGCGGCCGAGTCGCTGCTCTACCGGCCGGAGCTGCGAGCCTCGGTGGTCCACAGTGTGTGGCTGGCCCTGGCAACCATGCTCATCGCGGTCCCGTTGGGCACCCTGTTCGCGATCGGGATCGACCGGTGGCACGGCCGCGGCCCGGGAATCGCCAACTTCACGATGCTGCTGTCGTTCGTGCTCCCCGAGATCATCCTGGGCGTCTCGTTATTCCTCGCGTTCATCTACCTGCTGCGGGACGTGGTGTCCCTGGGCACGACGGCCCAGATCCTGGGACTCGTCACGTATCAGATCTCGTACCCGGTCATCGTCGTGCGAGCGAGGCTCCTGTCGATCGGGAAGGACTACGAGGAAGCGGCCATGGACCTCGGGGCGCCGCCCACGCAGTCTGTTCGCCGCGTGTTGCTGCCCTTGCTGTATCCGGCCATCTTCGCCAGCGCGGCACTCGTGTTCGCCGACACGATCGACGACTTCGTGACCGTCCGATACCTGTGTGCTGCAGCGTCGTGCGAGCCGATCTCGGTGAAGGTCTACGATGCGGCCCGGGCCGCGCCCCCTCCATCGGTGAACGCGGCGGTGACGTTCATGCTCGTGGCGACGCTCCTCGCCATCTCGGTCGGGTTCGTCGCATACCGGCGGATCACCAGGGTCCAGCACGCCGGACCCGCCGGTCGCGAGTTCATCGGGTTCCAGGTATAGCCGCAAGCCCGGGAGGAGTGGCCACCTCGGCCCTAGGCCACCTCGCCCTCGGCCGCCTCGGCCTCGGCGCCTGTGACGGAGTCCCCGAGGGGACCAGCGTCGATCAGGACCCGAAGGGCATCCACCGGCAGATGGACGGTGACCGGCGTGCCCTGTCCGTACGGCACGCCCTCCCCCTGATTCTGGATCCAGGCCTGGAGGGTCTGTCCCGGCGCGAGATGGACGATGACCTGGAGGATGGAACCCACGTAGACGACCCGCTCGACCATCCCCGGGACCCGGTTCTCCCCCGTCGCCCCCTGTGCCTCCAGGGCGACACGCTCGGGCCTGATCACGATCCTCGCTTCGCCGCGCGCGTCGCTCTCGCCCTGCCCCGCAAGGAGTTGGAAGTCGCCCAGGCGGACCTTGCACCGGCCGTCCCCGTCCGGGCCCTCGGCCCGAGCGTCCATGAGGTTCGAGACGCCGAGGAAGTCGGCGACGTACGTCGTCCGGGGCTCCTCGTAGACCTCGTTCGGCGTCCCCACCTGCTCCACCCGGCCGTTCGACATCACGGCCAGCCGGTCGGACATCGTGAGGGCTTCTTCCTGATCGTGCGTCACGTAGATGAACGTGATGCCGACTTCCTCCTGGAGAGCCTTCAGCTCGAGCTGGAGGGCCTTGCGGAGCTTGGCGTCCAGGGCTCCGAGTGGCTCGTCGAGCAACAGGACGGCCGGGTTGAGGATCAGCGCGCGGGCCAGAGCGACCCGCTGCTGCTGCCCGCCGGACAGCTGGGATGGCCGCCGCTTCTGCATGCCCTCCAGCCTCACCAGGGCGAGCGAGTCGCCGACCTTCTGTTTGATCTCCTGCTTTCCGACGTCCTTGTACCGAAGCCCGAACGCGACGTTGTCGAACACGTTCAGGTGTGGGAACAGCGCGTAGTTCTGGAAGACCGTGTTCACGTTTCGCTTGTGTGGCGGCACCTGGGCCATGTCGGCGTCGTCGAGCAGGATCTGACCCTCGTCCGGCCGCTCGAACCCGGCGATCAGGCGGAGCGTGGTGGTCTTGCCGCAGCCGGACGGACCGAGGAGCGAGAAGAACTCACCGGGTTGCATCTCCAGGTTGATCCCGGCCACCGCAGTGACGTCGGCGAACCGCTTGACTAGGTCGACGAGCTTGACTTCACCTCCGCCCATGGCAGGCGGGAGGATAACGCACGGGGCCTCCGTCACGCCCGACCGCAGGGCGCGGAGCCGGCCGCCGGCGCCGAAGGGCCGCCCCACGGGAATGGAGGCGGATCCCTCGATGGTTGTAGGTGCGGCACATCACCGAACCCACCGATCAACGGAGGAGTGGAGCATGCCCGAGGTGAAGGACTGGAACCAGGGGATCATCCAGGAGTTCCGCGAGAACGGCGGCCGGGTGGCGAGTTTCCGCGCCCAGCCTCTTCTGTTGCTGCACCACCGCGGCGCGAAGACCGGTATCGAGCGAGTGAACCCGCTGGCGTACCAGGGGCTCGACGTAGGGTACGCGGTCTTCGCTTCCAGGGGCGGGGCCCCGAGGAACCCGGACTGGTACCACAACCTGATCGCGAACCCCGACGTGACCGTCGAGGTCGGCGACCAGACCGTCGAGGTCCGGGCGCGAGTCGCGCAGGGCCAAGAGCGCGAGCGCATCTGGGAGGAGCAGAAGCATCGGAACCCGGGGTTCGCCAACTACGAACGCAAGACGAGCCGGATCATCCCCGTCGTGGTCCTCGAGCGGGTCACTCCGCAAGGTTGATGTAGATCGATTTCTTCTCCAGGTAGTCTTCGACGCCGTCCTTGCCCAGTTCCCGGCCGATTCCCGACTGCTTGTAGCCGCCCCACGGCATCTCCGTGGGGGCGGGCTGCGTGTCGTTGATCCACACGATCCCGGCCCGGAGGGCCCGGGCCGTGTTGATGGCCTTCTTGATGTCCTTGGTCCACACGGCGGCAGCGAGGCCGTAGTCGTTGTCGTTCGACAGCCGGATGACCTCGTCGATGTCGGTGAACGGGATCACCGACATGACCGGACCGAAGATCTCCTCCCGAGCGATCCTGGCGTCGTTCTCGACGTCGGCGAAGATCGTGGGCGGCACGTAGTAGCCCCCGGCCAGTCTGGGATCCGCGGGCCGCTCGCCCATCACCGCGAGCTTGGCCTCGTTCTGGCCCACCTCGATGTATCTCTCCACCCGATCCCGCTGCTCCTCGGACACGAGCGGCCCCATGGTGGTGTCCTCGTCGAGCGGGTAGCCCAGGCGAACCTGTCTCGCCCGGTCTGACATGGCCGAGAGCGCGTCGTCGTAGATGGGCTTCTCCACAAAGACACGCGAGCCGGCCGAGCAGATCTCCCCCTGGTTCCAGAAGATGCCGTTGGCCGATCCCTCCATCGCCGCATCGAACTCGGCGTCGGCGAACACGATGTTCGGTGACTTGCCGCCGAGCTCGAGCGTAACGCGCTTCAGCGTGTCGGCGCCGGCCTTCATGATGATCTTGCCCACGTCGCGGGAGCCGGTGAACCCCACCTTGTCGACCAGGGGGCTGGCCACCAGCGGGGCGCCGGCCGTCTCGCCGAACCCGGTGATCACGTTCAGCACCCCGCTCGGGAGCCCCGCCTCCTCGAGGATCTTGGGGAGTTCGAGCGGCGTGAGTGGTGTCTGCTCCGGCGGCTTCAGGATGACGGTGCATCCCGCCGCCAGCGCGGGGGCCACCTTCTGCGTGGCCATCATCATCGGGTAATTCCACGGAGTGATGCATACCGCCACGCCCATGGGCTCCTTCACCACCAGGGTCATGGCGTCTGGTCCGACCGGCGGGATCTCACCTTCGATCTTCGTGGCCCATCCGCCGAAGTACTCGAACATGAAGGCGACCTCGTCGATGTCCTCGCGGGCCTCGCCGATGGGCTTGCCGCTGTCCACGGCCTCCATCTCGGCCAGCCGGTCGCGCTCCCTGCGGACGATCTCGGCCGCCCGCAAGAGGATGCGCCCCCGCTCGCGCTCGCTTGTGCGGGGCCACCACGTCCCCTCGTCGAAGGAACGGCGGGCGGCGTCGATGGCCCGGTCGGCGTCCGCCTGCTTGGCATGGGGAGCCGTGGCCACAACCTCCCCGGTCGCCGGGTTGAACACGTCGAACCGCTCGCCGTCGACCGCGTCGACCCACGTGCCGTCGACGTAATTCTGGAGTTCGTTTGCCACCTCGGACCGCACCTCCCGCTCCGGTTTGAACTCGCGTTCAGCGTACCGCGAACGCGGCTACGCAGGGCTCGAGCTGTGCCATTCGCCGTCGGTCCACGACGGCTCCTCTACGAGCAGCGTCATGAGCTTCCCGAAGTTCTCGTCGGTCTTGGGATCGTGGACCATCGCGGAGTACGAGTCCTTGTCCTCGAAGATGACCGCGACGACGGCCTCGTTCCCCTCGTCGGCGACCAGGAGATGGAGTCCTCGGAAGCCCTTGGCTGAGGCCCCCTGGGGATCCAGCATGTTGTCCCGCACCTCCTGCATCTTCCCCGGCTTCACCTTCATG
>DASPWN010000254.1:0-8941 GCA_035637835.1 Actinomycetota bacterium | reverse complement strand
AGCTGGCGGTCATCGCGCTCCGGTGTGGGCGGGGAACGGCAAGACTCTAGCCGGTCACCTCGCCGCCGCCTCGCCGTCCGCCCGCGGGTCGGTCGCTGCGACCAATGTGCCGTCATCAGCCACCCGGATGAGCTGCGCGTGCCCAACGCGGTCGTCCCGCTCACCCAGGAGCGTGATCGCGAAGTCGGAGAGCTCGAAGGCCTGGCGAACCCACGTGGGAACGCCCGACTCGAGCTCGACGGTCCGCCCAGGATGCAGGTCCATCCCACCCATCAGCCACCGGGGGGCCGAGAGCGCCGCTTCGGGATCCATGCCCAGGTCGAAGACCCGAACCAGGTCCTGGAAGTTGATCTGGGGCTGGCCCCCGCCACCCATGGATCCGGTGACGGCGGCCAGCCGACCTTCCCGGTGGGCCATGACCGGCATCAGGGTGTGGGCGGGACGTTTCCCCCCGGCCAGGGCGTTCGGCGAATCGGGGTCGAGCGAGAATCCCTGCCCCCGGTTGTGAAAGACGACCCCGGTTGAGGGCTCGAGGATCCCGGAGCCGAACCCGCTTGACAGGCTCTGGATCAGCGAGACCGCCCGCCCGTCCCCGTCGGCAGTGACCAGGGCGATCGTGTCGCCGGCGCTTCGGCTCGCGACGCCGACCGGGCCGGCTCGAACCTGATCGCACAGCGCCGCGATATGGCCCTCGTCGAGGAGCGTGCCCACGGGGACCCTGGCGTGCCGAGGGTCGGCATTGTGCCGGTCCCTGTCCTCCGACGCGGCGGCGAACACTTCGGCGAGCACCGCCGCGTTCGCGCCGAGGGGATCGGGATCGATCTCCAGCCGTTCCGCGGCGAGCAGCATCTCCAGGAGCGCGAAGCCCTGGGAGTTCGGGGGGACCACCGAGAGGTGAAGGTCTCGGTAGCGGGCGGCGATCGGTGGGTCGAGCTCGGGCCGGTGCGAGGCCAGGTCCTCCAGGGCCATGGGCGAACCGACGGCGCGAAGCCCGGTCACGAGCCGCGCGCCGACATCCCCACCGTAGAGGACGGACGGACCCTCGACCGCGATGGCCTCCAGCGTCGTTGCCAGGCTTGGTTGCACGACGGTGTCGCCCTCGGCAAGGGGCGAGCCGTCGCGGGTGAACACCGCCCGCATCCCAGGATCGGCGAACAGACGCTCGGGCTCCCAGGCCAGGCTCGATGCAAGCGAACGTGCTACGGGGATGCCGTCTCGGGCGTGAGCGATGGCCGGCTGGAACGCACGCTCGAGCGGCAGGTCGGCGCCGAGCTCGGCCAGGGACGCCCAACCCGAGACGGTGCCCGGCACCGTGATCGTGAGCGGGCCGTACTCGGGCATCGAATCGTGCGTCGCCCGGATGGCCTGGGCGTCGATCGCCCGGGGGGCGGCGCCGCTTGCGTTCAGCGCGATGGTCTGGCCGTTCACCGCCTGCACCAGGGCGAACAGGTCGCCGCCCACCCCACACATGTGCGGGTAGACCACCGCCAGCGCGACGGCGGCCGCCAGGGCTGCGTCCACGGCGTTGCCGCCGGCGTCGAAGGCCGCGACCCCGGCCCGCGTTGCGGCCCAGTGCGGCGTGGCGATGGCGAAGCGCTTCCCCGAAGCCGAGAGCGAGCGCTCGTCCGTGGATGGCATCGGTGCGGCGCTCGACAGGTCAGCCCCGGAGGACGAGACCGCGGTAGCCCTCGGCGAATCCGGCCTCCCGCAAGCGGGCCCCCCACCGCGACTCGGCGAACGGGAGGCCGTCGATCCGTTGCAGCTCGATCCGTCGGACCCGGCCTTCCTTGGCCAGTGAGACGAGCGCGTCGACCCACGCGTCGTCGCGCTCGGCGGCAGCGAATGTCAGGAGGCTTCGCGCCCCACGTTCCAGGAACGCCGCCAGCTCGCCGCTCTGAAGGATCACGTACGCGCCCGCGGTCCGTGCCGGCCGCCCGGGCACGTCCGGCCATGACAGCGCCATGCCGAACGGTTGCGCGGGGTCCGTCGCAGCGAGCGCCAGCGCGATGCCGGATTCCTGGCGGTCGCGGAGGTCGCGGAGCCGGTCCACGGCGCCGGGGAGCGCGAACTGCGCGGCGCCGAGCCCCGACACGAAGTAGCCGCGGCGGACCTTCCCCGACTCCTCCATGGCGTTCAGCACGCCGTAGACGGCGGCGAACCCGCCCGGTACGCCCTCCCTAAGGGCGGCCTCCCTGGCCAGGACGCCGTGGCGGTCCAGGAGCTGCAACGCGCGGGCGTGCGAGATCTCGGTGGAGGACGGCGCGGGGAGAAGGAGGGGAGCGACGAGCGACCATCGTCCCGCGCCGGCGGGCGGTCCCGCCCGCCGGAGCGCACCCGGTCTGGGTTTCGGCTTCGGCGTGCGCGGCCGCCCCGACAGGAACGAGCGGAGGGGGGCGAACGTGTCGTTCGTGGCCTCGCCGGCCCACACCAGGTCCCACAGCGCCCGCAGGACCACGCGCTCGTCGGCCGTCCCCGCCGCCGCCACCAGGTCCGGCCAGAACGAGGCGCCCCGTTCGGCCAGATGCCGGCGAAGCTCCTCGTGGACCGGCCCCCGCGGGGCATCTTCCGGCGGGCCCGGCGCGAGGAGCCGCAGCCTGTCCCTGAAGTACAACGCCACCCGGCCATCGTTCGCGCCGAGCCCGCCGGCACCGACCCACACGATCTCGCCGGCGGCGCACAGCGCATCCAGGTCCGCGGGCCGATATCCGGCCATCCGGGCGGGAAGCACGTCGGACTCCATGACCGATGCGGGCACGGCCGCGCCCTGGAGTTGTTCGATGGCCTCGGCCAGGGCGCCCGGCCCCTGCCGGGGTCTCGTCATGCCGTGCCACTCAGGTAGGAACCGGGCCAGGGCCGCCCCCTCGACCGGTTCGACCTCCTTGCGGAGCGCGGCCAGCGAGCGTCGGCGGAGGGAACGGAGCACCTCGACATCGCACCACTCGCGCTCCACGCCTCCGGGCCGAAACTCGCCCCGTACCACCTTGCCCCCGGCTTCCAGCGATTCCAGCGCGGAGCTCACTCGGTCGTTGTGGACGCCGAGGCGCCGGGCCACCTCCTCGGTGTGGAACGGCCCGTGTGTCCGGGCGTACCGGGCTACCATGTCGCGGAGCGGTTCGACCACGCTCTCGGTGAATGCGGCCGGCACACCCCGTGGGATCGAGGCGCCGAGGGCGTCGCGCAGCCGCCCGGCGTCCTCCACCGCCGCGATCCTGTCGTCGCCGGCGATGCGGATCCGGATGGCTCGGCGCTCGCCGAGGAGCGACGCCGTCCATCCGGTGGGGTCGCCCGACGACCGCGCCGCGATCTCCTCCTCGGTCAAGTCGCCGACGCGGTGAAGGAGGTCGTGCAGGTCGTCGGCGTGGCGGGCCCTTCGTCCCTCGGCCACCGACTGGAGCTCGAGCTCTAGGTCGGCGAGCGCGCTCGCGTCGATCAGCTCACGGAGCTCTTCGGCTCCGAGGAGCTCGCGAAGCAGGTCCCGGTCGAGCGCCAGAGCTGCAGCGCGCCGCTCGGCGAGCGGCGCGTCGCCCTGGTACATGTACACCGCGATCCACGAGAACAGCAGCGACTGGGCGAACGGCGACGCCCCGTTCGTGTCGACCGGCACCATGCGGACCCGCCGGGCCCGGACGTCGGACAGCACCTCCTTCAGCGCCGGGAGGTCGAACACGTCGCGGAGGCACTCCCGGGTGGCCTCGAGGAGGATGGGGAACGTCGGATACTTCGATGCGGCCTGCAACAGGTCCGCCGAGCGCTGGCGCTGCTGCCACAGCGGCGTCCGCTTCCCGGGCGCACGTCGAGGCAGGAGGAGGGCCCGGGCCGCCGACTCGCGGAAGGCCGACGCGAAGAGCGCCGTCGCGGGGAGCTGCCGCATCACCAGCTCCTCGATCTCCTCCGGTTCGAACACGAGGTCTTCGACCGGGATCCGGTCCTCGGATTCGGGGAGGCGGATCACGATGCCGTCGTCGCTCCAGAGCACCTGGACGTCCCCCGCCATGCGCTCGGCCAGCCGGGCCTCGATGGCCATGGCCCACGGGGCGTGCACCTTTGCGCCGAACGGAGACAGCAGGCACACCCGCCAGTCGCCGATCGAGTCGGGGAACCGCTCCACCACGATCGTCCGGTCGTCGGGGACGGCCCCGGCGGCCTCGCGCTCGTCCGCCACGTAGGCCACGAGGTTGCGGGCCGCCAGCTCGTCGAGCTTGAACTCCTTGCGGAGGCGGGCGGTCGCGCGATCGGGCGTCTCGCGCCCGATCGCGCGCGTGAACTCGCCGAGCGCCCGGCCGAGCTCGAGCGGCCGCCCCGGCTTGTCTCCCTTCCAGAACGGCATCTTGCCCGGCTCGCCCGGAGCCGGGGACACGATCACCCGGTCGAGTGTGATGTCCTCGATCCGCCATGCCGAGGCTCCGAGGAGGAACACCTCGCCCCGCCGGCTCTCGTACACCATCTCCTCGTCGAGCTCGCCGACCCGGGTCCCGTCGGGAAGGAACACTCCGAACAGCCCGCGGTCGGGGATGGTCCCACCGTTCGTCACGGCGAGCAGGCCGGCTCCTTGCCTGGCTCGAAGGGCGTTGCGGTGCCGGTCCCACACGATGCGAGGCCGGAGCTCGGAGAAGTCGTCGGACGGATACTTCCCCGACAACAGGTCGAGAACCGCGACGAGCAGCTCGTCGGAGAGGTCGGCGAAGTTGGCGGCCCCGCGCACCAGCCGGGCGAGATCCTCGACGGTCCACTCGTCGACCGCGCACATGGCCACGATCTGCTGGGCCAAGACGTCGAGTGGGTTGCGCGGATACCGAGTCTCCTCGATCAGGCCCTCCAGCATCCGTTGGACCACCACGGCCGCCTCCAGGAGGTCGCCGCGATACTTGGGGAACAGCTTGCCCCGGCTTGGCTCGCCGACGGTGTGACCGGCCCGGCCGATCCGTTGGAGTCCCCGGGCCACCGAGCCTGGGGACTCCACCTGCACCACCAGGTCGATGGCCCCCATGTCGATCCCGAGCTCCAACGAGCTCGTGGCCACCAGCCCTCGAAGCGTTCCTCGCTTCAGGCGGTCCTCGATCTCCAGGCGCTGCTCCCGGGCGATCGACCCGTGATGGGCCCGAACGAGGTCCTCGCCGGCCAGCTCGTTCAGCCTCGTCGCAAGGCGCTCGGCCAGGCGCCGGGCGTTCACGAAGATCAGCGTGGATCGGTGCTCGCGGATCAGAGCGAGCAGGCGGGGGTGGACCGAAGGCCAGATGCTCAGGCGGTCCTGGTCCACGGGGGCCGGACCCTGCGTCTCCCGCTCGGGGACCCGGCCCAACTCAGCCATGTCCTCGACCGGGACGACGACCTCGACCTCCATGGGCTTTCGGTGACCGGCGTCCACGATCGTCACCGGCCGGGGGCCGTCGTCGGTCCGTCCTCCCATGAACCGGGCGATCTCCTCCAGCGGGCGCTGGGTAGCCGACAGCCCGATCCGCTGCGGACTCACCCGCGTCACCGCCTCCAACCGTTCCAGCGAGAGGGCGAGGTGCGCACCACGTTTGGTCGCGGCGACCGAATGGACCTCGTCGACGATCACCCACCGCACGCTGCGCAGGACCTCCCGGGCCTGCGAGGTCAGCATGAGGTACAGCGATTCCGGGGTGGTGATGAGGATGTCGGGAGGACGCTTGCTGATTGAGCGCCGTTCGTTGGCAGACGTATCGCCCGTTCGTATGGCAACCGTCGGCTCGTGGAGCTCGATCCCCAATCGTTCAGCGGCCAACCGGATGCCGGCAAGGGGAGCGCGGAGGTTCTTCTCCACGTCCACCGCGAGGGCCCGAAGGGGCGAAACGTACAGAACCCGACAGCGTTCGGCCGGCGGTGGGGGCGGTTCGCCGACCAGACGATCCAGTGCCCACAGGAAGGCGGCCAGGGTCTTGCCGGAGCCCGTGGGCGCGAGGATCAGCGTGTGGCCGCCCGATGCAATGGCCGGCCACCCCTGCACCTGCGCCGGCGTGGGGGACTCGAACGAAGCGTCGAACCACTCGCGGACGGCGGGAGAGAACAGGTCGAGGGCCACCGCACAAGCCTACGGCGAACCGGCGACACGCTCGCGGGAACGCGTTCCGTCGCTTCGGACCGACGACGTCGAGCCCGCCGATAGGATGCTCGACGTGGCCCCGGCTCCCGCCGCGTTCACGCTGGTCGTGTTGGTCCTCGGGCTCGGTCCGGCGACCCTGGGGGCCGCCGCCCAACCTCGGGAAGCCGAGGACCAGATCGTCCTGTCGGGGACGGTGGAGGTGGCCAGGGGACGGGAGGTGGGCGAGGTCATCGTCCTGCACGGGAGTGCCCTGATCGACGGGGTGGCCTTCGGCGACGTCATCGTGCTGGACGGGGGAGTCACCATCGAGGGCCAGGTCAGCGGCAGCGTGATCGCGATGGACGGCTCGGTGAGGCTCGGCTCGAGCGCCCACGTGGGCGGCGACGTCACCGCTCGGGGAAGGGTCGTGATCGCCGAGGGGGCGGTGGTCGACGGCCGGATCCGCCAGCACGCCGCGTTCACCTGGCGGGCGCCGCTCTCGCTGTTCGGGCGGTTCGCCACGTGGCTCGCGGTAACCGTATCCACGCTGCTTCTCGGCCTGGCCATCGTGTACCTGAGCCCCCGGGGAGTGGAGGCCGCCTTCGACGCCGCCCGAAATGCTCCGTGGTTCGCGGCGGCTTGGGGCGCCGGGCTCGTGGTGGGGATCCCCGTCCTCGCGGTCGTGGCCATGGCATCGCTCGTGGTCCTCCCGCTGGGTCTGGCCGTCGCCCTGGCGGCGGCGCTGGCGGCGTTCGTCGGTTACGGGCTGGCCGGATACGCCGTGGGCCGATTGGTGTGGACGAACCCCGAGCGCCAAGTCGTGGCGTTCCTGGTGGGGTGGGGCGCCCTTCGGGTCGTCGGCCTCATCCCGTACGTGAGCGGCGTGACGTTCGTCCTGGCTGCCGCGTTCGGCTTGGGGGCGGCGGCCGTCGCGACCTGGAGGGCGCGGTCCGAGGGAGGGAGGCATCGGGGACGGCGCGCCGCCCTGCCTCGTGAGCGCGTCCCCGAGGAAGCCGGCCTGTGACCGCCCCGACCGGCCGAGGAGCGCGCCGTTCCTCAGCGCCTCCGAGCCCTGAAGAGGGCGAGCACGACGCCGACGGCCGCGCCGAACGCGGCGGCCTGCGGGACGGTCATGAGCACTTTGGCGCCATCCTGGACCTCGATCCGAGGCGTCAGGACCATCCCCACGAAGGACTGGCGACCAAGCGTCGCGCCGCCGGCAGCGATCACGCTCTGACACCCGCCCTGCTCGATGGACACGTCGCCCTTGGCGATGATGGGTCCGGAGCCTCCCTGATGGATCGTCACGTCGCCACCGGTCATCAGTGGACCGCATCCGCCCTGGTTGATGGCTACTTGCCCGGACGCGATGACCGGCCCGGCTCCCGCCATCGTGAGCTGCACGTCCCGCCCGCTCACCATCCCGACCAGGGCGCGCTCCAGCGTCACGTCGCCCGCAGCCTCGATGGCCCGCACGACCCGTACCGTTCCGTGTCCGTTTGCCTCCACGACGCACCTCCCGTGTTCGTCTGCGTTCCCGACATCCTATGTAGGCTCCGGCCGTGGCGGAGGGGCGCACGTTCCTGCTGATGGGATCGGGCGAGTTCGAGCCCTGGTCCGTGGAGGTCGAACGGGCCGCGCTGCAGGGTGCGCGGGGCGACGGCTCGGTGGCCATCGTCCCAACCGCGAGCTTCCCCGACGGCCAGGCCATCTTCGAACGATGGGGGGCCCTGGGCCTCGCGCATTGCGAGGCCATGGGCGTGGCCGCCGGGATCGTGCCGATCAGGAACCGATCCGACGCGATGCGCGAGGAGTTCGCGTCCCAAGTGGCCGATGCGAGCATGGTCTTCTTCTCCGTGGGGAAGCCCCGATACCTCGCCGAGGCCATCGGTGGGACGCCGTTCTGGTACGGGATGCTCGCTGCACTCGACTGCGGTGCCGTCTTCGCGGGATGCAGTGCGGGAGCCATGATCGCCAGCCACGCATCCAACGGGAAGGAGCGACTGGGCGGCGCGTGGCTGCTCGGCCTGGGCCTTGTCGCGAACACGAACTTCGGCGTGCATTGGGACAAGGTCCGGTTCATCCCTGGGATGCGCCCCTTCCTGATGCGCCGGGTGCGCCGCGATGGGTGGTTCGTGGGTATCGACGAACGGACCGCGATCCTCGGCGACGGCAGCCGGTGGACCGTGTTCGGGAACCGGACGGCGATGGTCCGCGGCCGGGGACGAACGCGCTCGTTCCTCGCCGGTGAGTCGTTCGCGACCGCAGGGTGAACCCCCGGTCGGGCTAGCTTCCGCTGGCTATCCTTGGGAACCGTGAGCTCGACCGACCCGAGGTTCGTGCCGGATGAGTCGTCCCGGCCGAGGTGCTTCCTGTGCGGCCGCCCCACGTTCGATCCCGACAAGCGGGAGCGGCAGTGGGTCAGGGCCGCGGTTGGGGGAGAGCAGGTCCTGGTCTGCCCGAGGTGCCAGGAGGACCGGCCCGACTGGGCCGTGCAGCTGGATCGGTGCGACGTCTGCGGGGCGAGCAGGCTCTCGGTGATGCTCGGCAAGGTGGTGTGCCGAGCCTGTGGCCACGTCCGGGGCGAGTCGGTCGAGCCCGCGTGGTTGTCGGGCGCTTAGCTCAGCGGTAGAGCGCTGCCCTTACAAGGCAGAGGTCGAAGGTTCGAATCCTTCAGCGCCCACCATGCTTGCTTCCTCACCATCGAGTACCGTCGAGAAGAGCAATGGGCGATCGAACGGAATCCGAACGCAAGCCGGATGAGGTGCCCCGCCGTCCGGCGTGCCCGAAGTGTGGGTCCACGCGCACGCAGCCCTTCACCCACGCTGGGCCGGCGGCGCGGGTCAACATGAGCTCTCCCTTGATCCGGGCCGACGTTGACCTTCAGGGAGCGGTCCT
>DASPWN010000253.1:0-1765 GCA_035637835.1 Actinomycetota bacterium | reverse complement strand
GCGACGATCATGTGGATGGGTGAGCTCATCACCCAGCGCGGGATCGGCAACGGGATGTCGGTCATGATCTTCGCCAGCGTGATCTCCCGGCTCCCCACCGAGGGCCGCGCGATCCTGTTGCAGAGCAACGCGAAGTTCGTCGTGGTGCTGTTGATCGGCCTGGCCCTCGTCGTGGCCGTGGTCTTCGTCGAGCAGGGCCAGCGGCGGATTCCGGTCCAGTACGCCAAGCGGGTGGTGGGTCGGCGGATGACCACCGGCGGCAGCACCTACATCCCGCTCAAGGTCAACCAGGCCGGTGTCATCCCGATCATCTTCGCCTCGTCGGTCCTGTACTTCCCGACCCTGCTGGCCAGCGTGTACCACGCCAACTGGTTCACGAACTTCGTGAACAACTACGTCACGAACCAGCGGAGCCTGGTGTACATGGCCATCTACGGCATGCTGATCGTGTTCTTCGCCTACTTCTACACGGCCATCGCCTTCAACCCGGTGGATACCGCCGACAACCTCCGGAAGTACGGAGGATTCATCCCCGGGATCCGGCCCGGCCAGCCCACGGCGAACTACCTGAACGACGTCCTGGTCCGCATCACGTTGCCCGGCTCGCTGTTCCTGGCGGCCATCGCCCTCCTGCCGTCGATCGTCTTCGCCTTCTGGGTCATCCAGCAGTTCCCGTTCGGCGGAACCTCGCTCCTGATCACGGTCGGCGTGGCCCTCGAGACCATGAAGCAGCTCGAGTCCCAGTTGCTCATGCGGCACTACGAGGGATTCCTGAAGTAGCCATGAGGATCGTCCTCCTCGGTCCTCCGGGGGCGGGAAAGGGCACCCAGGCCAGGAGGCTGTCGGAGCGCTACGGGCTCTCCGTGATCGGGACGGGCGACATCTTCCGTGACCACGTCGCGAGGGGCACGGCCCTCGGCCTGGCGGCCAAGGAGTACATGGATCGGGGCGACTACGTTCCCGACGACATCGCAGTGAACATGGTCTTGCAGCGGCTGGACCAACCGGATACCAGGGAGGGGTTCATCCTCGACGGGTTCCCCCGCACCGTGGCCCAGGCTCAGGCGTTGGAAGGGGCCTTGGCCGCCGCGGGCCGTCCGCTCTCCGCCGTCTTGAACTTCAAGATCGGGGACGAGGTGGCGGTGAAGCGGCTTACCGGCCGGCTGGTCTGCCCGAACTGCAAGCGCGTGTACAACCTGAACTTCAAGCGTCCCCGGGTCGAGGGCATCTGCGATGTCTGCGGCCACCGACTCGAGGCGCGGTCCGACGACGACGAGGTGACCATCCGGCGCCGGCTGCAGGTGTATCGACGAGAGACCCAACCGCTCGTCCTGTACTTCTGGGAGCGGGGGCTGCTGCGGGACATCGGTGCCGAAGCCCCCGAGGAGGTCGTGGCCGACCGCACCATCGAGGCCCTGTCCGACCTGCTGGACCTGGAAGCATGATCATCCTCAAGTCACCTGACGAGGTGGCCAAGATGCGAGTGGCCGGCAGCATCGTCGCCGAGACAATCGACACGGTGCTCGCGGCCGTCCGACCCGGGGTCTCCACGGCCGACCTGGACGCCGTGGCGGAAGCGTTCATCCGGGAGCGGAAGGCGACGCCCTCGTTCAAGGGGTACCGGGGATTCCCCGCATCGATCTGCGCCTCACCGAACGAGGAGGTCGTCCACGGGATCCCATCGCCGAAGCGGATCTTGAAGGAGGGCGACGTACTGTCGCTCGACTTCGGGGCCATCTGGGACGGCTACCATGCGGACTCGGCG
>DASPWN010000252.1:0-1692 GCA_035637835.1 Actinomycetota bacterium | reverse complement strand
AGCCACGCCCCGCTCCGGACCCGCGTGCGTGTAGAGGACACCGGCCGCCTCACGGGCGATGGATGAGCCCACCGTGTTGGTGACCGCGATGACGTGCGAACCCTGGTGGATGGCGTGCCGGACGGCTTCCAGGGTGTCGATGGTCTCGCCCGACTGGGACACCGCCAGGGTCATCGTGGTGGTGTCCAGGACCGGGTCGCGGTACCGGAACTCCGACGCGATCTCGATCTCGACGGGCATGCGGGTCCAGTGCTCGATGGCGTATTTCGCCACCAGGCCGGCGTGGAACGCCGTCCCGCACGCCACCACGAACACCTTATCCACCTCGCGGAAGAGGTCGGCGTCCATGTGCAGCTCGTCCAGGGACAGGAGCCCGTTCGACCGCACCCGGCCGACGAGGGTGTCCCGGATGGCGGAGGGCTGCTCGTGGATCTCCTTCAGCATGAAGTCGTCGAAGCCACCCTTCTGAGCCTTCGCGACGTCCCACTCGACCTCGAACGGCTGCGGGAAGAGCTGGGCGCCGTCGAAATCGGAGAACGCCACGCCGTCCACCGTGACCTCCACGACCTGGCCCTCCTCGACCGGGATCACCGATGTCGTCCGGGACAGGACCGCCGGGATGTCCGAGGCGAGCAGGGTCTCCCCGTCACCGAGGCCCACGACGAGGGGCGAGGACACCTTGGCCCCCACGATCCGGGTGGGGTCGTCGAGC
Organism: Actinomycetota bacterium; assembly: GCA_035637835.1. GTDB lineage: Bacteria > Actinomycetota > UBA4738 > UBA4738 > HRBIN12 > AC-69. The sequence goes on along the minus strand of DASPWN010000252.1, from coordinate 980 downwards.
GAGAGCACGACGATGGCGTAGGCGCCCTCGAGCTCCTTCACGGTCGCGCGGACCGCGTCCGCCAGGTCGCCGCCGGCATGCTCCTCGATGAGATGGGCGATGCACTCGGTGTCGGTCTCGGAGAGGAGCGTGTGGCCTCGTTTCTCTAGCCCCACCCTGAGCTCGGCGAAGTTCTCGATGATGCCGTTGTGGATGACGGCGATCCGGCCCCGGCAGTCCACGTGGGGGTGGGCGTTCGCATCGGTCGGCTGGCCGTGGGTGGCCCACCGGGTGTGGCCCATCCCCACCGTGCCGGTGAGCCGGTCCCCGGCCTCCAACGCCCGGACCAGTTCGTCGAGCTTCCCGGCTCGCTTGACCACCGCGAGGCGGCCGTCGACGACGGCCACACCGGCCGAGTCGTAGCCTCGGTACTCCAGGCGCCGAAGTCCCTCGAGGATGATGGGAAGGGCCTCGTCGCGGCCGATGTAGCCGACGATGCCGCACATGGGGACCTAGAGGGTAGCAGCGCTCCGGCGCTTCTTGGCGAATCGGCTACCCGAGCGCCGCGCCCACCGCCGCCGCGAGCGCGTCGGCGTGGGCGCCGGCGTCGGCCTCGGACTCCGCCTCCACCATCACCCGGACGAGAGGCTCGGTTCCGGATGCTCGGATCAGGACCCGGCCAGAGCCATCGAGCTCGCGCTCCACTCCTCGCACCGCCTCCCACACCTCGCCCGCGGACTCCAAGCGTTCCTTGTGGGTCACCGGCACGTTGCGCACCACTTGGGGAAACTTCCGCATCACGAAGGCCAGCTCCGCGACCGTGCATCCCCGCTTCGCCGCCAGCGACAGGAAGGTGACGGCCGTCAGCAGCCCGTCGCCAGTCGTCGCGTGGTGCCGGAAGATAACGTGGCCCGACTGCTCGCCACCCAGCATCGCGCCGGTCCGCAGCATCTCCTCCAGAACGTACCGGTCACCGACCTTGCTCTCGACGACGTCGATCC
>DASPWN010000251.1:0-1533 GCA_035637835.1 Actinomycetota bacterium | reverse complement strand
TTCTTCAACGAGGAAGACCTCGCCGACGAGGTCGAGAAGCTCGAGGAACGGATGGGCGGCTACCTCCGCCGGCTTCGAACGCTCGCCATCCTGGCCGCCCGGAGCCCGGAGGACGCCGAGGCCATCGAGAGCGTCCTGTGGATCGCGACCGCGATCGACAAGATCGGCGATGCCGCCTCGGACATCGCTCGGGTCGTTGCGGCAAAGCTCGGCATCCCCGACGCGCTCCGGGCCGACCTTCGCCACGCCGACGAGGTGTGCGGCCGGGTCAAGGTCCGCGAGGGCTCGCAGGCGGTTGGCGCGACCCTCCGGGACCTTTCGCTTCCCATGGAAACGGGCATGTGGGTGCTTGCCATCCGGCGGGGCGACGACTGGGAGTTCGACCCTGGCCCCGACAGCGTGGTCTCCGAGGGCGACGTCCTCCTCTACCAGGGCCCCGAGGAGGGCGTGAACCTGATCCGGGGGGTGGCCGGGGCGCCGCCGCTCCCCCCGGCCCCCGAGACGGACTCGCCGCCCCTCTCCGAGCTGGACCGGGCCGTCGACATCCTCGTGGAGATGAAGAACTCCTCGGAGGCGGCCGTGGGCCTGGCCTACTCCTCGCTCCTGTTCAACGACCGGGCCCTGGCCGCCGAGGTGGCCACCCTGGAGGCCCGAAGCGACATCCTCCACGACGAGCTCGAGTCCTGGGTGCTTCGGGCCAGCCCCGAGGCCCGCAACCCCGACGACCTGCGGGGGCTGCTCCGCCTCGGTGCTGCTAGCGAGGCCGTCTCCGATGCGGCCAGGGAGATGACCTGGTACGTCGAGCACGGAGAGGAGCTGCACCCGGTGATCCGGATGGCCCTTGAGGAGACCGAGGAGACCGGTGCCGAGACCGTCGTTGAGGCGGGTTCGCAGGCGGAGGGGAGGTCCCTTCGCGACCTCCGGCTCCAGACCGAGACCGGGATGTTCGTCCTGGCTGTGCAACGGGGGCGGCGATGGATCTATCGCCCGCGGGCCGGGCTGGTCTTCGAGGCTGGCGATCGCATCATCGCCGTCGGCCCGGAGGACGGGGCCGAAGAGCTCGAGGCTCTGTGCCACGCGCCTCAACCCGCCGTCGAGTCCGGCTGACACACGCCCGTCATCCTTGCAGGGGCCCGTGCCCTCCCCTAGCCTGCAGCAGTGGACGCCTTCGTCTACCTCCGGGTCGCCCCCGGGAAGGTCGAGGACGTCGTCATCGCCCTTCGGGGCCAGCGCGGGATCCGGCACTCGGTGGCCGTAGTCGGGCCGTGGGACGTCATCGTTTCCGTCGAGGCCGTGGACTTCGAATCGATCGCTCGGACGGTGCTCCGCCACATCCAGGCGACCGAGGGGGTCCTGCACACCTACACGGCGCCGGTCCTTCCCCTCGAGATGCTCGGGATCTACGCCGGGGGCCCGGGGATGCCGCCGATGCCCATGCAGCGCTCCGGGCCCGCCTGCTACGTCCACATCCGGGCCGCCGCGGGCCCGGGCTCGGTCGCGGGGATCGTCCAGGCGCTCGGTGCCATGGACGAC
>DASPWN010000250.1:0-5170 GCA_035637835.1 Actinomycetota bacterium | reverse complement strand
TGACGGACTGATGGACGTCGTCGCGACCAAGCTGTATCGGTGGGAACGGCGGCCGCTCCGGCACCTCGACCCCGTCCTGCTGATATCCGTGCTCGCCCTGGGGATCGTGGGCCTGATCACGATCTACTCCGCGACCCACGCCTCGCTGGTGGCTCAGCGGATCGACCCGGGGTTCTTCCTCAAGAAGCAGCTGGCTTTCGTCACGCTCGGCATCGTGGTCATCCTGGTGAGCGCGAGCTTCGACTACCGGTTCGTCAAGGTTTACGCCGGCATCATCTATGTGGCGAGCCTCGCCCTGCTGGTCCTGGTCCGAACTCCGCTCGGCACGACCATCCGTGGGTCCCAGCGGTGGTTCCAACTGTTCGGGTTCCAGCTCGCGCCCTCGGAGCTTGCCAAGCTGGCGCTGGTCGCGATGCTCGCGGCGTTCCTCTCGCAGCTCCGATCGAGCGACCTGTCGCTGCAGGACCTGTACCGAGCGACGGCGATCGCTGCGGTCCCCGGGCTCCTGGTCTTCCTGCAGCCCGACCTCGGGACCTCGATCGTGCTCCTGGCCATCCTGGTGGGGATCCTGGTCGTGGCGGGAGCCAGGGCCCGGCACCTGGGGGTGCTCGCGCTCACGGCCATCGTGCTGATCTTCGGGGCGCTCCAGCTCGGCCTGGTGAAGGACTATCAGATCGCCCGGCTCACCGCGTTCTTCGACCCCCAGAACGACCCGCAGCGATCCGACTACAACCGGACCCAGGCGGAGATCGCGATCGGCTCGGGCGGCCTGCTCGGCCGCGGATATCTGAAGGGTACGCAGACCAACCTGGACTTCGTGCCGGAGCAGCACACCGACTTCATCTTCACTGTGATCGGGGAGGAATTCGGCTTCGTGGGGGCCATCTTCGTGCTGATGTTGTTCGCCCTCCTCATCTGGCGGGCGGTCAGGATCGCGCTGTTAGCCAAGGACCCGTTCGGGACGTATCTCGCGGCGGGCATCGCATCGATGTTGGCCATCCAGGTGTTCGTAAACGTCGGGATGACGCTCGGGATCATGCCGATCACCGGGATCCCGCTCCCGTTCGTGTCCTATGGCGGGAGCTCGTTCCTGACGAACTGCGCGGCCGTGGGATTGCTCCTGAACATCCACATGCGACGCCTGACGTAGCCGCCGAGTGTGACCGTACCCTTCGCATCATTCCTCGAGGGCGATGGTCCACAGGAAGGTGGATCCCTCGGGTCCCGAGGACTCCAGGACCACGTCGCCGCCCATCGAACCGGCCGCGCCCCGGGCGAGCGACAGGCCGAAGCCCAGACCCTGATGGACCCGCACGTTCAGATCCTCGACCTGCTCGAGGAAGCCGAAGATCCGCTCGCGGTCGTCGGCATCGATCCCGGGTCCGGCGTCCACGACCCGGACCTCGATCTCGGCCCGGCTCCGCGCCACCTGGACGGTCACTGCCGCGTCCGGGGGTGAGAACTCGAGCCCGTTCGCCACGAGCTCCCCGAGGATCCTCCGCCCCAGGACCGGGCTGAGTGTCGCCGCGAACGGGCCGCCCTTCGCCATCACCCGAACCCGGGGGTAGGGCGAGGCCACTTCCTGGGCCAGGGCAGCCACGTCCACCTTCTCCGCCATCCCCGCGTCGATCGTGAGCTCGAACCGTTCGACCAGCCGGGCCAGGGCCTCCGAGCGCTCAACGATCCGGTCCGCGAGCTCCTGACGTTGGGGGAACGTGTCGTCGGCCTTGGCCAGGGTCTGGGCCATCCCCAGGATGACGGTGACCGGCGTGCGGAGCTCGTGGGAGAGCCGCGCCACCAGCTCGTGCCGTCGCGCGGCCCGCTCGACCAGGGCCGCGTGGGCCTGCTCGAGCTCACTGGTCCGGCGGCGCTCCCGTTCCAGCGCCTCCGTGAGTTCCTCGATGACCGAGGGGGTGACCTCGGGCGAGAGGACACCGCCGCCCTGGGCCGCGTGCAGGACGGCGTTCAGGATCTCGTCGCCGTCTGAGTCCTTCAGCACGTACCCGGAGGCGCCGGCTACGAGCATCTCTCGGACGATGTGTTGGTCCTCGTGACCGGACAGCGCGACGATGCCGATGCCCGGATGGAGCTGCTTCAGACGGCGGGTGGTCTGGATCCCGTCCATGTCAGGCATGCGCACGTCCATCAGGACGACGTCGGGGTCGACCGCCGGGACGAGCTCCAGGGCCTCCGGCCCGGAGCGGGCCTCGCCCACCACGTCAAGGTCACCGGCGTCGAGCAGGGCGAGCAGCGACTCACGGAATCCGGCGTTGTCGTCCACCACGACCACCCTCACCCGACGGCCGGAGATGGGCGTCGCCTGAATGGAGGCGCCACCGCCGTGGTCGTGCTGGCCCATGAGGGAAGTGTCGGCCACCGAGGGCCGAGAAGTATATCGGGCGCCTCCCCTTTCCTGGTTGAAGTCGAGCCGACAGCGCGCTAGCCACATCGGCCTAGCCCGGCGAGCGGGCGATCTGCGGCTACGGGGAGCCGCCCGGCGGGTTGCTATCCTGTATCCAGGTTTTCCTCGCCGGACCGAGGCCGCGGGCTTCGGGCTCCGGGCGAGACAGAGGTGGCGCGGACCAGACCCCGCCGGCTCCGGGCGATCGCCCGCAGGGCCGCGGCCGGGGCGGCCGGTGCCGGAACAGGGTGTAGAGGTTGCAGGACGAGCGGCGCTTCGCTGCGCCGAGTGGCTCACAGCCACCCGAGCGCGGTCGCGCTCCACGAATCACCCAAGCCATCGCCCTCGAGCGAGAGCGGGCTTGTAGTCGTTCTGGACCCCTGCCCATCCCTGCCCTCCGGCACTCCCGCGCACTCGAGCGAGTGGGAAGGAGTCGGAACTGATGACGGAGCACACAGAGTCGCTCCAGGCACCGGCCGTGACATCGGGGTCGGGGGACGAGGTCGGTGCGGCGCCCCGCCCACGCCGGCGGCGCCGCAGGAACCGTGGGCGGGGACAGGCTGGGATGACCGGTCGCGTCGACGAAGCGACCTCGTCCGAGTCAACCGGCGAGGGCGCGGAGGAGGCGACGGTCCCCGGACCGATCGGGGGCGCCCCGTCGATGGATGGTGAGGTGGGCACGGCGGCGGTCCGTCGCCGGCGACACCGCGGCGGTCGGGGTCGACGCCGATCCGGGACGGCGATGGCGGCAGGGGAGACCAAGCCGCAGGTGCCGTCGCCCGACGAGGCGGACTCCATCGGAGAGCCCGAAGGAATCGAGGAGTCAGATGGCGCGGGAACGGGCGAGAGCCCGTCGGCGAAGCGTCGCCGGCGCCGGCGCCGACGCAAGTCCGCACTCTCCGGCGCCACCGAAGGCGCCGCGGAGGTCGAAGGGTCCGACGTCGCCGAGCCGGCCGACACCGGCGCCGCGGCTGCCGATGGGGATGAACCGGCCCCCCAACCGGCACGGCGAGGGACCCGACGTGCGGGTTCGGCTCGAACCAAGGCGGGCACGAAGGCCCGGCCGAAGGCCGATGCGAAGCCCGACGCAGCCATCGCGGTCGAGCCCGCGCCGGAGCCGTCCAGGCCGCCCGGGCGCCGGACGCGACGCAAGGCGGTCGAGCCGACCGACACGGTTGTGGTCGGCCCCACCCGCCTTCGTCGAGGGCGACAGGCCGTCGGGAGGAGGCGCCGGGAGCCCACCATCGCCCCGCCGAGGGTCACCGACAAGCTCATGGTGATCACCGAACACGGCGAGCGCGACCAGATCGCCATCCTGGAGGGCCATGAGCTCGTCCAGCACTACGTGACGCGGGCGGGCGCGAGGTCGATGGTCGGCAACGTGTACCTGGGCAGGGTGCAGAACGTCCTCCCCGGGATGGAGGCGGCCTTCATCGACGTGGGCAAGGGCAGGAACGCCGTGCTGTACGCCGGCGAGGTGAACTACTCGCCGGAGGACCTCGACGGGGCGCCCCCCCGGATCGAACACGTCCTGAAGAGCGGCCACGCCGTCCTGGTGCAGGTGACGAAGGACCCGATCGGCGGCAAGGGGGCCCGACTCACCGCACAGATCAGCATGCCCGGGCGGTACCTCGTGCTGGTGCCGAACTCCGACATCACGGGCATCAGCCGTCGCCTTCCGGACGAGGAGCGCAGGCGGCTCAAGCAGATCCTCCGCACGATCCGGCCCGAGGGCCACGGCGTCATCATCCGGACCGCCGCGGAGGACGCCGACGAGGAGGCCTTGGCGGCCGACCTGGCCCGCCTCCTGGAGGAATGGAAGACCATCGAGAAGAAGGCGAAGCGGGCGAAGGCGCCGGCGATGCTGTACGAGGAGCCCGAGCTCACGGTTCGCTCCGTCCGCGACCTGTTCACCGACGAAGAGTTCCGCGAGCTCGTCACCGATTCCCCGCGCGTGTACGAGCTGGTCACCCAGTACCTCGCCGGGATCGCTCCCGACCTCCTGCCGAAGGTCCGGCTGCACCAAGGCAAGCTGCCCGTTTTCGAGGAGTTCCACGTCGTCGAGCAGATCCACAAGGGACTGGACCGCAAGGTGTGGCTGCCCTCCGGGGGTTACATCGTCATCGACCGGACCGAGGCGATGACCGTCATCGACGTGAACACGGGCAAGTCGGTGGGCAAGACGAACCTCGAGGAGACCGTGGTCAACACCAACGTCGAGGCGGCCCGGGAGGTGGCTCGGCAGCTTCGCCTCCGGGATATCGGCGGGATGATCATCATCGACTTCATCGACATGCTCCTCGAGCAGAACAAGCGGAAGGTCGTGGACGCCCTGCGCGAGGAAATGGCCAAGGACAAGACGCGGTCCCAGATCTTCGACATCAGCCCCCTCGGGTTGCTCGAGGTGACTCGCAAGCGCGTTTCTGGTGGACTCTTGGAATCGTTCTCAGAGACCTGCCCAACGTGCGAGGGGCGGGGCCTGATCGTGACCTACGAAGCCTGAGGAGGAGCCGATGTACGCCGTCATCAAGACGGGTGGAAAGCAGCACCGGGTGAAGCCCGGTGACGTTATCGAGGTGGAATACATGCACGGCCTGGGCGACACAGTGACGTTCCATCCCTTGCTCCTGGTGGACGACGACGGCAAGACGCACTTCGGCAAGGAGGCCGAGGGGGCCGTGGTCACGGCCAAGCCGGTCGGCGAGCAGAAGGGGGACAAGGTCCGGGTGATGAAGTACAAGAACAAGACGGGCTACTCCCGGCGCCAGG
>DASPWN010000249.1:0-1712 GCA_035637835.1 Actinomycetota bacterium | reverse complement strand
TCGAGGACGTCGAGCGGCTCGGCGAGCACGATCAGGGAGATCGGACGCCCGTTCCAGACGTTCTCGCGGTTCGCCCTCGCATGGCGCTCGAGCAGCGTCCGCTGGTGGACGTACAGGTCCCAGTCGGCGACGCGGACGGCGAGGTGGCTGAGTGCGTATGGCGCGATGTCGATGCCGCGGGTGGAAAGACGGTCGCGCTGCATCGCCGCAAAGGCTCGATAGTCCCCGATGATCTCGGCGATCGGATCACTCGTCGCCACGTGGCACCTCCTCCGCCATCGTACGAGATGCACGGCCGGACACACGGGCCACTCGTCAGGCGTCATTCCGGAACACTCGCCCAGGCCACTGAGTCTGGGCTTCGAGGGACGGTGGTTCGGCTGCCGTGGGGGACGGGAAGGCCTGGTAGCTTCGGCGGATCGACGCCGACCTATTGGATCTCCGTAACCGCACGTACGCGGCATTCGTGGAGCTCGGCCGCGCGCCGGCGGCAGGAGAGGTCGGCGAGGAGGGCGAGGTGCGGGCCGGCTGGCGTCAGCTGCACGAAGCCCATGCGCTCGTGCTGAACGCGGCGACAGCCGAGATAAGAATGGCGAACCCTTTCTCGGCTGTGCCGACCGCCTACCGGGTGCACGCGAACGGGCGCTGGTGGTATGCCAACTGCGCTTGGGACGCCTTCGGCGTTCTGAGCGCGCTCAAGGTCGATGGTCGCATCGAGTCGTCGTGCCCGGACTGCGGCGAGCCGTATTCCGTCGAGGTCGTCGAACAGACGGCCGATCGTCCTGATCTGCTGTTCCACTGCCTCGTGCCCGCAGCTCACTGGTGGGACGACATCGTCTTCACCTGAAGTGCGATGAATCTCTTCCGGTCGGAGGAGCACATCACACGATGGCTCGGCGTGAGGGAGCCGGGCGCGACTCTTCCTGCCCAAAAGCTCTGCGACCTCGCTCACGCATGGTGGGACACGCGACTAGACGCCGACTGGCGCCCGCGCAGCCGCGACGAAAACCAGGCGATTCTCGACCGTCTAGGACTCGTTGGGCCGTTCTGGACGCTCCCCTAGCCGCGCGCCACGCTCGCGCGTCATTCCGGAGCACTCGCCCAGCCGAGCGCGCGTGTCTCAAACCGAGTAGCTTGCTTCCGGGCCGGGGGTAAACAGTTTCCAGTTCCCCTCGGAGACGACTTCGACCGCACCGTCGGCCACTTTGATAGCGGTCTGATCGTCGATCGCGTACGTCGGGACTGGTATTTCGGAGGCCCACTTTTCTACGTTGGCCATGGAGGAGTCCTCGAAGCCCTCGCGATCCAGATGTACGCGCAACGCAAAATCGACCAACCCCAGCGCCCTGTCGCCTTCCCGCGCCTGATCGCTGCCTGCGGGCACGTACTGAAGGTTGAACTCCGCGTCGCAGTTGTAGGGGGTCATCACGATGCTCCCGGCGCTCACCCCCACGTAGACCGACTCGCTCAGCGACGGCAAGAGGTCTGCCAGTCCTGACTGCCGCATCCAGTAACACAGGTAGAGGACATCACCGCCCCACACCAACAAGGCGTCGGTCTCCCTAACCATGGGGACCCAGCTCTCCTCTTGGATGCTGGGCAGCGCGGTGAGTTCCAGAACCCCCAACGACTTCCAACCCACTTCGCACAAAGGGCTCGGGGCCTTACCGCAGACCGCCCGCCATGCCCCGGCCGCACCGTCGGGGAAGGGA
>DASPWN010000248.1:0-3029 GCA_035637835.1 Actinomycetota bacterium | reverse complement strand
AGGTCACGTCCGCACCGAGGCGGGGGACGACCGTGACCGGCCGCCTGCCTGTGACGGCGTCCTAGGACGCGTCGGCCGCCGCGGCCCAGGCCGACTCCAGTCGATCCGGGCCGAAGGCCGACTTGGGGATGTACGCTGCCGCGCCGCACTCGGCGGCTCGGGGCGCGTACTCGTCCTCCTCATACGTGGACAGGAGGAGGATCACGATCCGCACGTTCGAACCCTCGAGGATCTTGCGGGTGGCGTCCAGGCCGTTGATGCCGGGCAGGTTGACGTCCATCAGCACCAAGTCCGGCCCCAGCGATCTGGCCCTCTCGATTGAGTCCTCGCCAGTCTCGGACTCACCGACGACCTCGAAGCCGTCGGTGGCATCGACCACCATCCTCGCGGCCAGTCGGAAGGGCTCCTGGTCGTCCACGATGAGCACTCGAACGGTCATCCGCGCATCATCCTCCACCCGAACTGTCTCACCGGCCCGCAGCATCGACAGTGATGCAAGCACCACTTCAGCCGGCTGGCCGCTCCCTACGCCGCGACCTCCGCGAGCTGGAGGAACGCTCGCTCCAGCACCAGCCGTGGGTTCAAGTTCAGCTCCTCGGCCAGGGCAGCCCTGGCTTCCTCGATGGCCGCCAGCCCCCGCGCGGAGCCCACGAGGTCCTCCCGGTGCCCCTGCCCCCGCTCGGGCCGGATGTCCAGGTTGATCGCGAGCTCCCCGCCGCCGCCCACCCCGGCGACGATCCGGTCTCGGAGCAGGGACGAGACCCCGAGCAGCACCCAGTCCACGTAGTCCCGCTCGGCGCGTTTCACTCGGCGCTTGTGCCGCTCCTCCAGCCGGCGGATCGCACCACGGTACGGCTCCTCCGGCCTGCCTCGCTCATCCAGGAACGGCGCGAGGTCCACCTCGAGCTGGTCCTTCAAGCCCTTGCGATAGGCCTCGGCCGCTTCGAGCACCACGTCGGCGCCATCGAGTGCACCCCGAGGCCCCGTCGCAGACAGGCGAATGGCCTCCGCTCCCACGTCGCGGAATGCGAGGCCCCCAGGGCCCGTCGCAAGGCGCCGGGCCCGGCCGAGGTTCCCCCCGGCCAGGCGGGCGGCCAGGAGGGCACGGGAGGGATCGACACCTTCTCCCGCGAGCGTGTCCACGACGAAATGTTCGGCCAGCGGCTGGAACGTCACGACGTGGCACCGCGAGAGGACGGTCTCGGGAAGCTCGTCCGGCCGGGCGGACAGCAACACGATGACCGCGTCGGCAGGCGGCTCTTCCAACACCTTCAGGAGCGTGTCGGCGGCAGCCGGGTTCAGCCGGTCCGCCTCCCGGATCACGAACACCTTCTTCCCCGGCTCCGGGGCCGTGCGGTAGGCGGGGTGCCACACCTCGGATCGGATGGTGTCCACGTGGATGTCACGCCCCTCCGGCTCGACGAGGAACTCGTTCGGGTGACGATCGTCCAGGGCCAGCCGGCAGTCCCGGCACTCCCCGCACCCGCCCCGCGCACACAGCAGGGCCGCGGCGAAGGCCCGCACCGCCAGCTGCTTCCCACATCCCTCCGGCCCGGCCAACAGGTACGCATGGTGCGGTCGCATGGCGGCCTGCCGCAGGAAGGCCATGGCCCCTTCCTGCCCCGGGACCCGGTCCAGAACGACGGGCTCAGGTACGGTCGCCATCCGCGTCCTCCCGCTCCTTCAGCACACGGCCGAGCGCTTCCTTCACCCGCTCGTGCACGGTCTCGGGCGGAGCATTCGCGTCGATCACCACGAACCGCTCGGGGTGCTCCTCCGCGATCTTCAGGTAGGCGTTGGACACCTTGGCATGGAAGTCGCCCGATTCCATCTCGATGCGGTCGGGTTCCTCGAGCGAGCGGAGGAGTCCCACCTCCGGCTCCAGGTGGAGCAGGAGCACGAGGTCCGGGAACAGGCCCTGCGTCGCCCATACGTTCAGGGTCAGTACGTCCTGCTCGCCCAGGCCCCGACCCCACCCCTGGTAGGCGACGGAGGAGTCGATGTACCGGTCACAGACCACCACCTTGCCCTCGGCCAGGGCCGGTCGGATGACCGAGGCGACGTGCTGGGCCCGTGCGGCGGCGAACAACAGCGCCTCGGTCCTGGGCTCGATGTGTCCGGTGTCGTGGTCGAGCAGGAGGGCGCGGAGGCGCTCCCCCACCTCGGTTCCGCCAGGCTCCCGCGTCATCAGGACCTCGCTTCCTTGCGACTCGAGCCATTCCTCGACCAGGCGGATCTGCGTGCCCTTGCCGGCGCCCTCCACCCCTTCGAACACGACGAAGGTGCCCCTCCTCGGTGGCCGCTTCAGCTTCGGCACCAGCGCGAGGGGCTTCGGACGGCTCACCCGGAAGCGCTTCAGCCCTCGGCGGGTGACGTCGGCCGCGATGATCACGCCGGCGCCCGCTACCCACAGAGCAATCCTGGTGCCGGCCAGGTCGATCCGCTGTGTCCCGACAAAGATCTCGTGGTCCTCCCCGACCAGGCCGGCCAGCGCCGGGAACGCCGCCAGCGAGAGGAACAAGCCGAACCGGGACAGGACCGTGAGGGAGCCGAACGTCCGCCCTCGATACTCGTCGGCGATGTTCTCCTGCAACAGCACGTAGCCCGAGACCCACGCCGCCCCACAGAAGCATCCGAGGACCACGGTGAAGATCGCCGCGAGCGTGATGTTCGGCATGGCCGCCAGCACCCACAGCGTGACGGCCGCCGCGATCAGCGACCACACGAACAAGCGATCCCGCTCGGCGAACTCGACGAGCTTGTTCACGGTGGCCATGCCGATGGCCATCCCGATGCCGAACGAGGTGACGAGCACCCCCCATCCGGTGGCCTGGGCCGAGAGCGTCTTCTGGGCGAAGACGGGTCCGATCGCCAGCACGGCACCCACGGCGCTGAACGCCGCGACGATCCCCACGGTCATGGACGAGGCGAGGGGGCTCGCCCGGAGGAACCGGACGCCCTCGACGATATCCCTCCAGACCCTCGCCATGACGAACTTCCCGCTGGTCAGCATGGGCGGTGCGGGGATG
>DASPWN010000247.1:0-2834 GCA_035637835.1 Actinomycetota bacterium | reverse complement strand
CGGGGCGAACGGGAGCGGCAAGTCCACCCTCTTGAAGCTGATGGTCGGGCTGCTTCGCCCAGATGCCGGGACCATCAGCGTGCTCGATGGCTCTCCGGCCGACCCTCGGATCCGGCGACGGATCGGTTACGCGCCTCAGGGGTTGCGTCTGGCAACCGCGCTCCCCGTGTCCGTGGCCGAGGTCGTCGCAGCCGGGCTGGCTCCCGCCAAGGGATTGTTCAACCGGATGGGGGCCGCCGACTGGTCCCGGGTCGACGGAGCGATCGAAGCGGTGGGGCTGGGCCACCTATCGGGCGAGTGCCTGTTCGAGCTGTCGGGAGGGCAGCAGCAGCGGGCCATCCTGGCCCGAGCGCTGGTGGCCGAACCGGAGCTCCTGCTCCTCGACGAGCCGACCACTGGGATCGACCAGCGCCTGCGGCCCACGCTGGCGGAGGAGTTCCGCCGCCGCGCCGATTCCGGCGTGACGGTCGTGGCGGTCTCCCACGATCCCGACGACTTCCACACGGTGTCCGACCGGATCCTGGTGGTCGTGGACGGGCGGCTAAAGCAGATCACCCACGAGGAGTTCCACACGCACCTGGAGATGGCGCCGTGAGCCGGTTGTTCCTGAACTTCGCCATCCTGTCGTACATCGCGGGCGGCGCCGTCGGCGTCGGCGCCCCGGTCATCGGGTGCTTCCTGGTCCAGCGACGGCTGTCGCTGATCGGCGACGCGGTGGGGCACCTCGCGTTCGCCGGCGTGGCCATCGGCATCGCGGCTGGACTCGCGCCGCTGTGGGGATCGCTGGCCATCGCGGTGGCGGGAGCGATCGCGCTGGAGTGGCTTCGGGCGAAGGGGCGTCTGGCCGGGGACCTGTCGCTCGCGTTGATCTTCTACCTGGCGCTGGCCGTCGGCCTGGTGGTCCTGTCGGCGCGGGGTGGCCTCAACCCCTCCGCCATGGGGTTCCTGTTCGGCTCGATCTTCACGATCACCAGGCTGGACGTTCTGGCGATCACCCTGCTGTGCCTGCTCGTGGTGGCCGCGGTGGCGCTCTTCTACAAGGAACTGGTCGCCGTGGCGCTCGACGAGGAGACTGCTCATGCGTCGGGCTTGCCCGTAGATGCGTTGAACGTGCTCCTCGTCGTGCTGACCGCATTGCTCGTCGTGGCGGGCATGCGGGTGGTCGGCCTCCTGTTGATCGCCGCGCTGCTCGTGATGCCGGTGGCGGCGGGGTCCCGCCTTGCCCACTCCTTCCGGGGCTCGATGCTGTGGGCAGTCGCCGCCGGGCTGGTGGCGACGCTCGGCGGCCTGGTGATCGCCCTGGTGCAGGGAGAGATCGCGCCGGGGGGAACGATCGTCGTCACGGCGGCCGCGGTCTTCGCCGCGGCCACCGTCGCCGGCCGGAGGGCAGCCCTGCGCCATCCTCGGAGGGCAGCCCCGTGACGAGTCGCCAGGCCATGATGGCCGACGCAGGCCTTCGAGCTACGAGGCAGCGGAGCGCCATCGTTCGCGCCATGGAACGCGAGGGCCGGCCCATCACGGCGCAGTCCCTGCACGCGAGGCTGGCCCGGTCGGGGAACGGGCCGGGCCTGGCCACGATCTACCGGACGCTCCAGGCGCTTGCGCAGGCGGGGTACGCCCGGACCTTCCCCGCCGGCGAAGGGGAGATCTCCTACAAGCTGTGCGACCCCGGCCATCACCATCACCTGATCTGCGAGCGGTGCGGGCGGGTCGTGGAGATCCCCTCCTGTGAGATCGAAGGGTGGGCGGCATCGGCCGCCAGGCGCAGGGGCTTCTCGGTGTCCTCGCACCAGGCCGACATCTTCGGGCTGTGCGCCGACTGCCGGGCCGGGCGCCGGGTCACGGCGTGAGGTAGGGCCTGGCTGGCCGGGCGACCTCCTCCACCGACGTCGCGTTCACGATCACCTGCTTGCCGAGGGGGTAGATCGGGCCCCTCACCTGCACCCACTCGTTCGCCTGGAACTTCCCCGGAGGGACGTTCACCACGCGGACCTGGGCGGTGGTGGCGTCGGCGACGCAACAGGTCACGATGTAGCGGGTGAGCAGGAACTCGCCGGCCGGCGTGTCGGCGAAGCGCGTGACGATGCCGATGAAGTCGACCTGTTCCCCGGCGCGCCGGGCGAGCGCCTGCTCGCCGGCTTTCGAGTACTGGGCCGCGGCCACGTCGACCAGCGTCAGCGGGCCGCTCCCGGCGTCGGCGAGAGACCCGCCGAACCCCGCGGAACTGAAGCCCGGCCGCTTGTTCGCGGAGAAGCTGCCGAGCGTGGCCGGTGGGAGGGCCAGGATCATCACGACCGGGACGACCATCAACCCCATGACCCAGGCCTCGCGAGAGCGGATGGCCCGCGGAGAGCGGACCCGGGCCGAAACGATCAGCCCGGCGGCGGCCGCCGTGAGCAGCGCCGCCCCCACCGGCACCACCCATGACGTCCTGGTGGACAGGTACAGGTCATCCCGTCCGGTGAGCAGCAGGAACCAGAACAGGGCGGCCCACGCCGCGAGCACCAGCCCACCGGCGACACGGCCGGGGCTCCACGTTCGGGGCGACGCGCTGCCGTGCGAGCGCGCGTGGGCCGTCCCCCCGACCACAACGGAGTCCTTCATCCCGCCACCACCATCACCCACATCGCACCGACTAGCGTTGTGGCGAACACCGTCACCACGAGCATCGGCAGGAACCCCCTGCGGAACGTGCCTGCGTACAGCGCGCCGAGCTTCAGGTCGATCATCGGCCCAGACACGAGGAACGCCAGCTGTGCGCCCGGGCCGAACTGCACGAACGACGCCGCCACGAACGCGTCGGATTCCGAGCAGAGCGAGAGCACGGTGGCCAG
>DASPWN010000246.1:0-18628 GCA_035637835.1 Actinomycetota bacterium | reverse complement strand
GCCACGGTCATGAACGCGCTCGCGCTTCAGGACGGCCTGGAGAAGATGCGCGTAACCACCCGGGTGCAGACCGCGATTCACATGGCGCAGGTGGCCGAGCCGTACATCCCGCTCCGGGCGGTCCGGCACCTGGAGAAGGGCCGGATCGTGATCTTCGCCGCCGGGATGGGCGCGCCCTTCTTCTCCACGGACACGACCGCGGCCCAACGCGCGTTGGAGATCGGGGCCGAGGCCATCCTGAAGGGGACGAAGGTCGACGGCGTGTACAGCGCCGATCCGCTCGTCGACCCGAGCGCTCGCCGCTTCGAATCGATCGAGTACCTCGATGTGTTGCGCGAGGGATATCAGGTGATGGACGCCACGGCCATCTCGCTGTGCATGGAGAACAAGCTCCCCATCATCGTGTTCGACTTTCGCCGGGAGGGGAACATCCGCCGGGCCCTGTCCGGCGAGCCCATCGGAACCCTGGTGCATGGGGGGGCCTGATGACGGTCCAGACCACCCTCGGTGAGGCCGGGGAGAAGATGGACAAGGCAATCTCCGTGCTCAAGGAGGAGCTCGGGTCGATCCGGACGGGCAGGGCCACACCGGCCCTACTTTCGCGGATCGTCGTGGACTATTACGGTACTCAGGTGCCGATCCAGCAGCTGGCCTCGTTCTCGGTGCCGGAGCCCAGGACCCTCCTCATTCAGCCCTACGACAAGAACGCCATCGCCTCCATGGAGAAGGCGATCATGGCGAGCGACGTGGGCATCACGCCGTCGAGCGACGGCAACGTGATCCGACTCTCGTTCCCGCCGCTCACCGAGGAGCGGCGCAAGGAGCTGATCAAGGTGGTGCACCAGCGGGGCGAGGAGGCACGAGTGGCGGTGCGCAACGTGCGACGCCATTCCAAGGAGGAGCTGGAGCGGCTGCAGCGCGCCGCCACAATCTCCGAGGACGACTTGGCTCGTTCCGAGAAGGAGTTGCAGAAGCGCACCGACCACCACGTGGCGGAGGTCGACGAGATCGTGGTGCACAAGGAGCGGGAGCTCGAGGAGATCTAGTGCCCGAGGGCGACAAGAAGGACGACCTGTTCGAGGACCTCGACAAGTTCTTCGCGCCCATCCAGGACGTCGACTGGCCGGAGAACCCCTCCGCAGCGCCCGCCGGCGAGCAGGCCCCGCCGGACAGCGGCGCGGGGGAGCCGGTGATCGGCGAACCCGACGATTCCTCGGGGGCCGGGTCGACCCCCGGCCAGGAGGGATCTTTCGAGGGGTCGTCGCCCTCGGAGGCAGGGTCCGAGGAGTCCGTGTGGGGGGAAGAGGAGAGCGCCGAGATCTCCGAGGAGACATTCGGCCGCGCACCATCCGCCTACGTCGACCTGCCCGGCCCCTCCGAGGAAGGAGAAGAGGAACCGGAGATGGGATCCCCCCTCGTGGAGGCTTCCGCCGAGGACGAGGAGCCGAGCCGCGAGGCGGTGGAGGCGGCCGCCGAGCACTTTGCCGAGTCGGTTCGCGATGAGGCCGACCTGGATATGGAGGACGAGACCTCGCTCCCGGAGCTGTTGGGCGGGGCCGACGACGTAGGCCGGGAAGACATCGCCGCGGAGCTGGAAGAGCCCGTCGGGGCCAGCCGGTCCTCGGGCATGGCCGGCTCAGGCTCCGAAGGGCTGGGCGGGCCGAGCTGGCAAGAGCCCACCACCATGGAAGTTGGGTCGGAGCACGAGGCCCGCCGGACCGACCGGGACGTCCCGGCAGCGTTCATCACCGGATTGGCCCTGGCCGGGGTGGCCCTGGGCAGCCTGGCGCTGGGCAAGTGGGCGTTCGCTCTGGCGGCCGGGGCCATCGTCCTGTGGGCCCAGGGTGAGTTGTACCTCGCGCTCCAGCGGCATCACCTTCAGCCCGCAACCGCTCTCGGCCTGGTCTCGGGAGGCCTGGTGCTCGGGGCGGCGTATTTCCGGGGCGAGGCGGCCATGCTGTCGATGTTCGTCCTATCTGTGTTCGCCACGTTCCTGTGGTACATGGCGGCGCCGGCCTCGCACCGGCGAGGCACCGCGACGAACATCGGCGTCACGGTCCTCGGCGTCGCGTACGTGCCCCTCATGGCCGGCTACGCTCTGGCCATGCTCGATTTCACCGATGGACGGGCCGTGGTCCTGTCGGTGATCGGACTGACGTTCGTGTACGACACCGCGGCATTTATCGTCGGGTCCTGGTGGGGGAACCGGCCGCTCGCTCCGACCATCAGCCCCAAGAAGTCATTGGAGGGTGCGATCGGGGCGACGCTCGTGGTCATCGCCGTTTCCGTGGGGGCCGTGGCTCCGGCGGTGACGGCGCTGAACACGGTGGGCAAGTCCGTGGCCCTTGCGGTGGTGGTGGCCGTCCTCGCGCCCCTGGGCGACCTGGCGGAATCGCTGATCAAGCGGGACCTCGGGGTGAAGGACATGGGCAGCGTCCTCCCGGGCCACGGGGGGGTGCTCGACCGGATCGATTCCGTCCTGTTCGTGGCGCCGGCCGCCTTCCTGTTCCTACGCCTGATCTTCCCGTAACCTCCGTTGCCACGGATTGTCCCTATCCCGGGGTACCCTAGAGAGCGATGCGCTCGCTGACCATTCTCGGATCGACCGGATCGGTCGGGACGCAGGCCCTGGACGTGGTCCGGCGAAATCCCGATCGGTTCAAGGTGGTCGGGCTGGCCGCCCTGACCAATCATGAGCTGCTCGTGGGCCAGATCCGAGAGTTTCTGCCCCCGTACGTGGCCATAGCGGACCCCGAGGCCGCGGGGGAGCTGCGCGAGATGCTGGGCAAGAACATCCGGGGGGTCGACATCATCGACGGACCCGACGCCGCGGAGCGCCTGTCTCGCGACGTGGAGGCGGACATGGTTGTGAACGCGCTCGTGGGCTCGGCCGGCCTGCCCTCCACGTTGGCGGCTCTGCAGAGTGGGAAGACGCTCGCGCTGGCCAACAAGGAGAGCCTGGTCATCGGGGGCGAGCTGGTGATGGACCTGATCAAGGCGGAGCCCGAACGGCTCGTGCCGGTCGACTCGGAGCACGCCGCCCTGGCCCAGCTCCTCCGGGGCGAGCGCAAGGAGGACGTGAAGAGCGTCATCCTGACCGGCTCGGGTGGCCCGTTCCGGGGCTGGACCCGCAGCGACCTGGCCCGCGCGTCGGTGAAGGAGGCCTTGGCCCACCCGGTGTGGCAGATGGGTCCGAAGATCACCATCGACTCCGCGACCCTCATGAACAAGGGCATGGAGGTCATCGAGGCTCACTACCTGTTCGCCATCGACTACTCGCAGATCCACGTGATCCTCCATCCCGAGGGCATCGTCCACGCACTGGTCGAGTTCCGTGACGGCACGATGCTTTCCCAACTAGCTTCGCCCGACATGCGGCTGCCCATCCAGCTCGCGCTGGCCTGGCCGGAACGCCTGCCGACCGGCATCGCTCCGGTTCCCCTCGCCGACAAGCGGCTCACGTTCGAGCCGGTCGACCGCGAGGCCTTCCCCGCGGTC
The DNA here is from genome assembly GCA_035637835.1 of Actinomycetota bacterium. GTDB lineage: Bacteria > Actinomycetota > UBA4738 > UBA4738 > HRBIN12 > AC-69. The sequence continues at coordinate 15,130 of DASPWN010000246.1, read as the reverse complement.
GACCTGGCCTACCGGGTCGGTCAGCTCGGCTTGACGTTCCCCGCGGTCATGAACGCGGCCAACGAAGTCGCAGTCCTAGCTTTCCTGGAGGGCAAGATCCCTCTCACGCGGATCATCGAGATCGTCCAAGGTGTCGTGGACGAGCACCAGGCGCCCGCGTCGGTGGTCTCGGTGGTCAACCTCGAGCGGGCCGACTCCTGGGCCCGACAGCGGGCCGCGGAGATCATCGAGGCCCGCTGACCGAGGGCTGGATGGCCGGAACGATCGCCCAGGTCGCGTTCTTCGTCGCCCTCGTCGTTGTGATCGTGATCCACGAGGCCGCCCACTTGGGCATGGCCAAGTGGTTCGGGATCAAGGTCGAGGAGTTCTTCGTCGGCTTCGGGCCGCGCCTGTGGTCGTTCCGGCGCGGCGAGACCGAGTACGGGATCAAGGCCATCCCGGCGGGCGGCTACGTGAAGATCGCCGGCATGAACCCGTACCAGGAGACGCCGGAGCAGGAGCTGCCGCGAACGTTCGGGGCCAAGCCGATCTGGCAGCGCGCCCTGGTGATCGCGGCCGGGCCTGCCACGCACTTCGTGTTGGCCTTCCTGGCCTTCGCCCTGTGGCTCGGATTCGTTGGGGAGCCCGTGGCTAGAGACCCGCTCGTCGCCGAGGTTTCCCAAACTTTGGGAGGGAAGATCTCGCCGGCCGCCGAGATCGGATTGAAGCCGGGGGATCGGATCGTCGGCATCGACGGCGTCGAGAACCCCACCGACGTCGAGCTCATCCACATCACCAGGACACACGTGGGGGAGCCGGTCACGCTTCGAATCCAGCGTGACGGGCGCGTCTTCACGGTGAGCGCTACGCCGGTGCTGGCCACGGTCGAGGGGAAGAAGGTCGGTCGGATCGGCGTGACTCTGGCGCAGGCTCGGGAGTCACAGGGGCCGGTGGCCTCGGTGACGGGTGGAGCAAGGTTGGTCGGCTCAACCCTCGTGGGCGCGGTGGAGAGCATCGGCCGGGTCTTCAGCCCCGAGGGCATCTCCCGCATCAGCCAACTGCTGTTCACCGACGCGGCTCGCAGGCCGAGCGATCCCGTGAGCGTGGTGGGAGCGGGTCGAGTGGCGGCCCAGACCGCGGTCATCGGCCGGTTCTGGGACATCCTGGTGATCTTCGGCAGCTTGAACGTGTTCATCGGGTTCCTGAACCTGCTCCCCCTTCCGCCGTTCGATGGCGGCCACCTGGCCGTGCTGGCCATCGAGAAGGTGAGGGGCAAGAAGGTCGACATGCGAAAGCTCGTCCCCATCTCCGCCGCGGTCGCGGCCTTCTTCGTCCTGATGTTCGTGGCCATCCTCTACCTGGACCTCGCCAAGCCCGTGAACCTGAGCCCCTGAGCTTCGCCACAACTTCTCAACAGGGCGTCCGAAGGGCCGCCACACGCTGCGGATACGATGGGTCCGTGACCGAGCAGACCGTCCTGGTCGTGGACGACGAGGAGGCCATCGCGGAGGCGGTACGAGCCCGGCTCCAGAGCGAGGGTTTCCAGGTCGTGGTGGCCGGCGACGGGCCCGAAGCCATCGGGCTGTGCGAGCAGGTTCATCCGGACCTCGTGGTGCTGGACCTCATGCTCCCGGGGATGGACGGACTGGAGGTCTGCCGCCAGATCCAGCGGGACCGGTGGGTCCCCGTGCTGATGCTCACGGCCCGTACCGAGGAAGCGGACAAGGTGGCCGGCTTCGCCGTAGGGGCCGACGACTATCTGACGAAGCCTTTCAGCCTTCGCGAGCTGGTGGTCCGGGTGCGGGCCATCCTTCGCAGGATGGAGCGGATCGGCGCGCTCCCCGCGGATGAGCCGATCGACCGAGCCGGCCTGGCTATCGACCAGGCGCGCCGGACCGTGGCCGTGGACGGCACGCGTATCCAGCTGACCCCCCTCGAGTTCGAGATCCTCCTGACGCTCGCCCGGACGCCCGGCGTCGTGTTCACACGCGAGCAGCTCATGGACAAGGTGTGGGGGTATCGGGACTACGCCGGGGGACGGGTGGTCGACTCGCACGTCGCCAGGATCCGCCGCAAGCTGGGCGAGGACGGTGTGGAGCCGAGGTTCATCCGGACCGTGCACGGTGTCGGTTATGCGTTCCGGCAGCCGGCCGAGGTGCCATGAGACCGCTCGAGAAGCTCCCTACGATCCGGGCCAAGTTCGGCTCGACCATCGTGTTCGCCGTCGGCATGACGATCGTCCTGGTCTACTTCCTCCTCGGATTCGCACTTCGAAACGCGTTCCGGGAGGCCGATCTGGGCCGCCTCGCGCGCGTGGCCGCGCGCGCCGCAGCGTCCGATCTCCGCGACATCCCCAACGGCGTCACGGTGGTGCTCCTCCGCGAGGGCACGTTCACGTGGTACGGGCCGGAGGGAAGGCCGCCGCCGACATTCCTCGACGGTCGGGTTCACATCGGGGTGGCCGGCGGCATCGAGTATGCGGCAGTACCGGTGCAGCAACCGGGACAACCATCCGAGACCGTGTACGCGATCCGCGACGCCCCTGGCGTGCTGGGCGCGACCATCCGGTTCCTGAGCGACTTCTGGTGGCAGCTGCTCGTCGCCGGGGCCATCGCGGCCGCCATCGCGCTGGGGCTGGCTCGATGGCTGGCCCGCGGCATGACCCAGCCGCTCCGCGACATGGCCCAGGCTGCTCTGCACATGGAGACCGGCGACTACAGCAAGCGGGTCCACACCACCTCCCGTGACGAGGTCGGCCAGCTCGCGACGGCGTTCAACCGCATGAGCGCGGAGCTGGAGAGCCTGGAACGGTTGCGGCGCGAGCTGGTTGCCAATGTCTCGCACGAGCTGAAGACACCGATCTCGGCGCTCCGGGCGCACCTTGAGAACCTGCTCGACGGCGTGGAGGAACCCGATCCGGAGACGCTGCAGGTGATGCTGTCGCAGTCCGAGCGGTTGTCCCGGCTGGTGGACCAGCTGCTCGAGCTGTCGCGCCTCGAGTCGGGGGAGCTGACACTTCGGCGCGAAGGCGTTCCCCTTCGCCGGCTGGTCGCCGAGGTCCTCTCGGAGGTGGAGGTGGTCCGATCCGGCCGGCAGGTGCGGGTGGAGGACCGGGTGCCCGACGACATCCCTCCGGTGTTCGCCGATCGCGAGCGCCTGCACCAGGTCCTGTTCAACCTCCTCGACAACGCCGTTCGGCTGACGCCCCCAGGGGGGGAGGTGGTGGTCTCGGCCCACCGGGTCGACGGGCGCTGCGAGGTGAGCGTGGCGGACACCGGACCCGGGATCTCCTCCGAACACCTCCCCCGGTTGTTCGAGCGGTTCTACCGGGTCGATCCGGCACGCGCGCGCGACGACGGCGGCACCGGAATCGGCCTGGCCATCGCCAGGTCGGTGGTGGAGGCCCACGGCGGGCGCATCCGCGCCGAGAGCGAGGTGGGGAAGGGAAGCGTGTTCACCTTCGACCTGCCGGTCGCCACCGCGGCCGGGACCGAGACAAGGAGGGCCTCGTGAAGTCATCGACCGTCACCATCGAGGTGTCGGCGCCCGCACGATACACCTACCTCGATCTGACCGAGGAGCTGGAGCGGGCCATCAAGGACTCGGGCGTCACCGACGGGGCGGCCATCGCGTTCTGCCCCCACACTACGTGCGCCCTCCTGATCAATGAATGGGAAGAGGGTGCGCTGGAGGACTTCCGGAACCGTGTGCTGCACCTGGTTCCGGAGCACGTCTACTACGCCCACGACGACCTGGAGCGGCGGACCCAGAACCTTGCGGAATCCCACGAACGGCAGAACGGCCACTCGCACGTCAAGTCGATGCTGCTCTCTGCCAGCTCCCACGCCATCCCCGTCTCGGCCGGTGAGGCCGTGCTCGGCCGGTGGCAGCGGCTCATCCTGTTCGAGATGGACGAGCCGAAGGGCCGACAGGTCGTCTTCCACGTCTTCGGCGGCTGACCCGGCTGGCCTGAGGTGACGATGCCAGTGGAACGGAGGAAGTCCCGGCAGGTCCGGGTAGGCAAGGTCACGGTTGGCGGCGACGCGCCCGTCCGCGTCCAGTCCATGACCATCACGAAGACGGCGAACGTTGATGCCACGCTCCAGCAGATCGCGTCGTTGGTTGCGTCCGGCTGTGAGATCGTCCGGGTGGCCGTGCCCCACTGGGAGGACGCGGAGGCCCTCACCGCTATCGCTGCGAAGTCCACGATTCCGGTGGTCGCGGACATCCACTTCCAGTGGAAGTACGCGATGGCCGCACTCGAGGCCGGGGTGCACGGGTTGCGGATCAATCCGGGGAACATCAAGTACCAGGATAAGGTCCGGCTGATCGCCCGGGAAGCGAAGGCGCGCGGCGTGCCCATCCGGATCGGGGTGAACGCCGGCTCCCTGGAGAAGGATCTGTTGGCCCGGTACGGGTCGCCGACCGCCGAGGCCCTCGTGGAGTCGGCCCTCGACGAGGCTCGGATCCTGGAGGACGAGGACTTCCTCGACATCAAGATCTCCGTGAAGCACTCGAGCCCACGGGTGATGATCCAGGCCTATCGGATGCTCGCCGAGAAGTGCGACTACCCGCTCCACCTCGGTGTCACGGAGGCGGGGCCCATGCCGATCGGTGGCGTGAAGAGCGCCGTGGGCATCGGGACGCTCCTCGCGGAGGGGATCGGCGACACCATCCGGGTGTCCTTGACGGATGATCCGGTGGAGGAGGTCAAGATCGGGATCGAGATCCTGAAGTCGCTCGGCCTTCGCAAGGCAGGCCTGGACCTCGTGGCATGCCCATCGTGCGGGCGCGCCGAGGTGGACGTGCTCGGCCTGACCAAGCAGGTGAACGAGGCGCTCTTGGCCAAGGGCATCACCGTCCCCATCCGCGTCGCGGTGATGGGCTGCGTCGTGAACGGGCCCGGGGAGGCCCGGGAGGCCGACCTTGGGATCGCGGCGGGCAAGGGCCAGGGGTTCCTCATCGTGAAGGGCGAGGTCAAGGGGAAGGTCCCGGAGGAGCGGTTCGTGGAGGCCCTGGTGGAAGAGGCCGAGCGGATCGCCGACGAACGGGCGGCAGAGCCCTCCGAGGACTAGCCCTGACGGCGGATGCCTTCCCTTTCGTAGGGCTCCTGGGCTACGATTCGCCTTTCTGCCGGTGCGGCGCGCCCGCCGCCGACGGAGCGGGCTCCCTCGGGGATCCGCGGAAGGAGGGGGACGATGCGACTGCCCGACCCGATCGCGGCCCGCGCATCGGCGCGGACCAGCCCTAACCAGGCGTCCCGGCACATCCTCCACCACCATCTCTCCCGTCGGGCGTTCCTGCGCGGAACCGCGGGGGCCGCCGGAGCCGCCCTGGGAGCGAACGTCCTCGGCACGCTGCCTGCCCGAGCCGCCATTCCCGGAAGTGGGACCCCCAGGCCGATCCCTGGCGGCATCTCGCCCGCACCGGGTTCCCTGTTCCACGTGTTCCTCCCCGGGCCCGGGGCCGAGCCATCCCTGATCACCGACCTGAACGGGTTGACTGGGGTCGCGGTCGTGCAGGGGCCCTGGACGGCAACAGGATCGCCGACCGGCGGTGTCTCGTCCGGCGTGTGGGAAGCGGACATGCGCTTCATGAGGGGCCTGTTCATCGGCACCGACGGCCTGCGCCGGCAGGGCACGTTCGCCTTTACCTGAATCGATCTGTTCCCCGTGTCAGTTGGCACGGGTCAGATCCATGATTTCAATCCTGGCATCACGGCAAGCGGCCTGTTCTGGACCCAGGCCGTCCCGGTGGGCAGCGTTGCCGTCGATCTGGACGCCGGGACAGCGTCCCTCGTGGCCAGCGGCCTAACCCAGATGGACTTCTTCGACATCGGGAACGCCCTGTTCGGCGGAGGCCCGACCCCGGTGCCGGCGACGGTGTCCTTCGACGTGGAGTGGAGCGGGAAGTCCTCGGCAGGAATGGTCGACGACGCCACGAACGACTTCACGTTGAACTTCGTCCAGGGCATGGCGACGATGAGCTGGAGCGTGTCCTCAGGCGGCGCCGTCTACTCCTCGACCGGGCCGACGACGAGCGTGTTCGCGCAGATCGCGAAGGAGCGGAACGGGTTCTTCCACCCCGACTGATCCCGCGCCCGCCCGGTCCTAGCGTTTCGCCAGCGCCAGGAACTTCTCCACGATCCGGGGGCCTTCGGGTGTGAGGATCGACTCCGGGTGGAACTGCACGCCGAACCGCGGAAGCTCGCGGTGCTGGGTGGCCATGACCAGCCCGTCCTCGGTCCATGCCGTGAGCTGCAGATCCGCCGGCAGGCCGTCGCGGACGACGACCAGCGAGTGGTACCGGCCGGCCTCGAACGGGTTGCTCACGCCCTCCAGGATGCCGGCGCCGTCGTGGTAGACGAGCGATGCCTTGCCGTGGACCGGCGAGGCTCGATCGACCCGCCCCCCGCTGGCCACGCCGAGGGCCTGATGGCCGAGGCACACGCCGAGCACCGGCGTGGCCGGGGGAAGGACCCTCAGCAGCTCGGGGAAGCAGCCGGCCTCCTCGGGACGCCCGGGCCCCGGGGACAGGATCACGGCGGCCGGGTCCCGGTCGGCCAGCGCCTCGGCCGGCTCGGCGTCGCTCTTCACCACCTCGGTCACCCACCCGAGACCCTCGACCAGCTGGACGAGGTTGTACGTGAACGAGTCGTAATGATCGACCACCAGGATCATCGGGGGGTCTCCACACTGTCCTCCATCCGCGCCGTCGGGTCCGCGCCTTCCGCGACGGCCGGAATGAGCGCGGCGGCCTTGGCCTTCGTCTCCCCAAGCTCGGTCTCGGGATCCGAATCGGCCACGACCCCGGCTCCCGTCTGGACGTGCGCCTGTCCGTCGGCGATCACGGCCGTGCGGATCGTGATGCAGAAGTCCAGATCGCCGGAGAAGGTCCGGTACCCCACGGCGCCTGCGTAGGGCCCCCGCGCCGTCGGCTCGGCCTCGGCGATCAGCTCCATGGCCCGTCGCTTCGGGGCTCCGGTCACGGTCCCGGCCGGGAAGGTGACCGCCAGCGCGTCCAGCGCGTCTTGCCCCTCGCCCAGATCGCCCTCCACGGTGCTCACGATGTGCATGACCTTGGAGAACCGCTCCACCACCATGAGCTCGGTGGGACGCACGGTTCCCGGCCGGCAGACGCGACCGAGGTCGTTGCGGGCCAGGTCCACGAGCATCGCGTGCTCGGCTTGCTCCTTGGGATCGGCGAGCAGCTCGTGCTCGAGCAGGCGGTCGCGCACCTCGGTCGCGCCGCGCGGCCGGGTCCCGGCGATGGGCCGGGTGGACGCCCGACGCCCTTCCACTCGAACGAGCGGCTCGGGTGAGGACCCGGCGAGCTCCATCGACAACATGCGGAGGAAGAACATGTACGGGGCCGGGTTCGAGACGCGCAACCGCCGGTAGATGGGGTAGCCGCCGTTTGGTGCGGGGAAGGAGACGCACCGAGACGGCACGCCCTGGTAGATGTCGCCGGCCAGGATATGGTCCTTGAACCCCGAGACGATCTGCCGGTACTGGGCGTCCTCCATGTTGGCCCGGCCGCTTCCCGCTGCCGGGGCGCCGGAATCGCGATCCTCGTCGATCGGCGTGGGGGCGGGGGCGGTGGCGGTGGAGACGGTCTCGGCCAACCCCTCCAGTGCGGACGTTCCCTCCTCATACGCGCCGGGGGGGACATGCGCCACGAGCAGCAGGCGCTGGCGCCAGTGGTCGAAGACCACGGCCCGGTCTACGACCAGGAGCCCGATGGCGGGGCACGGCGCCGTGTCCGGGCTGGGGACGGGCTGTCCGTCAAGTAGCTCGGCCGCCTCGTAGGCCAGGTAGCCCATGAGCCCACCGGTGAGCGAGGGGAGCTCGGGTAACCTGGGACCCGCCAACGAGCGGGCCAGCCGCCGGAGCTGCTCCCGCACGCCCTGGTCCCGCTCCGGTTCGGCGATGGGGAGCCCGCCGCGCCGGAGGTCCCGGATGGCCACCCCTCGGCGGTCCGCGGTGACCACCGCGGCAGGGTCGCCCGCGGCGAAGGAGTACCGTCCCCATCGTTCGGATCGCTCGACGCTCTCGAGCAGGATCCCCGGCCCGTCGGCTGCCAGGGCGGGGAAGACGCCGACCGGAGTCGACACGTCGGCCAGCAGCTCGGTCCACATCGGGACGAGCGCCCACGACGAGGCGAGCTCGTCGAACGTGTTCTGATCGGGCCGCACCTTCACGCCTTCAACCTCCCTGTTCAAACACGAAGCCCCGGGTCGCTGCCCGGGGCCTCCATCCAGTCTCGGTGCTTGGACGTGCTAGATGCGCGGCGGCCTCGGGCTCTTCGAGCCCCAAGGCCAGGACCAGCTGTTCTCCCGTCGCGCCATCGTGGCGGTGATTGTGCGGGTTCGGCCGGGGGACGTCAACGGCAGTGGGGTTCGTGGAATCCCGGCCCCGTTTCCGATACGTTCACGGGCCATGCCCACAGCCCCCTTGGCCGCGACGGTTGGACGGTGAGGAGGTCAGCCCGTCGGGCCGGCGTCTGGGTGGCGATCGCGGTGATGGTGGCTGTGCCGATGAGTTCATCTGGACTCGCGGCGGCGAAGGGCCCCAGGGCGCCGGTCTCGTCCCTGCACTTCGACGCGATCCCCAGGATCGGACCGAACTGGCCGGCTGACCCGTCGGGGGCCATCGGGGACGCGGCCATCGTGACGGCGGTGAACACCTCGATCGCGGTGTACGACCGGGCTGGTGTCGCGCTCCTCGCCCCGACCACGTTCGAGACGTTGGGCACGTTTCCACCGGGGACCGACGTGTTCGACCCCAAGGTCGTCTACGACCCCTATGCGAAGGAGTTCGTGCTGGCCTTCCTGGCCATCCATGACGGGCTCGAGCGGTCCTGGATCGTGCTCTCGGCCATGCCGGGCGCGACCGCCTCGGACCCGGCCTCCTGGTGCGTCCACCAGATCAGGGCGGATCAGGTGGAGCGAGACGGGAAGCAGTGGGCCGACTACCCGGGGCTGGGCTACGACCGAGACCGTGTGACCGTCACGAGCAACCAGTTCGACTTCGCCGGACCCCAGGGCTTCGCCTACGCGCAGGTGCTGTCGTTCGACAAGACCGGTCTGTACGACTGCACGCAGCCCCTGAAGTTCGATGTCTTCGGCGGCACGGATACGAGCAACCCCGACGGCACCCGGGCCTTCACCGTGCAGCCGGCCACGAGCGCGGGGACGGCGCCATTGGACCAATACCTGATGTCTTTCAAGCGAACGCGGGCCGGCGGATCGGCCCTGGTGCTGTGGCGGCTCCGACAGACCACGGGCGGCCCCAGATTGACGCGGGTGGCGATCCCGGTCGGCAAGGCCACCGTCTCCCCATACGGAACGCAGGCGGGCGGCGGGCTCACCAACACCAACACGTGGTGGGATCCCGGAGACCTTCGCCTGGTGAACGCGTTCTACGATGCGGACCTTCAGCGCGTGTACGCCGCCCACGTCATCTTCAAGAACCTGAAGCCCGATGCCGTGACCGGCGGGTACCAGGAGGCCGTGATCCGCTGGTACGAGGTCGCGCCCGGCTCCTCGCTGAAGGCCTCGGCGGTCACGCGACATGGCATCGTAGGAACGCCGGAGACCGATGCGGGATGGCCGGTCGTCGCCACCGATGGGCTGGGCACCCTGTTCGTCACCTACAGCCGGGCCAGCGTGGTCACCGGGGAATACCTCTCCGCCTACGTGGCGGAGATCCCGGCCGGATCCACCATCGCCGAGATCGCGCTGCTCGCTGCGGGCGATGCCCGGATGGAGGCCGTCCGCGGTCCGGAGCGGTGGGGCGATTTCAACGCGATCAGCCGCGACCCCCTGAATCCCGCCGTGATGGCTGTCGTGAACCAGTACGCGAAGTCGGACGGCTCCGGTCCCACGGAGGACTGGCAGGAGACGGTGGACCTGGTCGGCAACGTCTGAGTGCGGCCTCCCCGTGTGGGCACGGGGAGGCCAGTATCCTGGGTCGTCCATGAGGATGTCCAGGCTCTTCGCTCGCACGCTCCGAGAGGATCCGAGCGAGGCCGAGGCGCCATCGCACCGGTTGCTCCTCCGCGCCGCGTACATCCGCCAAGTGATGGCGGGGGTGTACACGATGCTCCCGCTCGGCCTGCGGACGATGCGCAAGATCGAGCGCATCGTCCGCGAGGAGATGGACGGCTCCGGGGCACAGGAGATCCGCATGCCGATCCTCATTCCGGCCGAGCCCTGGAAGGTCACCGGCCGGTGGCAGGCCTACGGCGACCTGCTATTCACACCGACCGACCGCCACGGCCGGGAGCTCCTGCTTGGCCCGACCCACGAGGAGGTTGTGGCGCCGCTCGTCGCCGGGGAGCTCCCCTCCTACCGCGACCTGCCGGTGAACCTGTATCAGATCGAGTGGAAGTACCGGGACGAGTACCGCCCGCGGTTCGGTCTCCTACGGGTCCGGGAGTTCCTGATGAAGGACGCCTACTCGTTCGACCGGGACGATGAAGGGTTGCAGGCGTCCTACGACACGATGCTCCAGGCCTACCGGCGCGTGTTCGACCGGTGCGGGCTCACGTACGTGATCGTGGAGGCGGACCCAGGCACGATCGGCGGTGGCGTGAACCACGAGTTCATGGCCCACGCCGATGTGGGGGAGGATCTGTACGTCGCGTGTCCGAACGGCGACTACCTGGCCGACCTGGAGGCGGCAATGCCCCGCCCGCCCGAGCCCGCCGACACCACGGAGCTCGAGCCGCTCACAGAGGTCTCGACGCCCTCGGCGGCGACGATCGACGCCGTCTCGAAGCTGCTGGGCCGGCCGGCATCGGACATGCTGAAGTGCATCCTGTTCGACGTGGGCGGGCAGGCCGTGGCAGTGCTCGTCCCCGGCGACCGGGAGGTGAACGAGACCAAGGTGGCTCGGCGGTTCTTCCCTGCCCCGGTCCGTCGGTTCGAGGACGCCGACTTCGTCTCCCTCGGGCTGGTCAAGGGATACGTCGGGCCGCACGGCCTGCCCGACGACATCATGATCCTGGCCGACCACTCGGTCCGTGGGGGGAAGGACTGGGTGACGGGGGCGAACAAACCGGAGCACCACGTGACCGGGGCCAACGTCGGACGTGACTACCGGGTCGACGAGTACGCCGATCTGGTGCAGATCCGGGAGGGCGATCCCTGCCCGAACTGCGGCCAGCCACTCCGTATCGAGCGGTCGATCGTGGTGGGGCACATCTACCAACTGGGCACGACCTACAGCGAGCCGCTCAAGGCGACGTTCGTCGACGAGGACGGCACCGAGCGCCCGTACGTCATGGGCTGCTACGGACTGGGAATCACCCGGACCATCGCGGCGGCCGTCGAGCAGAACCACGACGAGCTCGGCATCCGGTGGCCCAAGGCCCTGGCACCCTTCGAGGTCGTGGTGATCGTGGCCAACCGCGACGATGAGCAGGTGACGACGGAGGGGGAGCGGATCTACCTCGAACTGGTCGGGCTCGGCGTGGAGGTCCTCTTCGACGACCGCGACGAGTCGGCGGGGGTGAAGTTCGCCGACGCCGACCTCATGGGCCTCCCCGTGCAGATCGTGGTGGGGCGCCGCGGCGTGGACGCGGGGGCCGTCGACCTCAAGCTCCGGGCCACGGGTGAGCGATCCACGGCGCCGCTTCACCAGGCGGCATCGACCGCCACGGAGCTGTTGGCCGCGGCACCGTAGCCCGGGTACCCTCGCGAGATGGCCGTCGGCGCGCCCGGCCCGCTCAGGGACTTCGTGAAGCTCCATCCGGAGGTCGAGGCAGTCCTGCAGCACGTGGGCCTGCGGACCTGGGACCTGCTCCTGATCGACCTCGAGGGGAACTGGGTTCGCGACGAGTTCCCCTCCGAGGCCCGGGCCGAGGCGGCCTGCCGAGCCCTCGGCATCCGGATGCACCGGGGGTGGGACGATCCCCGCATGGCCAGGAGGATGGGCCGGCGGGACCACTGGAACCGACCCGGCGGCCAGCGCCGAGCCCTCTGAGGGCCTCACTCGCGGCCCTTCGGAACAACCGGTTCGGTATACTCGAAGCGCAAAGGAGCGGTTTCACCCGGAAGTGGGCGCGCGCCCACTTTCTTTTTCGAGGGGCGCGATGGACGTGGAGGCGCTGGTTCGGCCGGTGGTCGAGTCGGCGGGCCTGGAGATGTGGGAGGCCACCTTCCGCAAGGAGGGAGGCAGGATGGTGCTGCGGGTCGTGGTCGACCGGGAGGGAGGCGTCGATCTCGACACCATCTCGGAGACCTCCGAGCGGCTATCACGACGCCTGGACCTAGAGGACTTCGGACGAGGCCGCTACGAGCTCGAGGTGAGCTCGCCGGGCCTGGAGCGACCGCTCCATCACCCGCGACAGTTCGAGCGAAGCGTGGGAGCGAAGGTGAAAGTGAAGACGGTGGAGCCCATCGACGGCGCGAAGGTGTACGAGGGCGCGCTGGTCTCGGCCGACGCGGAGGCGATCGTACTCGCCACCGACGGCGGAGAGTTGCGCGTCCCCTACGAGAACGTCGCCTCGGCGCGGACGGTGTTCGAGTGGGGCGCCGACAGGAGCAGACGATGAATCCAGACATGATCGCGGCACTCCGGGAGCTGGAGCGGGAGAAGGGGATCGCGTTCCAGACGATCCTGGCAGGCCTCGAGGAGGCCATGGCCTCGGCCTACAAGTCGTGGTGGAAGCAGCAGCATCCCGACCTGGAGGACGAGAGCTTCGGCGTGCGCGCGTCGATCGACCCCGAGTCCGGGGACCTGCGGGTGTGGATCCAGGAGCTGGCCGAGACCGAAGAGGGCGAGCCCGAGGTGGTCTCGGAGAAGGAAGTGGAGGTCACCGACGAGTTCAAGGGCCGGATCGGCGCGCAGACAGCGAAGCAGGTCATCTTCCAAAAGCTCAGAGACGCCGAGCGGGAGATGACCTATGAGGAGTTCGCCGGGCGCGAGGGCGACGTGGTGACCGGCATCGTCCAGGCCCAGGAGCGGGACCGGCGGAGCATCCTGCTCGACCTGGGCAAGGTCGAGGCCCTGCTGCCTCACACCGAGCAGATTCCATCCGAGCAGGTCCGCCACGGTGAGCGAGTGAAGGCGTACATCACGGAGGTCCGTCGGGGGACGAAGGGTCCGCAGGTCGTCGTGTCAAGGAGCCATCCCGGCTTGCTGCGCAAGCTGTTCGAGATGGAAGTCCCGGAGATCGAGGAGGGCATCGTCGAGATCAAGGAGGTCGCTCGAGAGCCGGGACACCGCTCGAAGATCGCCGTGGCGTCGCGGGAGCCCGCGGTGGATCCGGTCGGCGCGTGCGTCGGCCCCAAGGGCTCACGCGTGCGTATGGTGGTGAACGAGCTTCGGGGGGAGAAGATCGATGTCGTGCCGTGGAGCGCCGACCCGGCACAGTTCGTGGCGAACGCGCTGCAGCCGGCGAAGGTGAAGGAGGTCATCACCGATCCGACCACCCAGACGGCCATGGTCGTCGTTCCCGACTATCAGCTGTCCCTTGCCATCGGCAAGGAGGGCCAGAACGCACGACTGGCGGCTCGCCTGACCGGCTGGCGGATCGACATCAAGAGCGAGACGCAGCACGCGGAGGAGCTGCGCGCACCTCGGGCGGCAATCCAAGCGGCCGAGGAGGTCCCGCCGGAAACCCGTGCGGTCGTGGAACCCGAGCCCGAGCCCGCGGCCGACGACGAGAAGACGGCCGAGGCCGAGGAGGCTCCTCCCGTCCAGGTCGACGACGAGCTGGCCCCAGTTGAACCCGCGCCCGCCGTGGTCGAGGAGACCGTCGAGGGCTGAGTCGTGGCTCCCCGCATGGGGCCCGATCGCATCTGCGTCGGCTGCCGGAAGGCTGCGGGCAAGCTCGACCTCATCAGGATCGTGCGAACGCCGCGGGGCGAGGTCCTGGTGGACGCAAACGGCACGGCGCCGGGACGAGGCGCGTACGTGCACGCCGATCGGGCGTGCGCGACGGCGGCGATCGCGCGCGGGACGCTGGCCAGGTCCCTTCGGGTGGGCCTTCGAGCGGAGGAAGCAGCTAGGCTAGGTGACGAGATCGAACGGGAGATCGAACGGGACGTGCGGCGATGAGGGTTCACGAGCTGGCGAAGGAACTGGGGGTGACGAGCAAGGACCTGCTCGCCGCCCTGGACGCGATGGGGTTCGAGGGCCGCACAGCTTCCTCCTCGGTCCCCGACGAGGCCGTTCCCCGCTTGCGGGCTTCGGGGGGCAAGGCCGTCCCGGGCGCCAAGCCGAAGGCAGCCCGGGAGGAGCCGGTGGCCAAGGCCCGGGCCAAGCCCAGAGCCAAGGCCGAGCCCGAACTGGAACCCAAGGCGGAGCCTAAACCGGAACCCGCCGCGGCTCGACCCGACGGGGCGGCAACGTCGACGGTCGCCGTTCCCCCGGTTGGTGCCACCCCCCCGGGGAAGCCGGCACCGACGGCCGCGCCGGCCAAGCCGACGCTGCCGTCGCTCAAGGTCGTCCGTGGCTCCAGCGCCCAGGACCTCGCCGAGAAGGTGGGCCGGACCCCTGCCGACATCGTGAAGATCCTCCTGTCGTTGGGAGAGATGGTCACCGCGACACAGTCGCTCTCGGACGAGGCCATCACGCTCGTTGCCACGGAGCTCGGGTACGAGGCCGAGGTCGTCGGCTTCGAGGAGGAGTTCGAGGAGGAGGAGCAGGTCGACGAGAGCCGCCTGCGACCCCGGCCGCCGGTGGTGACCGTCATGGGACACGTCGACCACGGCAAGACGCTCCTGCTCGACGCCATCCGAAAGACCGATGTCGTTTCGCAGGAGTTCGGAGGTATCACCCAGCACATCGGGGCCTACCAGGTGCACGTGAACGGGCGGGAGATCACGTTCATCGACACGCCGGGCCACGAGGCCTTCACGGCGATGCGGGCTCGAGGCGCCCAGGTCACGGACATCGCGGTGCTCGTGGTGGCCGCCGACGACGGGGTCAAGCCGCAGACGGTTGAGGCTCTGGACCACGCGCGGGCCGCAGGGGTGCCGATCATCGTGGCCGTGAACAAGGTGGACAAGCCCGAGGCCGACCCCCAGCGGGTCCGCCAGCAGATGGTGGAGCTCGGCGTGGTGCCCGCGGAATGGGGTGGGACCGTCGAGTTCGTCGACGTGTCGGCGAAGGCCCGGACCAACCTGGACGGCCTGCTCGAG
>DASPWN010000245.1:0-4860 GCA_035637835.1 Actinomycetota bacterium | reverse complement strand
GGCGATCGGCTCCCGCGTCATCACGGCGACGGAGAACGACTCGGTCTACGCGCTCGACGCCTCGACCGGCCAAGTCGTCTGGCGGACCAACCTCGGGACCCCGGTCCAGAGCTCGACCCTTCCCTGTGGCAACATCTCGCCCACCTCAGGGATCACCAGCACACCGGTCGCGGATCCCTCCGCCGGTCTGATCTACGCCGCCGCGTTCCTGAGTCCGGGGCAACACGAGCTCTTCGCACTCCGGGAACGAACCGGCGAGGTCGTCTGGCATCGTCCGATCGACCCTCCTGGAATGGACCCGCTGACGCAGCAGCTCCGGTCCGCCCTCACCCTGGCCAACGGCCGCGTCTACATCGCCTACGGCGGCCTGTTCGGTGACTGTGGCGACTATCACGGCTGGGTCGCGGCCGTTGCCGCCGACGGGACCGGGCCTCTGATCGACTACCAGGTACCAACGGCAAACGCGGGTGGCATCTGGGCCCCCTCCGGACCGGCGGTGGACGACGCCGGGAACCTGTACGTCGCGACGGGCAACAGCTTCTCGAACGGGGTGTTCGATTTCGGCGACAGCGTCATCAAGCTCTCGCCGGAGTTGCAGCGACTCGACTTCTTCGCGCCACAGAACTGGGCGGAGCTCGACGCGGGCGACGTGGACCTCGGCTCGGTAGGTCCGGTCGTGCTTGCGGGCGACCGGATCTTCCAGATCGGCAAAGAGGGCGTGGGGTACCTGTTGGATGCCGGAGCCCTCGGCGGGATCGGCGGTGAGCTCCACGCACAGAAGGTGTGCGGGGGCTCGTTCGGAGGAACGGCCGCCACGGTGGATAGGATCTATGTTCCCTGCACCGACGGACTGGTCGCTCTGGCCGTCGCTGCGGACGGTCGAAGTTTCAGCCCACTGTGGCGTTCCGCAACGTTCAACGCCGGTCCGCCGATCTTGGCGGGAGGGGTCATTTGGACCGTGGACCTCTCAGACGGCGCGCTGGTTGGACTGGACGAGACGAACGGTCATGAGCTCGTACGAGAGAAGCTGGAAGAGGTCTCCCACTTCGCGAGCCCGTCATCCGCAGCAGGCTGTTTGTTCGTGCCGACGCTCCAGACCATCACGGCGTTCTGCTCCACGGCATGACGCAACCGGGTGGGCACGTCCAAACGTAGCTGAACGATCGGGACTTCCTCGGCCGGAAACGGCGAAGCTATCCTGTCCGCAGTGGGGCTGATCAACCCGGAAATGCGCCGTATCGTCGAGGAGCAGCGGCTCGGCTTCGCGGCAACGATCTGCGAGGACGGGACCGCGAACCTCTCACCGAAGGGGACCGTGACGGTCCTCGACGATGATCACCTCATGTTCGCCGACCTCGCGTCGCCCCAGACCGTGAAGAACCTTCGAACGAACCCGTCGATCGAGATCAACGTGGTCGATCCAGTGATCCGCAAGGGGTTTCGGTTCAAGGGCCGAGGCATCGTTGTCGACCCCGGCGAGCGGTTCGACCAGCTCCTCGAACGGTTCACCTCCGGCTCACGCACCGTGCGGGACGCGAAGGCGCGGATACGGCACATCGTGGAGATCGAGGTGGAGCGTGCCCTTCCCCTCGTCTCACCCGCGTACGACGAAGGCGTCAGCGAGAGGGAAGTCTCAGCCCATTGGGAGCGGTATTTCCGGGAATTGTGGGAGGCTCGTCGGCGTTCGTGACGTGGCCGCTGCGATACATGGGCTACCGTCGATCGACCCGAAGCGCGTTCATGGCACTACCCCTAGACTCCCCACGCATGGGCGGCCTGGAGGCATCCATCGATTGGATCGCTGTTGAGATTGGGCAGCCTCAGGGTATCTTGGCGTTGTTGTCGACGAGATTGATCCCAGGCCCCGGAACGTCGAGGACGCAGAGACTCTCGTCGTTGTTCTTGTCGTAGAAATCGAGTGTCGCGAGGATGTCCTCAATCGGGATTTCGGGAGGAGGCGGGAAGTCAAGGAGGATCTGTGCAAACGTCGACGGTCCATCGAACGGGGGCGGACAATCGCCCACCGGAGGAGCGGCTGCGGCGGGACTGGGCGCCGCCGCGAGGGCAAGACTGAAGATGATGGACGCTAGTAGAAGTCGTCGCGCTTTCAATGTGACCCCTCCCCCGATGTGCCGTGCCGTGCGAGACGTAGGAAACTATATACCGCTCGGATGACTCCAGAGCCACCTGCATTCACCGGATATTCGGTAACGTGCCCACTCCTGTGTCACGCTCTTTAGAGGCCTCAGTTGGTACTGGTGCCTTGAACAGCGCTCTCTAGTCTCCCCCAGAGGCGGCCACCCATGACGGAACGACGGCACAGCATCACCCCCTGGACTTCCAACGGGTGAGCGGCTTGGAGGCATCCGTCGATCGGATCGCTGCTGAGACGCGGTTCTCCGGCGTGGTGTGGGTGGACCGAGGCGGCGATGTCCAGCTCGCCAAGGCTTACGGTCTCGCCCATCGTGGCCACAAAGTCGCGAACGCGGTGGACACGCAGTTCGGGATCGCGAGCGGGACCAAAGGACTGACCGCACTGACCGTGGTGAGCCTGATCGAAGAGGGGCGGCTGAAGATGACCACGACCGCCCGTTCGGTGCTCGGGGAGGATCTACCGCTGATCGACGACCAGGTGACGGTCGAGCACCTGCTCGCCCACCGATCGGGCATCGGCGACTACTTCGATGAGGAGATCGACCGCCCCATCACCGACTACGTTCTGGCCATCCCCGTCCACGAGCTCGAAACGACCGAACAATACCTCCGGGTGCTCGACGGATACCCGAGCAAGTTCCCACCAGACGAACGGTTCTCCTACTCCAATGGCGGCTACGTCGTGCTCGCGCTGATCGCGGAGCGCTCTTCCGCCACGCCGTTCCATGAGCTGGTGGAGCAGCGCGTATGTGAACCCGCCGGGATGGGTGACACGAAATTCCTGCGCTCAGACGAGCTGCCCGGCCGCGCCGCGCTCGGGTACCTCGCAGAGGACGGGCCGAGGACCAACATCTTCCATCTCGCAGTCCGAGGAAGCGGCGACGGCGGCATCTACTCCACCGCAGCGGACATCAGCTCCCTGTGGAGCGCCATGTTCGCCGGGCGAATCGTGTCGATCGAGCTGATCGCCGAGATGGTGCATCCCCACAGCGATGTGCCGGCGGAATTCGCTCGGTACGGCTTGGGGTTCTGGCTCCACGAGTCGCGCGACGTCGTGGAGCTGCACGGATACGACGCCGGCGTGTCCTTCCGAAGCGTCCACGATCCCGTCGAACGACTGACCTACACGGTGATTTCGAACACCTCCGAAGGTGCGTGGCCGCTCACGGAACACCTTGACGAATTGCTCACACCGTAACTGCGCGGCGGAGTGGCAACGCCTCGACCCGCGCATGCCGCAGGCGTGCTCGATGCAACACTGCCTCCTGCCCGAGGAGGGGCTCCCCGCCGCGCCTCCTCGCCTAAGGCGTTGAGCCGTCCTGCATCGCCTGCATGTTCTTCATCATGACCGCCTCGACCGTCCGCAGCTCTTCGCTGGGGCTGAACCACACGAACTCGGTGCCGGGCTCGTTCTGCACCGGGACGTGGCCGGGCGGGGCGTAGAAGGCGTCGCCGGCCTCGAAAACCTCGTCATGGTCGGCGTACCGAGCGGTCATCTTGCCCTTGAGGACGTAGCCCCAATGCGGGCACTGGCAGCGGTCGTCGGGAAGCCCCTTCATGAAGGGTGTCGCGTCGATGTCCTCGTGGAGCGCCGTGAAGCTCACGGTGTAGCCGTCGAGCTCGTCGCGCAGATCCTCCACCGGGCCAGCCTCCTGGCGTTGTGGAGCACTGTCCCTTGAGACCTTCGGCATCTCCATCGCCTCCTTCGGTTGGGTCGTGGCGCAGGCTAGATGCCGAGAGGTTACGCCGTAATGAGGTGTTCGGACCATTCATTGCGCCTTCGGAGAACTCCGGGCATTGAGGTCGCCGGATCGCCATGGTGGCCGGGAATGCGGGACACTCGTTGGGAGAGCGGCACCACCGACGTTGTTCGATTTGCCAGGGGCGAGCCGGCCGCGCTGGTAGTCAGCTGGGGTGTGAATGTTTCCCGGTCCTGACCTCCGACGCTTGCGCGGCGGTGATCCGATTCCCCCGGCCGCTATTCAGACCTGTCGAAGGCTAGACCACCTCGGGTCCGTTGGGGGGCGTGCCCGAGCGTGAGAGTCCGAGTGGCGACTCTGTAGCAACCCGGCGATTCGGGATCTCGATGTCGCTTCCAGTTCGAGCGATCCGACCTCCGCGCTCAGCTCGCGGAGGCGTTGCGCGAGTCGTCCAGCTCCGCTGCCGTAGTGACTCCGAGGTGTCTTCCGACCCGCTCGGCGGTTCCACGAAGAGCCTGTTGTCGGGGCGCAGTCGCGCGCCCTCGCGCATCCGGCGGACTATCGCTGGTAGCATGCACGCTCCTCATGGACGCGCAACCCGTGGGTGAGCCTGACGGATCCGGCGAAGCCAACGGCGTTCGCGGTGGCGTCACCGAGCCGGCCCACGTCGGGGACGAACGCACGACCCTCTTGGGTTTCCTGCAGCGGCAGCGCGACCTCGTGGCGTGGAAGGTGAGCGAGGCGTCTAACGAGACGCTTGCCTCGGTTCAGATGCCGAGCGGCCTCACGCTGCACGGCATCGTGCGGCACCTGACCAACGTGGAGCGGTCGTGGTTCCGCGAATTCTTCGCCGGGGAAACCGGCTTGGACTTCGACTCGAGCGACGAGGACCCTGACGGTGACTTCCGCGCCGAGGGCATGTCCATGAACGACCTGCTTTCGGCCTATGCGGCCGAGACGGCGCGGTGCGACGAGGTCATCGCCGCCGCTCCCACGCTCGAGGCGA
>DASPWN010000244.1:0-1737 GCA_035637835.1 Actinomycetota bacterium | reverse complement strand
CAGTTCAGCGAGATGTCGTCGACGTCGGGGTCGAGCCGCCGCTGGATGTTCGCCCGAGCCCGCTGGATCGCCTCGACGCTCTTCCAGCCCGCCTTCTCGGCGATGCGCCGTCCGTGCACCGCGATGCGGTTGGACGGATGCCTTGCCATCGCCGCTCGGACGCCGGGTGGCCGCTCCTCGTCCGGGTCCTGTTTGGTGATTTCGCGGGCGACGAGGTAGCCGATCACTCCTCCCACCACGAGACCGGTTCGGAACCGCATACCCTGAGCCTAGTCCAATCCGAGGCCGTTGGTAGACTGCGTCGGCTCTCTCCGGGGTAGCTCAATTGGCAGAGCGGCGGACTGTTAATCCGTAGGTTGTGGGTTCGAGTCCCACCCCCGGAGCTGCAAAGCTGCATGTAGAGACCGGTTTCTTGCGGACGGATTCACGCTCCGACCAAATGTGTCCCGCGGTGGTCCCGCGACGTTTGAGAACGGTTCTCACCGCGTCTCGTCGCGGCGACTTTCGCCCCTCTCGAGTGGTCAGCTCACGTGACAACATTCCCGGCACGGATTCGTCGCAGCCGACATGCGATCGGCGATGTCGTCGTGCCATTCCTCGTGCGAGGATCCGAGTTCTCGAGAAGAACGTCAGCCAGACGTCGAATGACGGCTCTTGACCTGCTCGGCGAAAAGCCGAGCACTCGCTGCCACGAGTCCGCCGCCGCGGCGGCGTGGTATCTCCTCCAACGTGTCGTTGAAGAAGGCGTGCTTCGCACGCGGATAGATCTTCAGGTCATGCGGGACACCGGCTGCCGTCAGCTCGGTCTCGAGGACGCGCCAGACGACGGGGGTCAAGCATCAGCCCGGGGCCATGTCAAAAGATCAGTCGGAGCCCGTGTCAAGAGGTCTCCTGGCAGGTCGGCTGGGTAACACGGAGCCCGATTCGGACGCCGCCGGTCGGGAGCAGGATGACGTGTTGGGTCCTCAAGTACACTCCCTGACTCCTTCGAACGCCGGCGCTAGCCGGTTGATAGCGGGTCATTGCGTTGACCCACGGAGCCCGGCCCACACCTTGACCGTCCCGGCATCCTGCCACAGTCCTCGCCAGGCGGGGTGATCGAAGCGACGGGCGAGGACCAGGTGCACTATCGAGCGCACCCCGGGTACGAGCCAGCGATTGCCGGGGGGATCGACGCGGCGGTTGATCTCACGCATGGTGCGTTCCAACAGGCTCGTCGTGTGTTCTGGTCGGGACCGTCCGTCCATCCGCCACGGCCGGCGTGAGTGGCGCACGGCCTTCCACGTCGAGAGCTGTGATCCGACGTTGCGCAGATGCTGGGCGGCGTAGCTGAAGTCGTGGTCGTCGGCCAAGGTGATCGACTCCTCGAGCGCCCGGAGGCTCGTGCCCCGGGTGGGGGCGGTGAGGATCGGAGCGAGCAACCGATCTGTCAGAGCCCCCCGGTCCTTGAAAGCGACCCCGTCCTGCCACAAGCGCAACCGGATGTTGTGCTGCACGTGAAAGGTGCAGTGCTGGCGGGGGATCTCGGGCAGCGCACGATCGAGCAGGCCGTCGATCCCGTTGTCGCCGTCGGTGACGACGATGCCGATGGCCTTCGGGCTGCGCACGACGTCGTGCAGGCTGAGCCACGGCTGGGCGACCGACGCGCCCAGGAGCTCCATCGAGGCTCGCGGCCTGCGCCCCGTCAGGTCTCGACCCATCACCGCGCACGCGATGTTGACCTCCACTCCACGAGCC
>DASPWN010000243.1:0-17948 GCA_035637835.1 Actinomycetota bacterium | reverse complement strand
GCAGGACGGTCGGCGTGGTGATAGGGATGGTGGAGACCACGCTGTAGATCAGGCCCGGGTCCAGCAGGATCGGCGAGCGGATCGAGTCGTAGCGATCCACCGTCAGCGCCGACGCTGGGAAGTAGACCTGCTCCGGTGCGTACGCGGCGAACACGATGTTCGGCTGGTTGGCCTGGACGTAGAACGTGGTGACGATCCGCCGGGTGGGAACGTCGCGGGGACCGGAGGGGATCTGAAAACTCTGCTCGAGGTCCTGCCCCACGTCGATCGTGCCGGTCTCGGAGGCCGTCCAGGTCGTTCCGTCGTACGCGTCGTAGGCCTGGCCCCTCCACAGGGCGGCCTGGGGCGAGCGGACCCGCATGACGACGGCGTCGGACAGGTGACCCCTGGCTCGCAGGTCGACGTTCGAGCCGAACCCCGGATACACCGAGGGCGAGAAGTCCACGACCCCGCCGTCAGCACCTCCCGACGGGAGCCCGGGGTTCACCACCTGACCCTGGAACCCCGGTACCGAGATGGCGGTTCGAACCGCGAACGGCGGGAGCCGGACGAAGGCGCCCGGAAGCCGGGGCGTGAGCATGAACACGACGGCCACGGAGGCGAGGACGGCGGTCGTCGCCGTCGCGAGCGAGCGCGCGGCGGGGACGACGATGCCCCGGTTCGTCCGGCGGATCCTCTGAACGAACGACGGCTCGGGCAGTGCGTCCCGGGTGGGCCGCTGGGACAGATACAGCCACAACGCACCGAGGGCCGCCCACGGCACCAGGAACACGAGGAACCCCGTCCCCAGCGACAACGCGCCGGCCTCGGCCATCAGAATCAGGCTGGACACCACGGAGAACGACAGGTCGCGCCGCCGAGGCACGTCGAAGGAGTGCAGGACCTGGACCCACACGAACAGCGACGCGAGCGGGATCCGGGCCTGGTCCACCGACTGCGCCAACCGCACGCTCTGCAGGAACCCGCCGAGGGCCGCGAGCAGGCCGACGACGAGCACGACCTTCGTCCCGACGCTCGTCTTGTCTCGCCGGAAGTACGAGAACGTGTATCCAGCGGGAACCAGGAGCATCGCCGCGATCCATGTGGCGGTATCGGTAGCGCCCTGGGCGATCACCGCGACCAGGGCCACCATGACCATCGCCGCCACGACCACCCGAAGCCGGATGGAGTCCTCGGGCTGCTCCTTCTCCCGGGTCACGACGCGAGTGGGAACGGTTGACGCAGACACTCGGCCAGGTCCTCGTTCGAACGGATCCGGTACACGGTGACGTCCCGTGAAGCCAGGTCGCCGACCAGCCGATCGACCTCGGACGGCGACAGCACGGGGGCCCGCCGGTCTGACGGGAACGTGTGGCTCTCGATCATGCCGACGGCCACGGCGCCCACCTCCGACCGCAGAGCAGCGACCATATCGGCGATGCCCGCGTTGGCCCGCCACGCGGGCACCGCGAGCAGGGCGGTGTGGATGCCCCGAAGGTGCCCCCCGAGCTGGGCAACCACGTCGGCGACCGGCATCCCGCCGAACGCGCGGAGATCGGCCAGCCAGGCCAGCATGCCGCGCGGCTCGGCTCGGGTCAGCACATCGAGCGAGCCACTTCTCGCGGCCAGCAAACGAACCCCGTGGCCCCGCCCGAGCGCGGCGAAGGCCACCGACGCGGCCACCGAGCACGCCGCGTCGAGTGGGGTGTCCTCCTCCCCCGCGTCCGCCCAGGTGTCCACCACGATGGCCAGCCGCCGGGTGTGCTGCTGCTCGAACTCCCGAACCATCACCTGTCCGAGGCGGGCCGTTGAGGGCCAGTGCACGTGCCGCATGCTGTCGCCGGTTCGGTATTCGCGGATGCCCAGGTATTCGGGTCCCGTCCCCCGCCGAGGCGCGGTGTGCACGGCCGAATCGCGGGTCGGCGCGAGGTCGATCAACGGGACCCGTCCGAGCTCGACCACCGCGGGGTAGACGACGGTGCGACCGGGAACGGCGACGGACCGGCGGGTCTGGGCCACGCCGAACGGCGCCGCGGAGCGGAGCGAGGCGGCCGTGGTCTCTTGCACGCCTCGGCGCGCGGCCCGCCGGGTGGTCCCGATCACCGCTCGATCCCCAGGCCCGAGCAGCGGCACCACCATCCGCGTTCGGGCCAGGTGCGGATCCTCGATCTCCAGCCCGAGCCGCATCCCCCGCCCAGCGTTGCGTACGGTGAGCTCCACCGAGACCAGGTCCCCCTGGAAGGCCTCCTTCGGAGCTCGCCGCTCCACGCTCACCCCGCGGACCATCCGAAGCGGAAGAAGCAGCCCGGCGATGGCGGCGCCGAGGAGGATGGACGACAGGACGAGGAGCCACCCGGCCTGGACGCTCGTCCCCACAGTGAACAGCAGCGCCGCGCCCACGACGAGGGCCGCGATGCGCCGGCGCGGCCTCGGCACGCTAGGACCTTTCGGGGATCCCCAGAGGGACCGGCACCTGGTCCAACACCGAACGGACGAGCTCGACCGACCGCCCCACGCCCGTCTCGCCGTGCGCCTTCAGGATCAGCCGGTGGGCCAGCACGTTCGGCGCCAAGGTCTTGACGTCGTCGGGCAGGACGTAGCTCCGGCCTTCGGCGATCGCGCGGGCCTGCGCCGTGTGGGTCAGGGCGAGCATCGACCTGGGCGACGCGCCGAGCAGCACCTCCGGGTGGGCGCGAGTGGCCTGCACGAGCAGGACGACGTATTCGACGATGCCCTGCGCGACATGCACCGCCCTCACGGCGCGCTGGTGATCGACCACGTCTTCGGCCGACAGCACGGGCGTGAGGTCCTCGATGGGATGGCGGACCATCTGGCGCCGCACCACCTCTTTAGCGGCCTCGTTGCCGGGGTACCCGACGTGCACGGTCATGGTGAACCGGTCGAGCTGGCCCTCGGGGAGCGGGTAGGTGCCGTGCTGCTCGATGGGGTTCTCCGTGGCGATCAGCAGGTACGGCTGGGGAAGGCGATGGGTGACGTTCTCTACCGTGACCTGTCGCTCCTCCATGGGCTCCAGGAGCGCGGACTGGGTGCGCGGCGTGGTCCGGTTGATCTCGTCCACCAGGACCACGTTGGCGAAGATGGGCCCCGGAACGAACCGGAACTGGTGGGCCTCCTGGTCGTAGACCGAGATGCCGGTGAGGTCGGAGGGAAGCAGGTCCGGGGTGGCCTGGACCCGGCTGAACGTACCCTGGATCGACCCGGCGATGGCCCGAGCAAGCATGGTCTTGCCTACACCCGGCACGCCGTCCAGCAGAAGGTTCCCTTCGGCGAACAGGCAGACCACGGCTGCCTCGACCGCCTCCCGGCTGCCGGCGATAACGCGCTCCACGTTGTCCACCACGCGTCGGAGTGCAGCGGACGTGCGGACAAGGTCGGGCTCGGTGGAGAGCATCCCTCGACAGTCATCGACCAGGCACGGCCCGCGCTTGAACCGCGGAAAGAGCGGTCAGTCGGGGATGGACGATTCCGCCCAACGGCGTAGCCAAGAACGCCTAACGCAGCAAGCCTTGGACCAGGAAGGACGCGAGGACAGCACCATGGATCACCATCGGCATCGCCAGCGTTCGGCGCCACTCGAAGGCGAGCGCCAAAGCGACGCCGTCGATGAATATGGCCGGCATGATGACTGGATTCACATGCACGAAAGCGAAGAGAGCCGCAGATATCACGACTGCGGGAACGATCGAGTATCTCGTCCGCAAACCTCCGTAGAGGATCCCTCTGAAGAGACTCTCCTCCCCGATCGGAACGACGACCAGTTGCACCACACCCGCGACTACCCAAGGACCGTGCGTGAGCGGCTCTAGCCCTTCTTGGGTCCCGTACCAGCTGACCCAGGAGCTGAGGTGATCGTTGATGAAGTCCTGGAGCCACATTGTCCCGAAGAAGAGCGCGATGCCCACTGGAATCCCGATGGCCAAGTCAATCGCCGTCGGCCACCGGATCCCGATCGCAGTCACACCACTAGAGCCACCGAACCGTCGGGCTCCAGCGACCGCCGCTGCGAGAAGGATGCCGGAAGCGCCGACCGTCCACACCGTCGCGCCAAGCGGAGTGCTTCTTGGACTTGGCAGATGGAGTCCAAACAGCAGGATCTGCAACAAGCTCAGCGCTCCCACCGCCGCAAGAAGCGTCAGCAAGGCGTCTGCCCGAGACCAGCTTGGAAATGTCGATGATGAAAGACCCTCGAAATCGGCCAGATCCGGGCGGGGCGGGACCCCCAGCATCAGGGGTCTTTGGCCGACCTCTTCATGAACGATGAGGAGTCGAGTCAGGCTCACCACCCTGGTATCGACCAGTTAGTCGGCCCCGTTGAGGAGGGGTGCCGAGACTCCCGCGGAAAGCTCCGGGCGCTATGGGTTTCGACGCTTCTTGAGATCGGACAGGATCACGCGGGCCGCGTTGGCGCCCGGCGCACCCGTGATACCTCCGCCCGGGTGTGCGCCTGAGCCGCACAAATAGAGTCCGTCGATCCCGAAGCGATACCGCGCGTGGCCGAGGAGCGGCCGCCAGGCGAAGAACTGGTCGAGCCCGGGCTCGGCGTGCAGTGGATGCCCGCCTGTCAGCCCGTACTCCCGCTCGAGGTCGACCGGCGTCAGGACCTGTCGGGCCGTCACCAGCTCCCCCAACCCGGGCGCGTATTGCTCCATGGTCTTCACCACGAGGTCGCCGACCCGCTCGCGTTCGGCCTCCCACTCGCCCTCGCGGAGTCGATACGGCGTCCACTGCACGAGGATGCTCATCACCTGCGCGCCCTCGGGCGCCAGGGTCGGATCCATCAAGGTGGGAATCGTGGCCTCCAGGTAGGGCTCGTCGCTCACGCGGCCGTACTTCGACGCGTCGAACGCCTTCTCCAGGTGATCGATCCCAGGCGCGATGACGATGCGGCCTGCCAGTCGCTCCTGGCCCTCGGCGCCGGCGAATGCGGGGATGCCCGACAACGCCAGATTCACCTTCGAGACGATCCCGGGCGTACGGATATTGCCGGCCCGCCACATGAGCTCGGGTCCGGCCACCACCGGGTCGAGCAGCGTCGTGATCGTCCGCTTGGGATCGGCGGCCGAGACCACGACTCGCGCGTAGAGCTCCTCGCCGCTCGCCAGCGCAACGCCGATCGCGCGATGCTCTGTCGTCAACACCTGGACGACCTCGGCACCGGTGCGGACCTCGGCGCCAAGCGACGCCGCCGCGGAGGCCAACGAGTCGGCCAGGGCGCCAGGACCGCCCCGGGCGATCGTCGACTGCCCGGCCGCTCCCCCGTCGTTCCCGGCCGAGTCACCCAGGAACACGGCGGTCGTTCCCGCCGACCACGGGCCCATGGCCGTGTACTGCACGGCCCGCGATGCCATGGCTCCCCGAACCGCATCTGAGTCGAGGGACTCTGCCACGTAGTCAGCGATGGCCATGGGCATGGCCCGCGTGGCCTCACGCGCCGCCTTCCTGCCCAAACGCCGAAACGCGTTGCCGATCCGGACACCGCTCATGGCGTCTCCAAATGAGGGACTCTTCACGTCCGGCGGTGTCGCCGCGTACAGGTAGGCCAGGAAGCTGGCCAGGGCTCGGACCCGGGCGTCGAAGCGCTGGTAACCCTCGGCGTCGTGCGGCGAGCGCGCCCGGAGCTCCTCGGCCGTGCGCTCAGGATCGGCCCACAGCGTGAGGGCCGACCCGTCCGGCTGAGGTGCGAACACGCGCACCGGCGGATCGACGAGCACGAGCCCGTGCCGCTGGAGCCCGAGGTCCTCGATCACGGACCTCCGCAACCGTCCGACCGTATGCGCGATGCCCGGTGCCCTCACACCAGGCGCGATGTCGAGCGTCTCCAGGATGCCGCCCACCCGCTCGCGACGTTCCAGCACCAGGACCCTTCGTCCGGCCTTCGCCAGGTACGCCGCGGTCACCAAGCCGTTGTGGCCGGCCCCGATGACGAGCGCGTCGTAGGTCGCTTCGCCGGTCACGCGGCCCTCCACCGGCCGGCCTTCCCCGTCTTCAGGACCTCGAGCGCCGCGATCCGGCCGGGCGCACCCATGATGCCGCCGCCCGGGTGGGTGGCCGATCCGCACATCCACAGATCCTTGATCGGCGTCCGGTACCGGGCCCAGCCCGGCACCGGTCGGTTGAAGAACAGCTGCTCCAGCGACAGCTCACCCTGGAAGATGTTCCCCTCGGTGAGGCCGGTGACGTCCTCGATGTCCTTCGGCGTCAGCACCTGGTGGTGCAGGATCACGTTCCGGATGTCCGGGAACCGCTCCTCGATCGTGTCGATCACCGTCTCGCCGAACGCCTCACGTGCGTCGTCGTCCCAGAGCGCGCCGTCGGCCAGGTGGTACGGCGCCCACTGCACGAAACAGCTCATCACGTGCTTTCCGGGCGGGGCCATGCCCGGGTCGACGAGGGTGGGGATGATCATGTCGATGTACGGACGCCGGCTGGGGTGGCCGTACTTCGCCTCGTCGAACGCTCGCTCCATGTAGTCGAGCGACGGCGAGAAGCTGATCGCGCCGCGCAACCACTCGCCTCTGCCGGGCTTGCACGCCAGCTCGGGAAGGCCGTCGAGCGCCAGGTTCACCTTCCCCGACGAGCCGCGGTACTTGTACCGCTGCACCTCCTGGAGGAACTCGTCGTCGAGGGTGCCCGCTTCGACGAGCTTGACGAACGTGATCCGGGAGTCCGCGCTCGAGAGCACCACGCGCGCCGGGATGTGCTCGCCCGACTCGAGCGTCACGCCGACGGCGCGCCCGCCCTTGACGTCGATGCGGCCCACGGACGCCTCGGTCCGGATCTCGGCGCCGAACGACCGGGCCGCCGACGCGATGGCGTTGCTGATGCCGCCGGTGCCTCCCTTGGGGATGCCCCACGCGCGGAATGCGCCGTCGATCTCGCCCATGTAGTGATGGAGCAGCACGTAGGCGGTGCCGGGCGAGCGCGGGCCCTGGAACGTCCCGATGATGCCCGACGCCGACATCGTGGCCTTCAGCGGATCGGTCTCGAACCACTGGTCCAGGAAGTCGGCGGCGCTCATCGTCATCAGCTGCACGAAAGTCTGCTGGAGCCGCTGGGGAAGCTCGGAGAACCGCCTGGCCAGGCCGGCAACCGGCCGCCAGTCGAACGGGTTGATCCGGCCGGGATCCGGCGGGACGACGGAGAGGATGGGCTTGATGAACCGGGCCATGTCCACCATGAGCCGGCCGTACTCCTCGTAGGCCTCCGCGTCGTTCCTCGACCACCGACGGAGCTCTCGGATCGTCCTGCCGTGGTCGTTCACCCGCCACAGCGAGTCGTCGTCGAGCGGAGTGATCGTGCCGTCGAGCGGAAGGATCTCCAGCCCGTGCCGGGGAAGGTCGAGGTCGCGGATGATCTCCGGACGAAGGAGCGACACGACGTAGGAGAAGACGCTGAACCGGAAACCGGGGAAGACCTCCTCGGTGACGGCAGCGCCGCCCAGCACATGCCGCCGCTCGAGAACGAGCACGCGCCTGCCGGCCTTGGCCAGGTAGGCCGCGGCCGTGAGGCCATTGTGGCCGCCGCCGATGACGACGGCGTCGTAGCGCTGCGCCATCCCTTCTCCCCCAGCCGGATCGGCGCCTACACTACACGCCGTTCCCTTCGACTCGGAGGTCGAGAGTGACCGTGGGTACCGCGTTCCACGCGCGCACATCTGGGGTCAACCAGAAGTTGGCATGGGGTGAATGGTCCGGCTATCTCTCGGCTCAGGTCTACGCCGACTTCCACGACATCGAGTACAACGCGATCCGCGAGGCCGTGGGCGTTATCGACGTCTCTCCCCTGTACAAGTACGTGATCGCCGGGCCGGACGCGGGGCGCTTGGTCGATCGGGTGATCACCCGCGACGCCACGAAGCTGGCCGTGGGTCAGGTCTATTACACGCCCTGGTGCGACGAGCGCGGTCGGATCATCGACGACGGGACGGTGACCCGGCGCGACGAGACCACGTACTTCTGGACGGCGGCCGACCCGTCGTACCGATGGTTCTCGCTGAACGCCCATGGGCTGGACGTGTCGATCGCCGACGTGTCCGAGGACGTGGCCGCGCTGGCCCTGCAGGGCCCGATGGCGCGCGAGGTTCTCGAGGTCGCCACCCGGCAGGACTGGTCCGACCTTCGGTACTTCCGGCACCGCCGGACCGAGGTCGGCGGGATCGACACGGACGTGACCCGCACCGGCTACACGGGCGACCTCGGCTATGAGCTGTGGGTGGAGGCCGGCGCCGCGGTGGAGCTGTGGGACGCCGTGTTCGAGGCCGGCGCGCCGTTCGGGATCCGCCCGGCGGGTATCCGGGCCCTGGACGTAGCCCGGGTGGAGGCCGGGCTGATCCTCATCGAGGTCGAGTACACGAGCTCGCGGAACGCCCGGTCCGCCGAGCAGGAGTACTCGCCGTTCGAGATCGGCCTGGGACGGATGGTGGACTTCGGCAAGGCCGACTTCGTGGGCAAGCGCGCGCTCGAGCTCGAACAGGCGAACGGAGGCCCCGGGCGACGGCTTGCCGGGCTGGAGCTCGACTGGAGCGGGATCGAGGCCGTGTTCGCCCGCCACGACCTGCCACCGGAGGTCTCGCCGATGGTGCACCGAGACCCCCTGCCGGCGTTCAAAGAGGGCCGGCTGGTGGGCCGGGCGACGAGCCTGACCTGGTCGCCGAATCTGAAACGGATGATCGGGTTCGGCTCGGTCCCCCCGTACCTGGCGGCGCCGGGCACCCGCGTCTCGGTGGAATGGATGGTGGAGGGCGAGCCGGGCAAGGTGCCGGCCACGGTCGTGGAGCTCCCGTTCCTGGACCTCGCGCGCAAGCGCGCCTGAACCAGGGACCTCTGGGACAATCGGACGCGCCGTGCACCCGGGGTCCAAGCGCGCACTCCTCTTCCTGACCCTCGTCGAAGCGATCGTCGCCGTCGTCGTCGCGTTCGAGCGAGGGCTGATCGCCGGGCTCATCGCGGGCGCCATCGGGCTCGTCGCGGCGTTGCTCATCGCGGCATGGATGCGACCGCGACCGGACGGGCCGTCGAACCCCGATCGGCGACGGCTCCTGGGACTCATGGGCATCGCCGGCATCGGGGCCCTCGCCGGAGGTGCCGGCGTGGGCCGGGCTCTCCGACGCCTCACCCGCCCGGATCCCAAGCCCGTTCTCGACTCGATGGCCAGGGACATCGGGGCCGACGCCCTCGAGCTCGTGCGGCGCACGTATCGCCCCGGCCGCTCGGGCGACCTGCAGCTCGTCCTCGCGCCGTGGTCAAGCTCGAACTACCCACAGGAGTCGGTCTCGCTGCTCCAACACGACCCGCGGTCCAGCCACGCGCTGCCGTGGATGTATTTGGAACGGGTACCCATCGCCGTCCATGCGCCGGGCATCGTCCAGCCCTCCGACAACATCGAGCGGGTCACGCTGGCCGACTTGGCGCCGACGACCTCTCGCTTGATGGGGTTCGACGGGTTCCACGCCCCCGACGGGATCCCGCTTCCGGGTATCCAGCGGCCGTCGACCCCACCGAAGGTGATCGTGACGTTCGTCATCGACGGCGGCGGGTGGTACGTCCTCACCCACTGGAAGGACGCCTGGCCGAACCTTCGGCGGCTCCTGCGTGAGAGTGCCGTCTATCGGAACGCCATCACCGGGTCCTTCCCGGCGGTGACCGCGTGCGCCCACGCGACTATCGGGACCGGGGCCTTCCCCAGGACCCACGGGATCACCGGCCACAACCTCCGCGACGGCGGGTCCGTCCGCAAGGCGTACGGGGAGCCGGGGCGGGCCCAGCCCTCCGACATCCTGGTCCCCACCCTGGCGGATGCGTGGATGGAGGTGGCGGGCAGCGGGTGTTGGGCCGGCGAGATCGGCTATCAGATCTGGCACCTGGGGATGTTGGGCAGGGGTGGCATGCCGCTCGGCCAGAACCCAGTGGCCGTGTACTGGGACGAGGCCCGAACGGGGAGCTGGCAGCCTCAGAACCCGGACCTGTATCGCCTCCCGATCGAGGTGCCGCCACTCGGCGTGCTCCAGGAGCACCAGGCGAGGTACCAGGACCCGGGGGTCGACGCGCAGTTCGATCGGTTCGCTCCCGGCCTGCGAGGGGTCTGTTGCTCACCGCCGATCATCCGATACCAGGGCGACCTGATCGAGGCGGCGTTCGACTCGGAGGGGATCGGACGCCACGATGGGACCGACCTCTTGTACGTCAACTACAAGTCTCCCGACTACACCGGACACGTCTACAACATGCTGTCGCTTCGGACGAAGTTCGCGCTGGCCGCGGTGGACGAGCAGCTCGGGCGGCTGTCCCGGATGCTGGCGTCGAGGTTCGCTCCGGGCGAGTACGCGTTGATCGTGACGGCCGACCACGGGCAGTGCCCCACCGTGGACGTTGCGGGTGGGGTGCGACTCGACCCCATCCAGCTCCAGGACGACCTGAACCGGGAGTTCGGCGGCCCGATCCTTGACGCCGTGACCAGCGTCGTTCCCTCTGAGGTCTACCTCGACGACAGGGCGCTGTGGGACGCCGGGGCCAGTCGGGACGACGTCGCAGCGTTCCTTCACGACTATCGGTACCGCGACAACATCGGCCCGTACCTGCGCCGGGACGCGATCGAGTGGAACCGGCTGGAGCAGAGGCCGTTCGCCGCCGTGCTCTCCACCGACTACATCGAGGGGTTGGGCGACCGCGACCTGTCGAGCTTCGGCCCGGGGAGGTACTTCGCCCAGTCCGACCCTGGCATCCCCTCCGTCACCTGGTAGCTCGCCGCCCCGCTGGGTACGGGCCCGGGTGGTACCGTTCGCCTGCCCGCCGAACCCCGCGACCAGCACGAACGGAGGCACGATGGTCGAACACCGCTTCGCCACCAAGCTGGACCGGATCCTCCAGGGACAGGTGCCCCTCCTCCGGTTCTTCACCGAATCCGCGTGGTCCACGCGGGACCCGGGCGACCCGGACAACGCCGACTTCGTGGCCGGCAACCCCCAGGAGATGGTGATGCCCGAGTTCGTGGAGGCCCTCCAGCGGTGGGCGGCGCCCCAGGACAAGGATTGGTACGCCTACAAGTTCAACGAGCCGTACGCGCAGGCCGCCGCGGCGGCCGCGCTGCGAGACCGCCGCGGCGTCCAGTTCGAGGACGACGACATCTTCCTCACCGACGGCGCCTTCGCCGGGTTGAACATCACGATCGGGACGGTCACCGACCCCGGCGACGAGGTGGTGTTCACCTCGCCGCCGTGGTTCTTCTACGAGGCCCTGATCATGAGCCATGGCGCGACACCCGTTCGCGTGCGCGTGAAGCAGCCGTCGTGGGACCTCGACATCGATGCCATCGCCGGCGCCATCACCGATAGGACCCGGGCTATCATCGTCAACTCGCCGAACAATCCCACCGGGCGGATCTACCCTGCCGAGCAGCTCCAGGAGCTCGCGCGGGTCCTGACCCAGGCCTCCGAGCGGAACGGTCGTCCCATCTACCTGGTCTCGGACGAGGCGTACTGGCGCATCGTGTTCGACGATCGCGAGTACGTCAGCCCCACCGAGTGTTATCCGTGGTCGTTCCTGATCTACACGTACGGCAAGACCCTGCTCACGCCGGGACAGCGGCTCGGATACATCGCTATCCCCCCAACGATGCTCGGCCGGGGGGCCATGCGGCAGGCCCTGATGATCGCGCAGCTCACGATCGGGGGGAACGGCGTGCCGAACGCGGTGCTCCAGCGAGCCCTGGGCGATCTGGAGAAGCTGTCGGTCGACGTCAAGGCCCTGCAGCGGCGGCGGGATCGCATGGTGGAGTCGCTCCGGGCGAGCGGGTACGACGTCCACACGCCCGAGGGCACGTTCTACCTTCTGCCGCGATCGCCGATCGAGGACGACGTCGCCTTCACCGAGCAGCTGGCCAGGGACAAGGTGTTCATCCTCCCGGGAACGTTGGTCGAGATGCCCGGCTGGTTCCGTATCTCGATCACGGGCAACGACGACATGGTGGAGCGGGCCCTACCCATCTTCGAGCGGGCGGCGAAGTCGGCTCGCTGACGCCGTAACGCCGTGTCGGTCGAGCTCTCGCCGGACGACCGCGCGATGCTCGACGGCGAGCGTGGGGAGGCCGCGCGGCTGGCCATGCGGATCGTGGCCGACCTGGCCGGGGTGATGGAAGCCGACCGGCTGATCGACGTGGCATCGGCGCACGTCGACGGATGCCTCTATCACGGCCCCGCCGGCCTGGAGTTCGCGGAGCGACTGGTGGCCGGGGGCGCTGCGGTCTCGGTTCCGACCACCCTGAACACCGGCTCGCTCGACTTGCTCCATCCCGACTTGGTGCGGGAGACCCCGGAGCGGGCCACCGCCGCTCGCCGGCAGATGGACCTGTACGTCGCCATGGGATGCCGCGCCACCTGGACGTGCGCGCCGTACCAACTGCCCGGACGCCCGTCCCTCGGCCAGCAGATCGCATGGGCCGAATCGAATGCCATCGTGTTTGCGAACTCGGTGCTGGGCGCCAGGACGAACCGCTACGGGGACTTCATCGACATCTGTGCGGCGATCACCGGGCGCGTGCCAGACGCCGGCCTGCACCGCAATGAGGGCCGGCGGGCTGAAGTCGTCTTCCGTCTGTCGAGGATCTCCGATCGGTTGCTCGAGGAGGACGTCCTGTACCCGGTGCTCGGGCAGCTGGTGGGTAGGGAGGCCGGTAGCGCGGTGGTGGCCATCGACGGACTTCCACCGGACACCACCGAGGACCGGCTGAAAGCCCTCGGGGCTGCGGCCGCGTCATCCGGTTCCGTCGCGCTGTTCCACGCGGTCGGCATCACACCTGAGGCGCCGACCCTCGAGGCCGCGCTCGGCGGGCGCCCGGCATCACGCACCGTCGAGATCACCCCGGAGCGGCTCCGAGCCGCCCGAGACGAGCTCAGCACGACGTCGCGGGAGGATCTGGCCGCAGTGACCCTGGGGACGCCGCACTTCTCGCTGGCCGAGTTCGAGGCGCTGATGCCGCTCCTCGACGCCATCCAGGTGAACCCACGCGTCGACCTGTTCATCTCCACCGGCCGGGACGTCCTATCGGAGGTGGAACGTCGGGGCTGGCTCTCCCTCCTTCAGACCATTGGGGCCCGGATCGTCACCGATACATGCACCTACATCACCCCGATCATGCGGGTGGAGGACGGTGCGGTCATGACGAATTCCGCGAAGTGCGCCTGGTACGCCCCGATGAACGTCGGCGCCGAGGTGGCGTTCGGGAGCCTCGAGGAGTGCGTGCGTTCGGCGGAGAGCGGCCGTGTATGGCGCGACGAGCGCCTGTGGGCCGATGGGTGAGGCCCGGACCCTTGCTGCCGGCGAAGCCCGAGGGCGGGCGCTGGTCCTCGATGAGCCGCTGAGCTTCTGGGGTGGCGTGGACCCCGAGTCCGGCCGGGTGATCGACGTGCACCATCCGCAGTTGGGGGTGAAGGTGACCGGGCGGGTGCTGGTCATGCCGTCGGGCCGGGGGTCGAGCTCCAGCTCGAGTGTGCTGGTCGAGTCGATCCATGCGGGCACAGGACCGGTCGCCATCGTGATGCGGGATCCCGATCCGATCATCGCCCTGGGCGCCATCGTGGTCCGCGAGCTGTTCGGAACCCGTTTTCCGGTCGTCGTGGTCGACGAGGCGACGTACCGCTCGCTTCGAAACGATCAGATCGTGATCGTGCGGGCAGACGATGCTGGTGCCGCCGTGGAGCCGGAATGACCTTCTTCGACGTCGCGTACGAGGGGACCCCGCCATGGGACATCGGCCGGCCGCAGGCCACGGTCGTCCGCCTCGCCGAGGCCGGCGAGATCGCCGGGTCGGTCCTGGATGTGGGGTGCGGGACCGGCGAGAACGCGCTCTACCTCGCAGCGCGTGGCCGCGAGGTGCTCGGCCTGGACGCGGCACCCGTGGCCATCGAGCGGGCGACGGCGAAGGCCCGGGATCGTGGGGTCGAGGCGGAGTTCGTCGTGTGGGATGCCCTACGCGTCGCGGAGCTCGGCCGGACCTTCGACACCGGCATCGACGTCGGCCTGTTCCACTCGTTCCAGGACGAGGAGCGTCCGGTGTTCGCGCACAACCTCCATGCCGTACTCGAGCCCGGCGGCCGATACTTCATGTTGTGCTGGAGCGAGCGTAACGAGTGGGGCTACGGCCCGCGCCGCGTGACGCAGGCGGAGATCCGCGAGACGTTCGCCGAGGGCTGGACCGTGGACTCGATCGAGGACGCCTCCTTCGAGACGAACGTCGCCCACTGGTCGATCCACGCCTGGCTGGCAAGCATCACGCGCACGTAGCAGGCCGCCGCCCCGCCCTATTGCCCGGTCACCGAGAACCACGTGGTGCCGGATGGCCCGACGTCGGGATATGCGTATTGCTACAGAGTGCTCGACGCGCCCCGCCGGGCTCCGATTCGGCGTCGGCGTGCACCAGGCCCTACGATCGCGACTCCCTGCTCGCCAGCTCGGCCGAGACCGCGAGCCCCATGTGCAGGGCGAGCGACGAGAGGGAGGACCACAGCAGGAGCGCGATAACCGAGAGCAACGGCCCGTAGGCAGCGTTGCTGCTCAGCGAGAAGTACAGACCGAGGGCGAGGCTGAATAGGAACCACAACACGACCGCCGCGGCGGCTCCCGCGGCGAGTGCCGCGGGAGAGCCGATGCGCTCTCGCGGCGCCGCTCGGAATAGGAGGTAGATGCCCACAGCGGCCACCGCAGCCCCCAGGGGCCACCGCACCACGGTCCAGACCGTGAGAGCCGCACCATCCCAGCCGAGGCCTTCGGAGATTGCCCGGCCGCCGGCCAGCGCGAGCCCCCCGACCGCCAGAAGCACCCCCGCGGACAGCGCGAGCACGAAGGCGACACCGTAGCGCGTCGCAGGGGATCGATCCTCGGACCTGCCGGCGAGCCGGTTGGCGGATCGCTCGACCTGCGCCATCGCCAACGTGCCAGCTAATAATGCGGCCAGCAGCCCGAGGACCATCGCGGTCGTCCCGCCGTTGGCGCCCTGACGTGCCGCCTCTCGCAACAGCCGGGCGGACGGCCCAGGAGAAAGCGTGTCGGCCATTTGCTCTACGATGCCTCGGACCCGCGGCAGGTCGAACGCGCTGGCCAAGCCCACCAGTCCGATGAAACCGGAGAGCAGCACGAACATCGACTGGTACGCGAGCGCCCGGACGTGACTCGTGCCGTCGGCCTCCCGGAACCGCTTCGCTGAGGATCTGGCGAGCTCACCCCCGCCCCACCGGCGGACCGCTCGCCACGCGGCGCCGAAGCCCTGATCCTTCCTCGTCATGACCTCTAGGGCCCCATCCGAATGCGGCCCCGCGATGCATCGCATCCGCTCCTCGGTGGCGTCGAGACTGTAAGAAGCAGACCGGATCTCCTCCGTCGGCGCCCCCTCGGTCCGCGACATCCGGAGGACATCTTGGGACGGTCGATCTCAGCAACCGCCCCGAATTCCGTCAGCGAGGCTAGCCGTAGAGAACCACCCTAGCGGGGTCACGCCAATCTAGCGGCGGAAGCTCCACCGCCGGCGAAGCCCTCCACGGCCGCGCGAACCTCGTCTGCCGCCGAAGCCGCGAAACAGGAAAATGAGGAGAAGAACCCCTACTACGCCGACGACCACCCAAAGAACCGGGTTGTCCATATGCCGCTCCCTTCCCTCCGCTGGCTGAACTTGCCCCAAGGGCGTCCCTTTTGGGCCTTCCCGGGCTAGTCGAAGATGCTCACCCCACCCGGTCCTACGAGGAGTCCAATGACGATAAGGGCGATCCCGAGGAGGACCGATCCCCTGACGAGAGCCACGATGCCGGCAATCACAAGCACGGCAGCGATGATCCACAAGATGGTGTCAGTGTTGCCGCCGCCCTTCGCCGCGAGCATCCCGAGAACTCCCAGCATGTCGCCTCCCTTCATCCTTGGCAACAATACAAGGGCCGCCGCTCGGTCGCTCACTCCATGCCCTGGAGTCCATTCCCCACTGACAGTCCCTCTCGCACGTCGCGGATTGGCCTCCCCTTGACCGCCTCAAGGGCGATGCTGCCGCCCCTCCGAGGTCACGCCCATTAACTATCAAGTCAGGCTGCGGGGCAGAGACGCACACGCAGGTCGTCCTTCCAAGCGGCAATCGAGGACACGTCCGAGAATCGTCCGTATTCCTCCCGAGCACCCGATGGTCAGAGGCGACGAGGCAAGAAACAGCCAGACACACTGGTGGGCCCAAGAGGATGCTATTCGAACCGCCTTCGCGACCTCGCCGATTGATCCATGAGTTCAATGCACAGCTGGGCGCGCTCACCCCCGAACCGAGAACGTCACGGTCGCTACAACCCGCGGCTGGAATAGACTCCGGCGATGGCGGCGTGCTCCTCGCGGATGGTCGTTACGGCGTGATGGTCGCGGTGAAGACCTCCTCGTTCAACGACGGCGCCAGCGAGGCTCGCCGGTCCGTCCACACAGGGTGGACCACGCCGCCCATAGCGGCGATCCCTTCGTAGTCCCCGTACTGGTTGCCGAGATCCGCCCCCGCCCCCGACTCGTCGGTGGGAGCCGAGGTCACCTGGACGTTGGGTGCGTACGTGAGCCCCCCATCCGTGGAACGCGAGTAGAAGACATTCGTGCTCACGTGGGTAGGATCGAGCCGCGTGTCGTACCAGCTCAGATTCACCGATCCATTCACCGGATCGACCGCGAGCCACTGGAAGAACTGATCGTTCGCCACCCCGGTCGGGTCGTCGTTCACGATGACTGGGGCACTCCAAGTGGCGCCTCCGTTGGTCGATCGGGACACGAAGACATCCAATCCGCTCCCTCCATTCTCGTCCACCCACGAGCAGTAGAGAGTCCCGCGGGCTGGACCCGAACTCGCGTCCGCGCCGCACGCCGGAGTGATCAGCACACCGCGACTGTTCTGAGCGGGGATCACGGTGGCGATGGCTACGTTCGTGGGGGAGATCACGTGGGGGGGCCCGAAGGACGCGCCCCCATTCGTCGAGCTCGCCTGCTCGATATTCGATGAGATGTCGTTCCAGGCCACGTGAACGCTGCCGTCGGGCGCTACGAAGGGATCGGCGGCGATACCGAAGCGCTGCCCTCCACCCGTTGGGCTGACGTCCACGGGGGGGCTGAAGGTTCGACCACCATCGGTCGAGCGGCTCAGTTTTACGCCCGTGCTGCTGGGACCGGGTGGAGCGACCGGGGTGGTGTCCCAGGCCACGTAGACGGTGTCCCGGAACGGACTGGAAGGATTCGTGTCAACGGTGATCATCGGTTTGTCGTTGAACTTGCCGCGGCCTCCGGACTGGTTGAAGAAGGTAGCGGTCCACGTGTGTCCGCCGTCCGCGGAGCGGGCCACAGCGACCTCGCTTCCGGTGATCTTCCCGGTCGGACTGAAGAACACAACGATATAGGAATAGAAGACGTTCCCCCGAGTGTCCCAGGCCACGCCGGGGTCGGATCCGAAGTCGAAACCATTCGCGTTGATCGGCGGTGGCAGCGGAAGGTCCACACCTCCCCATGTGTTCCCACCGTCGCTCGAGAAGTACCCGCGCATCGGCAGCCTGAAGATCTCGTTCGATCCAGCGACGATCTGGGAAGGGTTGGACGGGTTGATCGAGATGGATGTCTCGCTCTGCGGCCCCTCCTCGTTGCTCACGTCGACGTTTGCCCCAACGCTGACGCTCGGTGTGACGGTCACCTGCGAGGACTCGACGGCGCGAGATGAGACGGCGAGGTATTTCGCCCACCACGTTGGGTGCGTAGTGCCCACGCGTGTCTGGCTGTTGGCGGCCCAACCGGTGATTCCGATCGAGAGCACGAGAACGACGGAGATCGATGCGATGGCCGTGACTCGGCGCATGTCTTCCCCCTCTTGTCCCGGACCCGGAGGCCCCCTATCGGCCTACAGCGACTGAGGGAACCATACGCTCGGCAAATTGAGCGGGTCAAGGTCGCGTCCCGTGAAGTGGA
>DASPWN010000242.1:0-3732 GCA_035637835.1 Actinomycetota bacterium | reverse complement strand
TTTGGCCGCCCGAAGGCGCCGCTCCCCGGCGATGAGCTCGAACCCGGTGTCACCCCGTCGAACGACGATGGGCTGAAGGACCCCTACCTCCTTGATCGAGACGGCTAGGGCATCCAGGGATTCGTCCTGGAACGTCGTCCTGGGCTGGCGGGGGTTGGGCCCGATGGCCCCCACGGGGATCTCCAGCAGCCCCGCTCCCTCCTCAACCGCGCCCGGGATCAGCGCCGACAAGCCTCGCCCCAGCCCCCCTCGCTTCATCCCCTGCCTCCCTTTCGAAACAGGCTCCATCGACGCTTCTGGTCCTCAACGCCCGGGAAGGACTCGACCTCCTGCTGACCGGCCTGGCCAGCGGCCCGTGCCTGCTCGGCCTGCTGTTCGGCTGGTTGATGCTCCCTGGCATCCGGCTGAACCTGCACTTCAGGCTTTGCGGGAGGCGCCGCGTCATTCGTACCCGAGGCTCGACCTCCAGCTGCGGTTGTCTGGACCGGAGCCCCGACCTCCCCGGAAGCTCCCGCCGAACCTGCCGTCATCTTCAGCTGTCTCTCCTCCTCATCGGGCACGTCGTCTGTGGGCTCACCGGCGAGAGCCTTGCCGTCGCCGCCCGTCTCCGACGGTCCACCGCGGACTGTGAGCTCGCCGGATGGCTCGGAACGGAGGGGACGAGGGGCGGTCATCGGGACCGGCTCGAGCGGAGGGAGAATCACGGAGGGCAGGTTGTCCATGAGCGGGACGGGCTCCTCGGCCGGCTCCTTCTCGACCACCTCGCCGGCCAGCTCCCGGTATCGCTTGGCCCCACTAGATCGAGGGTCGTACACCGTGATGGGCTGCCCGAATCCGGGCGCCTCCGACAGCCGAACCGTCCTGGGTATGATGGTGTCGTACACACGATCCCCGAAGTACCTCCTGACCTCCTCCACCACTTGCTCCGAGAGCTTCGTGCGAGGGTCGAACATGGTCATCACGATGCCGCTCAGTCGCAGCGCCGGATTGACGTTCTGCTGCACCAGCCGGACGTTCTTGATCAGCTGACCCAGGCCCTCGAGCGCGTAGTACTCGCACTGGATGGGGACGATCAATTCCTCGGCGGCGGCCATTGCGTTCACCGTGAGCAGGCCGAGCGAGGGAGGGCAGTCAAGAAACACGAAGTCGAAGCCGGTCTCGCGGAGCGGCTCCAAGGCCTTTCGGAGCTTCAGCTCCCTGGAAAACTGGCTGACGAGCTCGATCTCGGCTCCTGCCAGATCGATGGTCGACGGGATGCCGAAGAGGTTCGGCACTGGGGTTTGGACCACCGCCTCCATGATGTGAGCGTCGTTGGCCAACACGTCGTAGACGGTTACTCTCCGCGCGTCATGGCGGATCCCCAGCCCGGTGGAGGCATTGCCCTGGGGGTCGAGGTCCACAACCAGCACGCGACGCCCCATCTCGGCCAGGGCGGCACCGAGGCTGACGGCGGTCGTGCTCTTCCCCACCCCCCCCTTCTGGTTGGCCACGGCGATCACCCTTGTGCGGCGATGCCCGTGCTCTTGTGCCTCGGCTGGACTGGAGGGTCGGTTCACTCTCTCGGCTCGTCTCCCGGAGGGCAGATCTTGGCTCCCAGACCGAGTTTCGCCGGCAGGGTGCTGCACCCACCCATCCGTGTGGCCCTCATTCGCCGGACGTGGAGGTGCCGCATGCGGTCACTGCAGGGTCATGATAACGAGCGGCCCGGAGCTTGCAAGTGCAGGTGTACGGAGCAGGCGGAACGACGAGGCATCGGCGGGCATCTGCTCGGGTTCGCGGAAGCCCTGCCCACCGAAATACACGAGCCGGCCCCCAGGCCGAAGGCGGGGGCGTGCGAGGTTCCAGGCTTCAGAGAGTGCGGCCAGGGCTCGGGCGAAGCAGATGTCCACCACCCCCTCGAGCCGACCCGCTGGCCTGGCCAGGACGACCGCGTTGGGCAGCCCCAGTCGCTCCACGGCGAGCTCCAGGAAGGCGGCCCTTCGGCCCCTGGCCTCCACCAGTCCCACCCGCAAGGAAGGGCGGGCGATGGCCACCACGATCCCCGGAAGTCCAGCGCCGGAACCAAGGTCGAGGGCGTTGGTGTCGGACCCCTCGAGCGCGAGCACCGCCCGTAACGAGTCGAGGATATGGCGCTCTCTGATCGTGGTCCGGTCCCCTTCTGCCACAAAGCCCAGGGGGATCGCCTTGTCGAGGAGCAGGAGCTCGAACAGCAGGAGGGCGTCTGCCTGATTCCCAATGAGATCGATGCCCAGCTCGGCCGCGGAGTCGATCAACGCGGAGGGGTCCTCGGTGGCCTGTCGGCCCGGGGGATGTTTCACGTGAAACGCGACCCTTAGGACCTGTCTCTCAGCTCCGCGGCCGGATCACGACCCGCCGATCGGGGTCTTCACCGCGACTGGAGCTCTCGACCCCCGATACCTCGGTCACGGCGTCGTGCACCACCTTGCGCTCATAAGCATTCATGGGGTCCAAGGCCTCTTCCCGGCCCGTTCGGGCCACCCGCCTGGCTACCTCCACAGCCCTGGAGGCCAGCCTGGCCCGCTGCCGCTTCTTGTAGTCCTCGACGTCAACGATGACCCGGCATCGGAGTCCCGTCTTGTGACCAACCACCACCCGGGTCAGCTCCTGGACCGCGTCAAGCGTCTGGCCATGCCGGCCGATCAGGAGGCCCATGTCCTCTTCATCGTCCTCGGATTCTCCTCCCACGACGTTGAGGTACATCGTCCCGTCGTCAACCTGGGGCTGCACCTCGGCGATGAGCCCGATCCGCATGAGCAAGCCCTCGACGAAGTCGGCGGCGATCTCGGCCTGCTCCTCCAGATCCTCCTCCGAGGCTTCCTCACGCCGAGCCTGCAGCCGAACCCGTACCACAGCTTCCTGAGACCCGACCCCCACGAACCCGGCCCGAGGCTCCTGGAGGATCTGCACCGTCACTTCCTGCTCGGTGGCGCCGAGCTCCGCCAGGGCGGACTCGATAGCCTCCTCAACGCTTGGGGCGCTTCTTTCGACTTCTTCCACCGTTGCCTCCCGAACCGGGCTTCTTGGGGGGTGGGGTCGGCCGGGTGGCCGGTCCCGGCTTGGTCTCCCCACTGGATTTCCCCGTTGGTCCCTCTCGGCGCTGGCGTTCGTCCGAAGCCCGATCCATGAGGGACGCCATGAAACCCTTCTTGGCCTTCTTGCCATCGGCGCGGGCCGCGAGCTCTTCGGCCGAGGGTCGGGTCCTGAGCATGAAGTACTGCTGGCCGATCTGCCACAGGTTCGAGGTCGTCCAGTAGACGACCAGCCCCGCCGGGAAGAAGAATCCGAAGACCCCGAACAAGATTGGCATGAACCTGAGCAGGGCCTGCTGTTGCTGGGACGAGGCCCCGGGCGGGCTGGCCTTCTGCATCTGGCGCTGCTGGAAGTAGGTGGTTCCGAACATGAACACCACGAAGAGGTAGTAGGGGACCCTGGTGGCCGCTCCGCTCCCGCAATCGACCCGGTAGACGATCTGCTTACCGTCGATCTTGTGATTGTCCACCAGGGTGGCATTCGGGTTGCCCGCCTCCTTGGCCGAACACAGGAGGTTCATCCCCAGGAAACTGGTACCTGCGGGGGGGCCGGGCTCGGTGGTCGCCTGGCAGACGTCTGACAGACTCAGGCAGTCGCTCGGGCTGGTTACCGGGGGGATCTGCGCGGTGACGTCGGCGTACAGCCTGGAGTCATCCGGGATGTGGATGGGGTGCTGCGGGA
>DASPWN010000241.1:0-1886 GCA_035637835.1 Actinomycetota bacterium | reverse complement strand
GGGGCAGGTTGCCCACGTGGTACTCACCCGTTCGCCGCTCTCCCCCGAGAAGGGTTACCCCTCCTCGGGTTCTCGCTCGACTTGCATGTGTTAGGCGCGCCGCCAGCGTTCGTCCTGAGCCAGGATCAAACTCTCCGTAGAAGTTCACGAACCGGCCCGAGGGCCGGGATCGCTTCCTGGTGTGGTTCGTACGAACCGTCTGCTGGAGAAGGACGCGACGAATCGCGCCTCCCAGCTGACGGGAAAGCGCACTGGCTTTTGGCACACTGTTCAGTTCTCAAGGTGCGGGCAGCGAACCAGAAGGTGGGAACCTTCAGGAAGGGTCCGCGCCAACGGGTCGTAATGGTAGCACGGGAACGGGACGGCAACGAGCCCCACGGACCCCCAGGTGGGTGAGCTGCCCGCCGCGGACCGCTCAGCGGAGCCTGAGGAAGCGGCGCCTGCTGACCTGCAGCACCCTTCCCTTGAGGTCCCCCAGGGGATACTTCGCCGTGGGGTCGGTCACCGGCTCCCCGTCCAGGCGCACGCCTCCCTGCTCGATCAGGCGGCGGGCCGCCGAGTTGGAGGGAGCCAGGCCCAGGGTCGCCATGAGCTGAGGGAGCCAGATCAGCCCGTCCTTCCCCTTGGCAGCCTCCGCGGGGATCTCCGCCTCCTCTATCTGCTCCGGGGCCTGACGCTCCCGGTGGACCCGGTCGAACCGCTTCTCGGCCTCGGCCGCGGCGCCTGGGCCCTTGTACAGGTCCACCACCGCCCGGGCCATGCGGCGCTTCTCCTCCACCGGCTTCAAGCTTCCGTTGACCATGCCGGCCTCGATCCTCGCCACCTCCGAGGGGTCGAGGTCCGCGGCGAGCAGGAGGTACTTGGTGATGAGGTGGTCGGGGATCCGCATGAGCTTGCCGAACATCTCCTCCGGTGGATCCGTGAGCGCCACCCAGTTGTCGAATGACTTCGACATCTTGCGTTCGCCGTCGATCCCCTCGAGCAGCGGCATGGTGAGGACGACCTGAGGGTCCTGTCCGTAGGCACGCTGGATGTCCCGCCCCACCAACAGGTTGAAGGTCTGGTCGGTTCCGCCGAGCTCGACGTCGGCCCGAACGGCCACGGAGTCCATCGCTTGCATCAACGGGTAGAGGAACTCCACCACACTGATGGGCTTTCCTTCCTCGTACCGCTTTCGAAAGTCGTCGCGTTCGAGCATGCGAGCCACGGTGTAGGCAGACGTGAGCCGAAGCACGTCGGCCATCCCCATTTCCGCGAGCCACTCGGAGTTCCGTCGGACCTCCGCGGAGCTCATGTCGAGCACCGTGCCGGCCTGTTCGAGATAGGTGGTGGCGTTCATCTCGATCTCCTCCTCGGTGAGGAACGGCCTGGTCTCGGACTGGCCCGAGGGATCGCCCACCCGGCCGGTGAAGTCCCCCACGATGAGGACGGCCACCTGGCCGGCGTCCTGGAAGTGCCGGAGCTTTCGAAGGACGACCGCGTGGCCGAGGTGAAGGTCGGGCCGGG
Source organism: Actinomycetota bacterium (assembly GCA_035637835.1). Classification (GTDB taxonomy): domain Bacteria; phylum Actinomycetota; class UBA4738; order UBA4738; family HRBIN12; genus AC-69. The sequence continues at coordinate 380 of DASPWN010000241.1, read as the reverse complement.
ATGGGTCGATGCCCAACTTGACCCGAAGGGGACGGCCCAGGGACAGCTTGTCCTGCAGGCCGTCCCGGGGGATGACGTCGGCGGCGCCGGCCAACAGGCGAGGGAGCGCGGAGGAGGCCATCGGATTCGCGATGCTACCAGTGCGGATACAGGGCCGTGGCTATGATTGGCCGGCCATGAACCCCTCCCGGCGTCCCCTTGCGCTCGGGCTCATCCTGGCGGCTCTGACCGCGTCGGCCTGTAACCTTCCCGACCTGAAGCAGGAGCTGGCGCAGGCGCCGGTGCTCCCGCAGACCTCGTTCGTGTTCGCCTCCGACGGATCGATGATCACCCCGCTGCACGCCGAGCAGAACCGCGTGATCGTCCCGCTGTCGAAGATC
>DASPWN010000240.1:0-2555 GCA_035637835.1 Actinomycetota bacterium | reverse complement strand
GGGGGCGAGCATCGGGTTCGCCGCCAAGGCCGACGAGCAGATGACGTACGACCGGATGAAGGAGAGGGTCATGGAGGAGCTGAAGCGCTCCTTCCGGCCCGAGTTCCTGAACCGGATCGACGAGGTCATCGTGTTCCACTCCCTGTCACGCGAGGACGTCAAGGCCATCGTGGACCTCATGATGAAGCGGCTCCGCGAACAACTGAAGGCCAAGGACGTCGAGATCGAGCTGACCGACGACGCGAAGAACCACCTCGCCGAGAAAGGCTACGACCCTGCGCTGGGGGCTCGGCCCCTCCGCCGGACCATCCAGCGCCTGGTCGAGGATCCGCTGTCCGAGAAGCTCCTGTGGAAGGAGTTCAAGGCCGGAGAGACCGTCATCGTCCACGCCCGCGATGACGAGATCGTGTTCGAGCACACGCCGGTGTCGCCCGACACGCCCCCGGTGGAGCTCGCGGGACAGGAGTCATAGAGCGCATCCATCAATAGTTCCATAGCTTCCCCCGATCCATGGAGGGTCTCGCAGAGTCAGCCGAGGAGGGTTTGGGTCGACCAATCCATCGACTTGCTATAAGCGGTGCGGTGTTCCAATAGCCGATGTCGAAGACCAAGGATCGGAGGGGGGGCGCCTGCGGGGCGCCAAAACATCGCTTCCCGAACGGTCCTCTCCCCGCCAGCGACCGCAGATAGGGCTCGTCGTCGCGGGGCACACCTCCGCCACCGCCTGACCGGTCCTCTCCGGCTCGAGGAGGACCTCCAACCTGAGCTCGGCCATGGTCACCACCCTCAAGCTCATGCCCACCTCCCCCGTGCTGCTGGGGAAGGCGGGACCAGTGTGGGTGGTGTCAGGGATGTGTCCGGAACACCTGTAAGGGATGTGTCCGGAACGATCTGTCAGGCATGTTTTCGGACATCACAGCTGCTTGTGCGTTCCGGGGAGATGCGTGACACCCCGTACCGGACGCTTTAGTGACAGCTACCAATGGCGGGCGGGCACCTCCTTCCTAGAACCCTCACCATCGACCATGTTCGACTGGCTCCTGATAATCCCTTAGCACTCTCTTCATCGGCGAATCACCCGTCAGCCCAGGAGGGCGGTGCTGAGGCTCACCGTGCGGAGGGCGCCCCGACGGCCCCGGTGACTCAACGGTAGGCGACGCGCCGAAGCAGAGGCCGGCCCATGAAGACGAGGATCCAGGCGTACTCAGGTGCCTGGGGGCCGGCACCGCGACCGGAATCGATAGCAGGAAGATCAGCCGGAGGGTACAGGGCGCGAAGCGTGTAGTAGCGGTTCAGCCGCGCCTCGACGTTCCTCAGGAGTCGTCGCCGTGCGGGGTAGATCCAGAGCATCCCGAGCAGGAGGCCGGTTGCGGCCATGCTCGGCGCGTAGAAGATCACGGAGACAGAGCCGAAGTACTGGTTCAGCAATAGGGAAGTGAAGGGAAGAAATGCAACGCTCATCAAGAACAGCGGGTCGGATGACCAGCGCCGCTCCCTTGAAGCGTTCTATGAAACGGAGTTGGCGATGGTAGCCGAGCCAGTCGAAGCCAACCACGATGAAGCTGATTCCGTAGCTCGCGAATGAGGACCCGAGACCGCGCAGGGCGCGGCCGAGCGTGCCGGCCGACGTTCCCGAAGGAACCCTGATGCTCACAACTAAGAGCGTCATCGCCATCGCAAAGACCGCGTCGTTGAAATATGCGACCGACTGGACATCGCGATCGTATTCGCGCGCCCTCTCCGGGTGGCGCTCGGCTGAGGGCTCGGAGGTGGTCCGGTGAGCTCGCTTCATCAAGGCGCCTCCAGTCAGGCGAGCATCAGCCCTCGTTCATTCGCCCAATCTAACTCCTGCGACCTCGCCGAAAGCGGCTGCGAGAGGCGTCCCGCGGACTGGCTCTGGTCGGAGGAGCGGTCGCAGGCGACCGTCAGATTTCCCACGGCCAACACAGGCGGTGCGAGGGTCGTCCCGTGCGGGTCCTCCGGAACGTCCAGCATCACCCGGAGCACGACAGAGGGTGGTGCCCCCGGGGCGAACCGAACGAAAGGGGAGACGTTCGCTAGGCGCATTTGTCCAGGTAGAGGCGACCTATTCCTTGGCTTGAGTTGTGCCGAGTGCGACTCGATGCCGCGGGCTCGCTCCGTAGGGCACCTGCCGCGAACTTGACTTAGCCCACTGGTTCGATTCCCGATCGCGAAGGCGGACCGATAGGCGTACGAACCCACGTCTGCCCGGAAGGCGCTGTTGCGTTGCGCGTCGCGGCGTCGCATCAGGGACACTCGTGCGATGACATCACGCTGCCACCCTCGTCCCCGACCGGTGCCCGCCTCGGCCTTCGCCGGGTACCCCGTTCCCGCCGGAGGTCATCACCCCGGCCGTCCGCTGGTACCTGCGCTACAGCCTGTCCTACCGGGATGTGGAAGAGCTCCTCGCGGAACGCGGCATCGAGGTGGACCACGTGAGCATCTACCGGTGGTGCAGCGGTTCGCCCCGGAGTTCGCGGAGGCGGCTCGGCCTCGACAGCACGTCATCGGGGATCGCTGGCATGTCGATGAGA
>DASPWN010000239.1:0-3543 GCA_035637835.1 Actinomycetota bacterium | reverse complement strand
TGGCCGAGCTCGGCATCCGCGTGCTCTCCCACGTCGTCCGGATCGGGACGGTCGCGGTGCCGGGCGACGCTAGGCCGCCCGGCCCGGAGGATCTAGAGGAGGTGGACGCCTCGCCGGTCCGGTGCTTCGATGCCCAGGCCTCGGCCGCCATGGTGAAGGAGATCGACCGGGTCCGACGAGCCAGGGACACGGTGGGCGGGGTCTTCGAGGTCATCGCCTATGGCTGTCCGCCCGGCCTGGGGTCCCACGTTCAGTCCGACCGAAAGCTCGACGCTCTCGTGGCCCTTGCGCTCATGAGCATCCAGTCGGTCAAGGGGGTGGAGGTGGGCGACGGGTTCGCCACCGCCGAGCGCCTTGGCTCGAAGGCCCACGACGAGATCGTGGTAGATGGCGCGGGCCTGTCCCGGACCTCCATGCGGGCCGGCGGGATCGAGGGCGGCATGAGCACGGGCCAGCCAATCCGGGTCCGTGCGGCCATGAAGCCGTTCTCCACGGTCCCCCAGCCCCTGTCCACCGTGGACCTCGCCACCGGGGGGCCGGACGTGGCGATCAAGCAGCGCACGGACGTGTGCGCGGTGCCGGCGGGAGGGGTCGTGGGAGAAGCCGCGATGGCCTTCGTGCTGGCACAGGCCGTCCTGGAGAAGTTCGGCGGGGACTCGCTCCCCGAGACTCGGCGCAACCTCGAGGGCTACGTCGCGGCCCTACCATGATCGTCTACCTCGTGGGGATGCCGGGATCCGGCAAGTCGACCGTCGGGCCCGAGCTGGCAAGGCGACTCGGCGTCTCGTTCTTGGAGCTCGACGCCGAGATCGAGCGGGCCGCGGGCAGGTCGGTTCGCGACATCTTCGCTGCGGAGGGCGAGCCCCGGTTCCGCGAGCTCGAAGCGGCCGCCCTCACCGAGGCCGCAGCCCACGACCCCTCCGTGGTCTCATGCGGAGGGGGCGTCGTCTTGGAGCCGGCCAACAGGGTCACGCTCCGGGCCACGGGCGAGGTGGTGTTCCTGTCGGTGCCCTTGGCGGTCCTGAAGGAACGGGTGTCGCCGTCGTCCGACCGCCCGCTGATCCACGCGGAGGCCGATATCGAGCGGCTGTTCCGGGACCGCGAGCCGCTGTACCGCGAGTTCGCGGCCCACGTCGTCGAGGCAAGCGCCCCGCCCAACGAGGTGGCCGAGGCCATCGAGAAGGAGCTCACCCGGTGGTCCGCGTGACCGTGGCCGTCGCGAGCTCGAGCTACGACGTGGTCGTCGGGCCGAGCATCCTGGAGGAGGCCGCGACCTGCCTGCCGGAGCTCGGGGAGGCCGAGAAGGGGTTCGTGGTGGCCGACCCGACGGTGGCCGGAGCCTACCTGGAGGAGCTCGCCGCTGGTCTCGAGCCCCTGGGGCTGCGGGTGGTCCACCTGGGCGTGCCGGCCGGAGAGGAGGCCAAGTCGCTCCCGACCGTGGTTGCCCTGCACCGCCAGCTGGCCACGCAGGAGGCCCATCGCGACGACGTGGTGATCGCGCTCGGCGGCGGGTCCGTCGGCGACCTGGCGGGGTTCGTGGCCGCCACGTACATGCGCGGGGTGCGGTTCATCCAGGTCCCGACGACGCTCACGGCACAGGTGGACGCGGCCATCGGAGGGAAGACTGGAGTGAACCTTCCCGAGGGGAAGAACCTGGTCGGCGCGTTCCACCAGCCGGTGGCTGTGCTGGCCGACGTGGCCACGCTCGCCACCCTTGCGGATCGGGACTTCCGGTCCGGACTGGCCGAGGTGGCCAAGTACGGCCTGGCCCTCGAGCCCTCGCTCCTCGAGCTCATGGAGGGCCGCCTCGACGCGGTCTTGGCCCGGGATCCCGTCGTTATGGAGGACATCGTGGCCCGGTGCGTCCGCGCAAAGGCCCGGTTCGTGGCCGCGGACGAGCGCGACCTGGGAGCCCGGCTGGTCCTGAACTACGGGCACACGCTCGGTCACGCCCTGGAACGGCTCGAGGAGTTCTCCGGCCGGTCACACGGCGAGGCCGTGGCCGTGGGGATGACGTTCGCCGCGCGATTGGCCGAGGTGCTCGGGACGGCACGTCCAGGACTGTCGGCCAGGCACGTCCGAACGTTGAGCCCCCTGGGCCTGGAGCCCGACGGGCGGCTCCCGGCGAGCGACCGGATCCTCGGTGCCATGCGGATGGACAAGAAGTACCGGGGAGGCATCCGGTTCGTGCTCCTGGAGGACGTGGGACGTCCCGTCGTGGTGGACGAGGTGCCCGAGGAGGTCCTCGTGACCGTCCTGAAGGAGATGGGAGCGGCAGGATGAGCCAACCGGCCGGCGGACCGGCGGGCCGGACGATGAAGGTCCTGTTCCTGTTCGGGCCGAACCTGGGGACGCTCGGCCGCCGCGACCCCGATCGCTACGGGACGGCGACCCTTCCCCAGATCATGGACGAGGTGGGGAAGCACGCGACGTCATCGGGACACCAGGTCGAATGGCGGCAATCCGACCACGAGGGCGACCTGGTGGCCTGGTTGAACGGAGCGGCGGCGGAGGGGTTTGGTGCCGTGGTGGTGAACCCCGGCGCGCTCACTCACTACTCCTATGCCCTCCGCGACGCCGTGGAGGGTTGCGGCGCACCGGTCATCGAGGTTCACATGACCAACATCTACGCCCGGGAGGAGTTCCGCCGGCATTCGGTGATCTCGCCGGCGTGCCGGGCGACCATCTCTGGGGTGGGCGCCGGCGGTTACCACTTGGCGCTCGAGGCGCTGCCGTGGATCACCGGCTGAGGCGCGCCCGGCTCGCCTCCCGGCTGGTCGAGCTCGGAGCGGATGGCTTCCTGATCACCCGGTTGCCGAACGTTCGGTACCTGACGGGATTCACCGGGTCCAACGGCCAGCTGCTCCTCACTCCGAGTGACGCTGCCTTCTTCACCGACGGCCGCTACACGGAGCAGGGCCGCCACGAGGTCCCCGACCTGGAGCGGCTCACGTACCTGGATGGGTTCCTCGAGCCGGTGGTGCGGGCCGCCCGGCGCCTTGGCGTTGGGCGGCTGGGATTTGAATCCCACGGGGTCACGTTCCGCTCCTACGAGGAGCTCCGAGCGTTGGCAAAGGGGATCGAGCTCGTCCCGGTTGGCGGCGAGGTCGAACGCCAGCGATGGGTGAAGGACTCAGACGAGCTCGCCGCGCTCGAGCGGGCCCAGGGCGCCACCGACGACGCCTTCGATGCCGTCGTGGGGAGGCTGCGTGAGGGGATCACCGAGCGCGAGCTGGCGTTCGAGCTCGAGGTCGAGATGCGCCGTGCCGGGGCGGAGCGTCCGGCATTCGACACGATCGTGGCGTTCGGAGAGGACGCGGCCGAGCCTCACCACGAACCGACCGGCCGGCCGCTTTCTCGGGGCGACGTGGTGAAGATGGACTTCGGGGCCCTCGTGAACGGGTACCACGCCGACATGACCCGGACGCTCGCGTTCGGCCAGCCCCCCGACCGGCTCCGTGACCTCCACGACCTGGTGCGCTCGGCCCAGGAGGCGGGCATCGACGCGGTACGGGTGGGGGCCACCGGAGCCGAGGTGGATGC
>DASPWN010000238.1:0-1835 GCA_035637835.1 Actinomycetota bacterium | reverse complement strand
GGGCTGCACCATCGCGCCGGGGTTCGTGGACTGCCACACGCACCTTCCGTTCGTGGGGTGGCGGGCGGACGAGTTCGAGCTCCGGCTGGCCGGCCGGAGCTACCGCGAGCTGCACGGCGAGGGCGGGATCTACCGCAGCGCCCGGCTCCTCGCCGAAGCCTCCGACGACGAGGTGATGGCGTTCTGCCGGCCGCTCGTCGCGGAGATGGCGGACCACGGCACCACCGCGATGGAGCTCAAGACGGGGTACGGCCTCTCGGTGGAGGGCGAGCTTCGCCAGGCCCGCCTGGCCAGACGGCTGGCCAAGGAAGCACCCCAGGCAACCACGGTGACCCTCCTGGCCTGCCACGCCGTGCCGGAGGCGATGGAGCGAGAGGACTGGGTCCGGAGGGCCTGCACGGAGCTGATCCCGGCCGCGGCCGCCGAGGGCCTGTGCGACGCGGTGGATGTCTACGTCGAGGACATCGCGTTTACCCCCCACGACCTACGGGCGGTGTCGGAGGCGGCCGCCGCCGTCGGCCTCCCGGTTCGATGCCACGCCGACCAGCTGGGGCCCTCGGGGGCCGCCGAAGAGGCAGTCAAGCTGGGGGCCAAGAGCGCCGACCACCTGAACAACGTGAGCAACGAGGGCGTTCGGGCGCTTGGCGAGGGGGGGACGGTCGGGGTGCTGCTGCCGACCTCGACCGCCTTCATACGCGCCGTCCCCCCGCCGGTCCGCACACTGGTGGCGACCGGGGCGGCCATCGCCCTGGCCACCGACTTCAACCCCGGGACCTCACCCGTGCTGTCGATGCCGGAGGCGGTGGCGACCGGCTGCACCCTGTATGGGCTGACACCGCTCGAGGCGCTCACCGCCTCCACGTTGAACCCGGCCTGGGTGCTTGGGATGGCGGAACGCTCGGGCACGCTCGAGGTGGGCAAGCGGGCCGACCTGCTGGTCCTGGAGGGCGAGGCGTTCCGCCAGGTGCCCTATCGGCCGGGCCACAACCCGGTGCTGCACGCGTACGCGGGCGGGACAAGGATCGGCGGTCGATGAGGCGATCGGTCCTCGGGGGCTTCCTCGTGCTGGCGTTCGTCTGCGTGACGGTTCCCTCCGCGCTCGCCGCGTCGGGCGCGATCACGTTGTCGGCCTCGGCCACCACGATCGACTTCGGTGGATCGGTCCGCTTGACGGGGGAGATCTCGCCTCCGGCCGGCGGACAGGCCATCGACATCGTCGATGCAGCCGGTGCCCTCCTTTCCACCGCGACCACGAAGGCCGGTGGCGACTTCTCCGCCTCGCTCTCGCCACGGTCGAACGTGACCCTGCACGCGGTCTGGGGCAACGACATCAGCCCGGATGTGTCGATCGGGGTGCGAGCCGTCGTGACGGTCCATCTCGGATCGGTCCGCCTGTTCGATCAGGCCGCGGTCCGCGGAACCGTCGGGCCCGCCGTGGCGGGCGCGACGGTCGCCGTCACCCTCACCCGGGACGGCAAGCCGGTGGCCGACGGCAGCGCCGTGATGGGCGCGGCTGGGGGGTTTCGGACGACGTTGCCCATCGAGGAACCGGGGACCTATCGGGTCCGGGCCGCGTTCGGCGACCCGGACCACCTGCGAGGCACGGCGACCGACGGTCCCGCGTCGACACCGCTGCCTTCGCTCGAGAACGGGTCGAGCGGGATCTTCGTGCTGCTCCTGGAACGGCGGCTGGTGGAGCTCCACTACCGGCTGGTGGACATCGACCGTCGATACGACTTCCGCACCGCCGACGCTGTCCTCGCGTTCCGCAAGGTGCAGCGGATGCTCCGAGTGTCCACGGTGGACGCGGGGGTCTGGCGGGCCCTCGCTCACCC
>DASPWN010000237.1:0-3539 GCA_035637835.1 Actinomycetota bacterium | reverse complement strand
GGGGAGTGGGGCCCGTTCAGCATGTTCTCCGGCGGGTACCGGGTCGTGGTCCCGCTCTACGGGTCGGTCCTGCAGCGGGTGGCCGGCATCGACCTGTACACGTTCAGCGCGTTCATGATGATCGGCATACCCATCCTCGCGGGCCTCGCGCTCGGGGCGTTCTCCTACCGGCGCCACCGCGACCCACTGCTGTTCCTGCTGGTGATGATGGCCACGGCGGCGCTGTTCATGACCACGCCGTACGTCGGATACCTCGACAACATCACGGTCCTCTACCTCCTGTCGCTCACCCTCGCGTTCTACGAGCCCGGCCAGACGTCGTGGGGAGCGAGATCAGCGCTGTTCCTGTTCGGCATTGCCGCCGCGTTCACTCACCCCACGACCTGCGTGATCTTCGGCGTCACGCTCCTCGCGGCCTTCGCCCTGCACTTCCTGACCAGCCGGTTCTCGCTTTCCTCTGCGCTTCGCCGGGACGGCCCGGGCCTGCTCTCGGTGGGCTCCGGGATGATCCTGGGGCTGGGGTCCTGGTTGGCCGGACCGTGGGGCGTGAAGGGGTCACTGGCCGACGCCGCGCTGCCTCCTCCCTACACGAAGGAGGTCTTCCTCCATCGGCTGAGCGGGTGGGTCGGATCGCTCCAACCCCTCATCACGTTCCCGCTCATCCTGCTGGCCATCGGGTGGGTGATCTACCGGGCACGGAAGGACCGGCGGCCGGCCGACACGTTCGGGACGGTCTCCGCGCTATGGCTGTTGCCGCTGGTTGGCGTCTTCGGCTGGGTCGCGGGGAGCACGTATCCGTACTACCGGTTCATGAACGCGACCGCGGCGCTCATGCCGCTCCTGGGACTGGGGCTCTGGGTGGCCGTGCGGTGGCTGCTGAACCGCCGGGGCGGGACCCGCGTGGTGGCCGTCTTGGGCGTTGCCCTCCTCGTGGGGGCCATGGCGTTCGTCTGGGTCCGGGGCCGCGACGCCTCGCAGTGGGCGAAGCCGAGCAACCAATGGATCGACCAGCCCACTCGGACGGCGCTCTCGGCGGCGAACGCGGTCGCGGCGCGCGAGCCCGGCCGCCCCGTCGTGTTCATCCTGAACTTCGGCGACACGTACCAGGCGTACGGCTGGGCGAAGACGTTCACGAACGTCTCGCGGACCGGGCTGCCCGGCGACGCCGTGAAACGGTCGATGTCCTACTTCGGCAGCGTGCAGGACTTCCTGGCAAGCCGACCGACGGAGCTCACGGATCCGACGTACAACAAGATGTCGCGCGGCTTCTTCGCCGAGGTGCAGGCCCTGGAGCTGACATACCCGCAGCCACCGGTCGTGTTTCTGGTCCGGCAGTTCAACGGGAACACGGAGAACGCGGCGTTGCTGGACCAGGAGCCCCCGCCCGACTACCTGGTCAGGATCGGCGACGACATCGCGGTGGTGACCGGACCGAACCTGGCCAGCCCGTCGCAGGAGACGCTCGATGCTGCCCGCGCCGCGGAGGCCGAGACCGCGGCGCTGTACGCGGACCATCCCGGGATCTTCGGGAACCTGGGCCACACGCTGTGGGTGCTGTTCGCGCTGGCGTTGTTGCTCGTCGTCCCGGGGCTGATCGCGGCGAGGTGGTTCGAGCTCGACGACGGCTTGTTGAAGGTCGCTCTCGTCCCCGGCATCTCGATCGCACTCACGGTGATCGCGGCCATCGCCTGGGTGGCGATCCGGCGGGCCCCGTTCACCACCGCGGACGGGTGGATCTCACTCGGGCTGGCCACGGCGGTGGCCGTGGGCCTGCGGGCCGGCAAGCCGAGGCTCGACCGGGTGTTCGCCGGCGCCTCGCGGTTCTTCGCCGAGCTGTTCGGCGTGTTCTCCAATCGAAGCTTCTCGGCGCTCATGGGGACGCAATTCGTGGCCCAGGCCGCCGATGGCATCGTCCAGGCGTCGCTGGCCAAGTCCATCGCCTTCGGCGGCGAGAAGGGGTTCGATGTGGCCAGCGCGCCGTCGGCCCGCTATCTGCTCGTCGTGGTCCTCGCCCTCTACGTGCCATACACGCTGGTCAGCCCGTTCGCAGGCGCGTTCATCGACCGTTACGACCGCAAGCTCCTGCTGATCCGGTCGAACCTGTTCCGGGCGGCCGCCGTCGCCCTGGCCGCCCTGGCGCTCGCCGTGGCAGGCGACGCCCTTCCCGATGCGGTCCTGATCCTGGCGATCCTGGTCGCGCTGTCCTGCACCCGAATCCTGCTGGCGATCAAGTCGGCCGGCATCCCGGCGGTCGTGCGGGGCAGGGACCTGCTCCAGGCGAACGGCCTGTCGCAGGCCGGCGGGGCCATCTTCCAGGTCGTGGGCGGTGGGGTGGCCCTGGTGGGCACGGCGCTCGCGCCCTCGTGGATCGTCGCGCTCCTCGGAGCTGCGCTGTACTTGTTGGCAGCGATCGTCGCGCGCTCCGTCGACCGCCTGGAGTACGAGCGGCGCACCTCCCGGTTCGGCGAGGAGGTGCGCCGCGTCTTCGGCGACATCGCGATCGGCCTCCGCGAGGTGTTCGGCCGGCCGGCCGCTGCCCTCGGCCTGGCCGGCTTCCAGGCGCTGCGGATGGAGTTCTTCGGATTCGTGGCCCTGGTCTTCGCCCTCGAAGCGCGCCACCTACTCTCGGGCTCCGACTCGGACAAGACGGTGGTGGCCATCGCCGGGGCGTGCGGGGCGATCGGTGCGGCGATCGGCATGGTGCTGGCGCAGAAGCTCAAGGACCGGGTCGCGCCGTATCGGCTGCTGGTGTCGGCCATGGTTGCACTCGGGATCGGCGTCATCCTGTTCGGCGGGGTCCAGACGATCGCCGGCTACTCGGCGATCACGTTCGTCGGCGCGCTGGGGTTCTTCCTGGGCAAGATCTCGGCGGACACGATCATGCAGCAGGCGCTCCCCGACGACTTCCGCGGCCGCGGGTTCAGCCTGTTCGACATCGCCTACAACCTGGGGTGGATCGTTCCGGCCCTGGTGCTGTCGCTCGTGTGGAACGATGACCGGGTCCGGCTCATCTTGATCGGGTCGGGCATCGTCTTCCTGCTCGTGACGGCGGCCGTCTACCGATGGGCGACGCGCATCAAGGATCAGCTGGCCAGCCAGGACGACATCGTCGATCCCCGAACGGCCACGGTCGACGGACGGGCACGGTGACGCCGCTTCCGACGCCGGACCCGATCGGCGACCCGTCTGGCTACCAGCGCCATCTGTTGTCGCTCCTTGGCCACGACGACCCGGCCGAGGTGCAGCGCGCGACGCTCGCGGAATGGCGATCGATCGTCGAACGATCTGGCGACCTCCTTGCCGTCCGGCCCGAGCCCGGCGAGTGGTCGGCACTGGAGTGCCTGGCGCATGCCACGGACGCGGAGATCGTCTATGCGGGACGGTACCGGTGGATCGTTGCCCACGACGAGCCACCCCTGATCGGCTACGACCAGGACCTGTGGGTCGACCGGCTGCACCAGGACCCGGAGGATCCCGACGAGCTGCTGCGGCTCTTCGAGACGCTCCGACGAGCCAACCTGGAGCTCTGGGCCCGGGCG
>DASPWN010000236.1:0-2250 GCA_035637835.1 Actinomycetota bacterium | reverse complement strand
GGAGTACGACAAGGTCCTCGCAAAGGGCCAGATGGTCGTGGAGGATCTCAAGGTCCGCTGGTACCTCACGGGGGAGGAGATCGATCGCGGGATGCGGATCTTCGCCGAGGCCGGGAGCGAACTCGGTTACATGTAGGCTCCTCTCCCCGGCTACCATGGAGGATCAGGTCCGCAAACAGGCCATCCGGGATGCGACGGCGACTGGAGAAGTCACAATCGAGGGCAGGACCTACCGGCGTCCGGCTGGCTGCGTGACGAGTCCCGCGCCAAGTCTCACCAGTCTGATCAATCGGACTTGAGGATTAGTCGTGGGGTAAGGCTTCCACGGCGTTCTCGACCGCCCTCACCGCAGCCATTAGGTCATCCATTTTCTCGCTGATGCGGGACAGGATGTTCGCGACCTGATCGGTATATCCCTGAAGGGCACGGAAAGCCTTGATTTGGCATCAGGCGACCAGTTCGTACTCATGGATGAGACCGCCCAGCACGTCGCTTCTTCGGACGCGCTGCATGCTGGAAACCAGTGCGGGGGGATCCGGCGGCGAGTCAGGCGCTCGCAGGTCGATCCCGCGGTGCGGCCGCTTGGCGTTGTAGTGGGCGAGGTATTCGCGGAGCGCCCGCTCGAGATGACGCCGACCGAGGACGAACGTCCAGTCAAGGCATTCGCGTCTGACGGTGCGGACCCATCGCTCGGCGAAGGCGTTCGCCCTCGGAGCGCGGACCGGGGTGAGGATGGCTTCGATGCCCTCCGTGGCTAAGACCGCGTCGAAGCTCCTCGTGTACTTGGAGTCTCGGTCACTGATCAGGTAGCGAAACCCTCCCCGCCCTGGCAGGTCCCAGGCGAGGTTGCGGGCAGTCTGCGTGACCCACCCGGAGTCGGGGTGCGCGGTCACGCCGGCCAGATGGACACGCCGCGTCCAGAGCTCGATGACGAAAGAGACGTAGAGCGTGCGGAGCCAGATGGTCTCGACGAAGCTCCTATGTCAAGCGGCAATAACTCCTTCCCGCGAGGACGTCTTCGTGATAGCGGTCTCGTCGGACCGGAGGCGACGGAAGACCTCGTCGGAGAGCCGACGACGGAGAAGACGCAAGGCCTCGGTCTTGGTGCTTCCCGCAGCCAGGCGATGCTGGACGTAGGTTCGACCGGGTCCCACCCCGCGCCATTGGGTGAGGGCGATGCGGTGCAGTGCCGCGTTGACCTGGCGGTTCCCTCCGCGGTTCAACCGATGACGGGTCTCGTTGCCCGACCACACCGGGATGGGAGCCGTTCCGTTCCATCGGGCGAACGCCGCCTTGGACCGAAATCGCCCCGCCCCCGCCACCTCCCCGAGGATCTTGGCTGCCGACAGCGGTCCGCAGCCGGGCATGGCCAGCAGGCTGGGCGCGAGAGGCCGCACGAGCTGGGTGGTCTCCCGCTGGAGCTCGTTGATGCGCACCGTGAGGTCCCGGATCCGACCGAGCAGCTCCCTGGCGATCGCGGCCACGGTGCCGTCGACCTTGTGGAGCCGTCGATCGAGTGCGGCGATGACGCGCAGTCGCCCCAGGCTCTTGGGGGCGATCTCCAGCCCGGGGAACAGCTCGTGGACATGCCAGCGCAGCCGGCTCTGCATGCGGGTGCGCTCGCCCACCATGTCCTCGCGGTGATCCACGAGCAGCCGGAGCCTGCGGGTCTCCCCATCGAGCTGGGCCACCGGGAGCCCAGGCTCTCGAAGCGCCGCCCGGGCCGCGGCCAGGGCGTCGATCGGATCGGACTTCCCCAGCTCACGGCCGGTCCGCCGGGCCGTCGCCATGAGTCGCGCCGGGACCCGCAGGACTCCCTCGCCCGCTCTGATCAGGTCGGCCTCGAGCCGGCGGGTGAGATTACGGCAGTCCTCCAACGCGAACACCCGCTCCGGCCACCGCTGGGCCCAACCGAGCGCAGCGCGGTGTCCGTCCAGTGTGGCGGGGAACGTTCGGGTAGCGAGCGAACGGCCCATCTCGTCCACCACCGCGAGGGTGTGCGTGCGCTTGTGCGCGTCCACCCCGATCACAACCATGCGGGCTCCTTCCTGCCAAGGGGAAGCGACCTCTCTCGGACCTAACCGGAGGACATGCCTCAGTCGAGGTCGCTCCACGCTCCTATGAAGTCACGCCGGCTGGTCCTGGGTGCCCGGCGAGCGGCGCTTCGTTGACAAGCCACGGCCTCGCGACCGGGCAGTGAAGAAGTGAGCCAGCCCGCCGAGCAACGCCATCATCACACTGAGGTGAAGA